>NZ_JBILOS010000018.1:0-30863 GCF_044374345.1 Sphingorhabdus sp. | reverse complement strand
TCGTCACATCTTGGCCGAACGGGGAAAAGGGGCTGCTGCCCGGCAATACAAAGCTGGTTCCGGGCAAACCAAGCAAGGATGCGCTGCCATTCAGCGCATAATTGGCGTTGAGCGACAGCCCCGTCTGCGGGCCAAGCGATCGGCTCCATGTGCCATTGACTTCGAGCCGTTCGGTTCGCGGCAATAGCGTGCGGGCATCGCCGATGTCGCTATTGTTCAGCCGGTTTGCGGTGCCTGCAAATTGCGCCAATGTCGGGTTGGCAATGCCAAGTGGAACGCCAGCCTGCGTGACCGTAGAACCTGCCGCAGCGTTCAGCGATGGCGATATCACGCCATTCGGGCCAAGACCGCTGATATTACCGCCACGGGCCAACAATGAACCATTGGAGGCAATCAGGTCGCGTTCGCTTTCGGTCAACGCTGTCGCGCGTTCCAGTTCCACATCAATGTTGAAGCGCGTGGTGGCGCCAATGCGCGTCAGCGTCGCTTCCAATTCATTGCTACCAAAACCGCCCGCTTCGGGCTGTGCATGTTCAAATTCGGTCGCGAAGGATGCGAAATTGTCTTTCAATATGAAGTTGATGACGCGTTGATCGGGGCGATAGCCATATTTCAACGCAACTTCTTCGGGGAAAATTTGGACCTGACGAATGGCCTCGGGCGGCAGATCGCGCAATTCGCGAAAGCCGGAAACGCGCTGACCATTGAGCAATATGATCGGCATGCCGCCGCCACGGCCACGGCCCGAATTGGCTTGCGGTGCAACCGCGGCGACCAGATCGGTCAACGACGATGCACCTAAGGACGCAATATCGGCTTCGTTCAGCTGCTCAACCGGCGGAACGTCGGTATCGACCGACCCGCGAATGCGTTCTGCGGTAACGACAATTTCACCCGATGTGCCTTCTTCCACGGGCATGTCTTCATCGTCTTGGGCGATGGCAATAGTGCTACCGGTGGCCTGTGCATCAACCGCTGCCATGGCGGGCATCGCAGTCGTAGCAAGCAGGATGATGCTAAACGGAAAAATTTTCATTGGGGGGAGAAACTCAGTTTATAGTGTTAACGCAAGGGTTTCATAACGCATTACAACGTTACGCAAACCTGAACGATGTAGCATTTTGTCGCAATAGCGTGAATATACTGTAGCGCTTCCCTTTTTCCAACATGTGGTTTAAAGGCGCACCAAGTTTGGATTTTTGACGATTTAAGGGGCCGAATGGCAAAAGAAGAATTACTCGAAATGCGCGGTACAGTACGTGAGCTGCTGCCTAACGCGATGTTCCGTGTCGAGCTGGAGAATGGCCATGAAGTATTGGGCCATACCGCCGGAAAAATGCGCAAAAACCGCATCCGCGTTCTCGTGGGTGATGAGGTTTTGTGCGAACTCACCCCTTATGATCTGACCAAAGGCCGGATCACCTACCGCTTTAAGTAAGGGCGGCAGACCTTGGGTCTGAATCCCACACTCATATTGGCATCATCAAGCCCGCGCCGGCGCGAATTGCTTGCGCGGCTTGGCGTTGTGCCTGACCGCATAGCATCGCCCGACATTGACGAAACACCGCGCAAGGGCGAAGTGCCGCGCGTCTACGCGCTGCGTATGGCTGAGGAAAAGGCTGTCGCCGTTCCGCGCGCGATGGGTGAAATTGTCATCGCGGGCGATACCACGGTTGCGGTGGGCCGCCGTATCCTGCCGCAGGCTGCCGATGGCGATATGCAACGCGGGTTTCTGGAACTGCTCAATGGCCGCCGCCACCATGTTTTGAGCGCGGTTGCCGTGATTGACGCGGACGGACGGATGCGCAGCCGCCTTTGCGACAGCATCGTCCGCTTCAAGCGTTTATCGGCCGAAGAAATCGAAAGCTACATCGCGTGTGGCGAAGGGTTGGGTAAGGCTGGTGGCTACGCCATTCAGGGCAGGGCAGAGGCGTTGATTGACTGGATGGCGGGCAGCCATTCGGGCGTCGTTGGCTTGCCGCTGTATGAAACGCGCACCTTGCTGCGTGCATCGGGTTATACGCTTGCCTGAACTTTGGTGCGATGATGCGCCGGGCGAACGCCGCGCCGCTTGCGTTGAAAACGGTAAAATCGTCGAAATTCATATTCAGCGCGATGCGCATTGGGTGCTTGGCGAATGCGGCATGGGCCGTGTCGACCGGCGCACGCCGGCGGGCGCTTATATCATTACCGAAGACGGCAGCGAAGTTTTGCTGCGCAGTAAGATGGGCGCGGCAGAGGGCACACATGTCGCGTTTGAAGTGACGCGGGAAGCCATTGCCGAGCCTGGCCGGATCAAGCCGCCCGAGGTTATCTTGCGCGACGGCTTGCCTGCTGACCTTTTGTCGAAAGATGGTCTGTGGGAACGGCGTCTGGCGGCTTTAGGCAGCTCTAATGCCACGCAAGCTTTCGACGACGGCTTTGACACCGCCATTGCAGGCTATGCGCAGGTTGGTGATGTCATCATCAGCTTTCAACGCACCAAGGCAGGGCTGGTATTCGATGTCGACGGGATCGGTGACGCCTTTGCGATTAACCGCATCGCCGCATTGGAAATAGCGCGGCTGTTGCGCCTGTATCAGGTGGGCGCGATGGTCATGATCGATTTTGTGTCGATGGAGGCCAAAGCCCAGCGCGCGGAGATTGCGAATATATTTGACGCGGCGTCGGCAAAGGACGGCCGTCCCTTCGAACGCACCGCGATCAATGGCTATGGCCTTATGCAAGTCGTACGCGCGCGGCCGCGGCCTTCTGTGCTGGATCATTTGTTTGGCACCCGCATTGCCGCCTTGTCCGACGAAACGCAGGGCTATTGGTTATTGCGTAGCGCCGCACGGTCATCGGGTTTCGGATTAAGAACGATAACGGCACGCCCCGCGGTGGCGCATGTGTTGTCGTCGGAACGCTGGCAGACGCTGCGCGCCGAATGCGCGCGTTTGGCGGGGGCAGGGGTTGCGGTTGTTGCAGATGAAAATGCCACAGGCTATGGGCATGTGCATGTCGCGCAAAGCTAATCAATGCCCTTTATGTGGGAAGCCACAACAGCCTGAAACCAAGCCATTCTGCAGTCAGGGATGCAAGGATCGCGATCTGCTCAAATGGCTGGATGAGGGCTATCGCGTGCCGGGGCCGCCGGCGGATTATGCAGATAGTTTTGGCGGAGACGACATAGACTGATTTTGCGCTTGCCAAGGGGCGTATCGCCTCTCTATAGGCTGCGCTCCCACGCGGTTTTTGCCGTGTAGCCCGAGTAGCTCAGGGGTAGAGCAGCGGATTGAAAATCCGCGTGTCGGTGGTTCAAATCCGCCCTCGGGCACCATTTTCCCGGTGTTTTATATTTTTCCAGCGCGCGGTTATTACGCCGGTCGCCGGCTTTTGTGCGCCGTTCGTCTGCAATGGGCAAAACCCCTAGTCGCCTTGTCAGCAGAAGCTGAACGCATCTTGGGCGTTACACATACACAGCTTGCTCGATGCCGCTCAACAAACATGGCGCTAGACGGTTCTCTGGACTTCACGACTAACTGATAAGACCTCATCAGGCCCGTCGCATAAGTCGTGCAGCCACAGTCATCGCCAAAACTATCGCTGCGAGAACAATGGCCGCGCCCAACACATCACCAACGAAGATAGCGGTAATCGCTTCAATATCTGCCTGCTGCTTGCCGATTCCCCACATCAGTGCGTTAAGAACAGCAGAATTTGCTGCAGCGCCAGAGACAGACAATGCAACCACGTGCCAACCGTTCAATCCATTCAGGTCATGATTAATCGTGAACAGCTGCTTGCAGAACAAGACTGCAATCAACGGTGCAGCCCCTGACGATATAGACAGCAGAATCTCGTAATTGAAATCGTTGGGGCTTGCATGGGGTAGCGTAAGATAGGCTCCAAGCATCAGCCCTAAGCCTCCGCGCATTCCTAATATCAAAACAGCGATAATGCGAAATGCGGCTGGCAAGAAAATCCAATGTGCGCGTTCGGAAAAAGAGGCATGAGAGAACAGCCACATATTTACGTTAAACACAGCAAACCAGAGCAATGCCACGCCGCAAATGGCAACTACGCCACGCAGTACACGCTCGCCAGAGATATTCATGCAGAACGAGCATCCACGATCATTCGCTCAACGCCTTGCTCAAGCTTATCAATATAGAGCAATGCTGCTTTTGTTGGACGAATGAGCTTTACCCTCTTGTCATCCAAAGCAACATCTAGGGCAATGATGCCCTTGTCCTTCAGTGCAATCAAACGGCGATAGGCGGTTGTTGGTGAGGGGTATCGACTATCATTAATCACATCGCTGACGGTCAATGTGATGTTATCGTGCCAACGGATTATCAAATCATCCAACAGCATTTCTTCCTCTGCGTTCAGCGTCTGGAACGGCGATAGCTCACGTATTGCGCTCATGAGGTTTAGAAGGCGAACTAGGGATGATGTATTACTCATGTGGGTCTATCCAAATCGCTGCCATTATGAAACTAATTGTAAAAGAATAGGGTTGCTTAGGTGGCGCGTCTGCACTCTAACACTTTCAAATATGGAATCAATTTCTGTCGTTGATAGACAATGAATGTGATGACTTAGTTTCGCCCCTTGTGCCGTGCAAACTATATAATAGCGCATCAGGGGAATGCAGGGGGGATTGTTTATGATGTTTAAACGTGCGGCCATTGTGGGCATCGCAATGCTAACGCTAGCAGCTTGCGACACCGGCTCATCTGGTTCTGAAAACACCGAAGATGGAGCTGCGTCAGAATCCGGCCTTTCGGAAGGTGGCTCTGCCAACATCGAAAGCCAACTCGCGAACGCCTACAATAGCTTGGCGCAGGGCAATTTAGCTGAAGCAGCTGACCTCGCGAGGTCAATTATCTTGGTTAATCCGAACAAGCCGGAAGTGTATTTGCTTCTGGCGCGAGCCGAAGCAAGGCTCAAAAACACAGGCAATGCAACGGATGCGCTCAGCATGGCTTTGGACAAGGGTTTTCATGACCCTAGAGGCGCAATCAACCATCCTGACTTCGATCAAATTCGAAACGACGAGCAGTTTATAGCGTTGTCCCGCAAATATGCGGCAAAAGCGTCGCCCTCAAAAGCCTCGGGTTCCAAAGCTCCACCCTCGCAGAATCGGTCCACGATTACATCTGGCGATGTATCCATCACCGAAGACGAAAATGGCCGGTCGCGCATTCGCGCTGGCGACATCGTTATCGAAGATTGATCTTCAAACTTTTGAATGAAATTTATCCAAGGAAATTTCGGATGCTTATAAGAAACCTGTTAGGTGCGGCTGTGTGCCTTGCGGCATTGGTAGCGCCGCAGTCGGTATATGCTCAAATGTCGACGATTAATGCGACGGGTAAGGCGGCGATTGTTGGGAAGAAACCAGATCCAAATCTTATTCTTAACTCGGCGATGGATGACGCGCGTCGTGGGGTGACCAAGAAGCTGCTTATCGAAGCTATTGGAATTGAAGAGGCCAATAAAGTGCCACTGGAAACCTTGGACGCCTTGAAGGAGGAGATTTCTCCTACCGCGCTTCGTGTGGTTGGCGGACCAACCCAGATTGGAACCAACTATGTGGTCGACGTTACGGCTGCTGTGGATCGTGAGTGGTTTCGTAAAACCATGGTCAAATACAAAATCCAGACTTCGTCACGGCGGCTTGGAAATTCAGCTACTATCGCGATGAAGGTGGATCTTACTTACGGCGTCTCGCGCGATCTTAGTCAGCCCAAGGAAGTTGTGACCGAATTCAGCTCAAGCAAGGGTGCTTCCTATTCTGATACGTCGATGGCTGCTTCGTCTGAGAAATATAAGGATGCGTCATCCGATAGCTATAAGCAAGGCTCTTCGGCCAGGGGAAGCGCTGCTGCCGGGGTCAGCGGGTATTCTGGGTCTGCAGCTGCAAGATCTGGATATAGTGGCTCTCAAGCTTCGTCTAGCAAGAGTGCCTCTGCATCGTCATACTCAAATTCTGAAGTCCAGAAAAACAATGTCCAAGCAGAAGTGCACGACGATGTGAATTACCGCAATCAGGTCGTTAATCAGGACGCCTCAACCCAGCAAGGCGCTGATGAGGACGCGATTACCGCAGTTGGATCGACCGCGAGTAGATTTGGGTTATCGGTTCAAAGTACGGATCGACTTTCATCTAAGTTTTTCGGCGGACGCGCGCCGTCATGGGCTGATTTGCGTAAAAGCCCCCGCTATGATCAATTCCTAGAGGCGCTTTCACGAGATAATGTGAAGTTCTTGTTGGGAGGAACGCTCAAAATCACGGATGGTGGCCCGAGCACAACAGGTCGATTTGTTACATGTTCGGGAAGTATATCGATCATGGCGGAAACGACGGCGAGGGGAAAACCGCCCATAAACGCGATTTCCAATCAGAACGCCACGGACTCAGGTGGAAATGCTCAAGAGTGCGAAAACAACCTAGTAGCAAAGCTTGGAAAGCTTGCTGGCGAGGAAATTGGTGAAGCCGTTCAAGACTATTGGCTGCAGCAAGGTGAAGATCAATCCATCGTTGCCGATAACACGGCAGCGACCAATGCTCAGGCTACCCAAAGTGCCTATGCGCAGGTCGCAAATGGTGCGGACTATACTTTGACTTTCGCGGCCCCGAATGGCCTTGATTATATGGCGGCGCGGCAGATCGGGCAGATGCTGCAAGAGATCCCCGGCATAGAAAAGGTAGCCAGACTCTCGCTGACGGCAAATGAGGTTGTCTATCAGGTCTTCTACAAAGCCAAGACCGAATTGGATGGCGCAATCATGGACAAGCTTCTGCCGGTTCAAGCTCTCTCCGCCATGCGCCCGCAGGAGCTAAACGGAACGCGTCTTACATTTTGCGTGGCGGGGTGTAATTGATGCCCGGACGGCGCGTCAGGCAATCTCTAGCGGGCCTCGTTGTAGCAACCTGTTTGGCCAGTTCAACGCAGGCTCAACCCCTGCGCCTTTGGCCGGCACCCTTCAAGGTCTTATGGGGGCTGGAGTTTACAGTTTGTAAGCCGCAAAAGGGCGCTGGAGGCGACCAAGCTGTCCGCACTGCGAAGATTCATCCAGATTTATGCCCTGTTTTCGAAGATGAAAAGTTAACATCATCTTTTGTTGATCAGTTTGAGACAGAGCTTAAAACTAAGATTCCACATGTAATCAGGGATTTGCGCGATGGTTTAGCGGCAGGCGTGCCAACGCAAGATGCTCTTCAACAGACACTCGTTGCGTCCCTACATCTCTCTCGCGCGGACATGTGGACAATCGATAAGGGCAGAAGCGTCGACATCTTTTTGCCGTTCACGTTGACAGTCAATTTCACCAACGCAGCATCAGGGGAAGTTGTCTTCACCCAAAGCGAGACGGTGATCCCCCAAGGGACGTTCACAAAGGCCGATGGTATTGGCGAGGCGCGCAGCCAGCTTGCTGTGCAGTTGACCAAAGCAATTACCGCCCTAGTCGATAAGGCGGCGGCAGGGTATAAGCCATACCCGATTGTCGCCAAGGTGCGGGGAAAGGTCGGCGATAAGAGCTATGTTATCGATAAGGGGCGCCTAGCCGGGATCCGAGCAGGCGAAAGAATTGGTGCGGATGCTAAAGTTGAATTTGCAGATGCCAATTACGCCATAGTGAGAGCGGGTCTCTTTCCGCTTGAAGTCGATGGCGAAATCTCGAAGTCTGCAGCCGCGCCTGTCGCTGCCCTTGCCAGGCCGAGCGTTTTTGTCGTGCTAGCCGACGCGCCTCAAGACAAATCGGCATCTTATTTAAGGTTGCTGTTCGAGCAACGCCTTGGGCAGGGCAATGCACTGACCGTGATGCCGGGCAATGACAGCTTTACCACGATCCGCAAATTGATGCTGGAAAAAAGCGCTGCGCCGTCTTCAGACCTTACAGATCGACCGCTCCCAGAATATCTGATGCGTGTCCAAGTCTACAATTTGCCTGCCACCAAGTTGGACACAAATCTGCCAAATATCAGGATGCATAGTTATCAAGCCTATGCGACCGCTGAAATCGTGGATCGTTCGGGCCGCGTTGTTTTTGCGACATTTGCAGACAACCGCATTGATGATCAGGTTGCCGCAGGCATCGCCTTTGGCGAGGATGCAAGGCATGACACTGTTATCAGCAACGCCTTGCAGCAACTGGCGGACAAAGTATCGACTGGCTTCAAGCCACAACAGTTGAGATTGCCGTTAAAGGGAAATGGCGCATCTTTCTCACTCAATGACCCCGCCGGCAATGTCTCGGATCGCGCGGTAGGAGTAGTGTTGAGGAAAAAAGGGGGGGTCTCCGGCATTGGTGGCGATGTATGGACGCCTGTTGGGAATTATAGATTAGATGGTTCTTTGTCTGACGGCTTGATCCTTCGTCAAATTGGTCTCGGCGATATTAAGCTGCGTGAAGGAGATGTATTCAGCTTTGACAGCGGGACGTCTCCCGTCCTCTCGCGGCAATCCTATAGTCAATGTGCGTCGGTCCCCTTGCCGGACTTACAGGTTGAACCGCGACTGCTTGTAACGTTGGCCAGCAATCGCTTTATGTCTCATTTTCAGGCGCCCGTCTATCTTAGTGGTTTTGGCCCCATCCTGCAAAATTACATGGATGACTTCTCTCAGGAGCGGTTGCAAGAACTGACAGTTCTAAATCGCCCCGATGCGGATCGGTGCTTTGCCCCGGTCGTCCGCGTCACCTCTGGGGCTGACATTGAAGGCAAGGGCGGAACAGTCACTCCAACAGCCACAGTCGCAACCGGCTTTATGCTTAAAGCAGGGGAGACCCGCCTGGCGGCCTCTGGAACGCAGCTACAGCTTAAGGGCAGCACTTTGCCGCAAACCGCCTTACCCGCAGACCGCAATGTCGCACTCGTACGCGACGCGTCTAGCGTCGTTATCCAATTAGCCGATCAATGGGGAAAAGCTAACAAACCACCACAATAGGAGGAATTATGAAGAAGTTGATTTTTCTAACGGGTCTGGCAGCTTTTGCAGCGTCAGCACCCGCACATGCTCAATTAGGCGGCCTGCCAAAACTGCCAGGGGTCGGCAAAGGAGATAGTAGTGCGTCATCTGTGTCTGCAGACGATGTCGATGTATTTCTGGCTAAAACTCTCAAGGCCACAAAGTATGTCTGGCTCTCTGCTCAGATTTTGAACAAGGCAGCCGAAGGCCGCGGCGCCCTAGGCGCTGCCAAGCAGGAACTCAAAGCAATTTCGAACTTTCAGAGCACCAAGGAACTGAATGCGAAGTCCGACAGTCTGAAAAGCTCAATTGAGGCAATATCAGCCAATAAACAACTGGTCGAACAACTGAGCGCAAATTATGCAAATGCCAGTGCAGAAGAAAAGGCATTGATCAGAGCCGCCATATATAATTTTGCGGTCTTTGTGCCGCAGCTGATCAAAATGCCACAAAATATTGCGGACCTTGCAAAAGGAATTGGCGGAAATCCGCGCCTTTTGGGTAAGTTATCCGAACTGAAGACGGCAGGAAGCTTGATTGGTATCCAGCTTAAGGGCACCGCGACTGTGGTCACCGTCCTACCTAAGCTAATGTCCGTTGCTAAGGTCAAAGCGCCTAGCAACCCTGAGACTTCAAAAGAAGAGCCGATGGTTATTTAAGATACTAGTATTAAAGGGGCAAGCAAGAAGCTCGCCCCTTTAATCACCAAGTGCGGAACGCACTTTTTCGGCAAGTGTATCAGACAATTGGCTGACAAGGACTCTCTGACAGTTTTCTAAATTTTTACCCCGAGCGTTTCCTGATACTGTATAATTGGTTGCAGCCACGGTACCCTTTGTTTTCGATAGAGATCCTGTTAAGCTGCCTTGACAACTATAGTTAGAGACTACCCCACCTGTTCCGCGTATCGACAATTTTGCGGCCAAAACAAAGCCGACCTGCTGATCTGCGAGGCTCGCCAAGATTTGGCCATATTTTGGCGACTTGCGCACGACCTCGCTGGACGGCTGATTATCATTGAAAAATTCAGCCAAAATCATTTCAGGATACGTAACGTCGACTTGATATTGGAGTAAGCTACTTGCCAGCGCTGACAATGCTTCGCTAGCAGGAAACCCATCATCTCCGCCGGTTTGCGCATAAACAGTCTGCCCGTAGCTTACGTTATCATGCTGCTCATATTGGACATCCGCCTTGGCAGCAGAGGCACTGCTTTGCGATGTAGCGGATGAAGACTTATAAGAGCTGGCGTCAGCACCCCTTACGGAAGCGCGCGCTGCAGCAGAACTTCTACCATTGCTGGCAGCTGCTGCAGATGAAGCCCTGTAAGAAGATCCGCTACTTTCCTTTTCAGAAGAAGCGCTAGCTGATTTTGAAGCGCTCGCACTCACTGAAGTATCAGAATAAGAGGCACCTACATTTCTGGAATAAGCAACCGAAGATTGAACGGCAGATGGCCCTCCCTCCTGTACCAAGTCGACCATCAAAAATACGTTCGGTTGGGCGATGGCCGCGGGTGCTATTGCTACTGCACTCGTCAGCGCTGCAACTCGGATAATTTTTCCAATCCTCATGTGCCTCATTCCTTTAGTAATGTTGGATAAATCGCTGTTCATAATCGGTTCAAAGTTCAGTCTTATGTTATGCACAAGTACTAGATTTTACAATCAATTTTCTGGAAAGGTGGACGATATGTCGAAGAAGATTTTCCTGGTCCTTTTGAGCTTATCGATCGCAACGCCTGCGGTAGCTGGCGGCAGGGGTGAATATAATAATGGAAATAATTCCGGTTATGGAGGCCAATATAAATCTGACCGCGGGCGCTCTGATTACCGCGACCACAGCCGTCGCGGTAATGGCAGCGGAAAGGCACTGGCACTTATTGGCGGCGTGATTTTAGGAGCTGCAATTGCAAAAAGCGCAGAACGCAACACGCGCAAGATTTACTATGCCGAGCGCACTTACGCGCCAAGATGCTATAATCAGGAAGTGACCGAGCGGACCGTTTCCGGCCGCCTGGTGACTTATACCGATACCTTTTGCGATTAGGAGAGTTTGAGGTGACCGGCTCACATGGGTAACAACAATGCTGAGGTTCTCATCGTAACTGGTGGATAGACGGAGGTAACGCGAGTTACATCCGTCTTCACACTTCATTCTAGGCTGAATTCCAACGAGGTTCGCACCGCCAGGGAAAGCGGTTTGCCATATAAAGCCTTAGCCATCTGGATGGCTTCATAAGCGTTCGTAGCTGCCATATATTGACTATCAAAGTGAGCTCCTGGCTCATCCTTGTAGCGCATTAACACCCACCACTGCCTTGGTTGCAACGTCACTGCCTCCGTTTGCTATGCCATTTCGCTTTAGCGCCAAATACTGAGCAGGGAATCCTTCACCTGAAACTGGCGGAAGCAACTGCCATTTTTTAGTACCTCTCAAAACATCCAAAATCTCAACCTCAGACGGCGCAAGGCATTCGGTCCTAAGTGGCTGGCGACCGTGAATTTTCTGAGCATTGGCTGGGTTGCTCAGAAGGCTACATGCGCACATTGCGACATAAGAAAACAGGGCCCAGTCTGGGCACAGTTGCAATATGTGCCAGCCGATTAATGTGTGCTGCTGAGCCGTTGAGAACATTGCCGATCTATCAGTCGATGGCAAAACAGCTTGCCTCAACGTGTATCAAATGCCGCTCATTGGTAGTCGGCTTTGGTGCGCCGTTCGTCCGCAACAGGCAAAGAAAAAGCCGGAGCAGCACTGCTGCCCCGGCTCAATCTGCCCTGAGGATCTCAGGATATTAGAACTTGTACTTCACCGATGCACCATAAGTGCGTGGTGCGTTTGGATAGCCCGAAATCGAACCGGACTGTACAACGCTTGGGAAGATGACGGAAAGATATTGCGCATCCGTCAAGTTGCGGCCCCAAAGCGAGAATTGCAGACCCGTATCGAAACGCAACGTTACCGCTGCACTCAGGTCGTTAACTTCACGCTTATACTGGATGTCAGCTGGGTTGTCATTTATCACGGTATTGGATTCATTGTGATAATCGGCATTGAAGATCAGCGCTTTGCCGTCGTTCAAGTCCGCCGTGTAGGTTGCACCCACGGTTGTCGACCACTTTGGAATACCACCGACCGACCGGCCGCTGAGGTCACCAAATTGCGATCCGACATAGCTGTCATATTTGGAGTCGAGATAGACGGTAGCGACGCGCAATTGCAGAGCGTCGATCGGGTTGAAACTGCTGTCAAATTCGACCCCCTTCACCGACTGCTTACCGGCGTTGGTCAAAACAAAGCCCGTACCGATGAAGCTGTTACCCTGGAAGTTTTTGATCGACTGATCAAAGACTGTCAGATTGAAAGCAACACGGTCCCATTTCGCTTTCAAGCCCAGTTCCATAACCTTTGCCTCTTCAGGAAGCGCATAACGCGTTCCGCTGGTGAGGTTGGCAGAGGCAAGACCCGCGGTCCGAATGGCCGAAGGTGTTATCGGTGCGCCTTGTGCAGGTGATCCCGCTACAAAATCCGAAAGGAACGGACGCGAGTCAATCGACATGTTCCACGATGTTGCCTTAAACCCTGTGCCATAGCTGGCATATAGGTTGATATTGTCGGTCGCTTCCCACGCAATACGTGCCGAATAGGTCAGCTTACCATCGCTGGTGCGGCCATCTTCAACAGCATTTGGAAGGTTCAGGAACGGCGGCAAAAATTGGAGCGCCTGAAAAGGAATGAACGGGTTACAGACGGTTGGCGCGCCATTTCTATTCGGGCAAGCGGTGATGCGTGGATACAATGTGCTTGTATTGCCCACTGCACCGGCCGGAAGAACCGCAGGAACGCCGGCGGCACCAGCAACCTGGATCAAATCGATGCTTGAGAACACGTCGGTAATCCGAATGTCGCTCGCAAGATTTTTCTTGTCCTTGGTGTAGTTAAAACCACCTGTCAGCACGAGGCCGTCTGTCAGTTCAAGGTCCGCAGTACCAAAGATCGAATAGGCTTTGTTCTTATAATCCCAATCTTCAAAACGTCCCTGACCTTGGCCGCCAAATTGACCCGCGGTCGAGGGGATACCTGCCAACGCGCGGATGGTTGGTTCTAATGCCGTATATTGCCCGCCGGTGAGGGCGTTGGCATAGTTACGGAAATCACGGCCGAGCGTCAGTGCCTGCTTGTTGTTGATGCTTTCATCAAAATAATAGGCACCCAGCAAGAAGTTGAATGGGCCGTCAAAATCCGACGCCAAACGCAATTCCTGCGTTTTTGTGGTGATATCCACATCGCCGCGGTTTGCGCCGATCAAATCTGCGCTGGTGAAATCACTGTCCGCATTCGTTTTTGCGCGCGATTCACGATAGGCGGTGATCGAAGTGAGGCTCAATGAACCCATTTCATAGTCCGCCTGCATGGAGACACCACCATTGGTGATGTCGTTTTCCGAATTAAAGTTCTGATATTCGGTATAGCTGAATATGCCGCGCGAGTTTACCCGTCCACCGATGGCGCGAATGGCATTGCCAGTTGGACCGTCGAAGATATTGCCAACAAAGCAGCAATTTTCATCAATCTTGTCATAGTCACCGATGAAGCGCAGCTTGAAGCTGTCCGAAGGCTCGATCAACAATTGTGCACGGCCGTACCAGCGGTTGCGCTCGCTGGTTTTTGATCCGTCGGTCAGGTTGGTGCCGTAACCGTCCGCTTTGTTGATGCCGCCAGCAAGGCTGAACGCGACATTGTCAGAGATTGGGCCCGTAACATCGGCCTTCGCGACGATTGCGTTGCGATTGCCATAGCTGAGTTCAGCCGAGCCGCCGAATTCATAGCTTGGTGCTGCAGTCACAATCGAGATAACGCCAGCCGACGCGTTTTTGCCGAACAGGGTCGATTGTGGACCGCGCAACACTTCGACGCGTTGCAGGTTTGGAAGATCGCTGATCGCTGCAGCGGAACGCGAACGGTAAACACCGTCGATGAATACGCCAACCGAGCCTTCGATGCCTGGGTTGTTGGCGCCGTTGCCGAAGCCGCGAATGATGAAGTTCGTGTTGGCCGAGCTTTGCAGCTGGCTTACGCGGAGCGAAGGAACAAGTGTTTGCAGATCCTTAAGGTCGCGAACTTGCGCGCGCTCGATTGCAGCAGCCGATGTCACCGAAACGGCCACTGGCACTTCTTCAAGTGTCTGTTCGCGCTTCGTTGCGGTTACGATGATGACATTTTCGTCAGCTTCATCGCTTGCCTGTGGCGCAGTGTCTTGTGCGAACGCTACTGAGCCAGCGCTCAGCGACACAATGCTGATCGTCGACAGCATCGCAGCCTTCAGCAGATGATTTCCGAATTTCATATACACTCTCCTGTTGAACACTTTCCTAAGGCTTTGCGCCATTTTTATTGGGGATGAAAGCATAATTTGTCCCCAGCATCCCTCTGAGCAGCCTTTTGGCGTATGATGCTGATAACGTTTGAAATGCTGCGCAGCAAATAGTTAGTTTCATTCGCAGAAATATAGCGGAAACTGCGATAAAAATGTTACGCATGTAACGCGCGCTAAAATATGGAATTTCGCAATGCCCAAGATGGTCAAAAAAGGCGACCTGCCGTCGAAAATATGCGCGGCATGTGAAAAGCCGTTTGCGTGGCGTAAAAAATGGGCGAAAGATTGGGAAAATGTGCGCTTCTGCTCGGATCGCTGCAGGCGGGCGCGCTAACCATCCGCTAAACGCACATTGCGAACATAGTCGCTATGTGTATCCTCAATCCTTCCCTTGCACCTCTCGCCTAACCGGGCATAGATACGCACATCGCTAGGGGCGCACAGAATGTTGGGGGAAAGCTTGGATAAGATCGCACAAACCTTACATGGCCAGCCGTCTGGTCACCCCAAAGGCCTGTACTATTTATCTTTCACAGAGATGTGGGAGCGCTTTTCCTTTTATGGAATGTCTGCGCTGCTCACGCTCTATATGGTCAAAGAACTGCTGCAGCCTGAAAATGCGGTGCAAGTCATTGGGCTCGCCGCGCTCCGTAATATGTTCGAATTTCGTGGGCCGATGAGCGACGTCGCTTTTTCGGCGATCATTTATGGTTGGTATGCGGGCCTTGTCTATTTCACACCTATCGTCGGGGGCTGGGTTGCCGACCGCATATTGGGTGCAAAGCGCACGGTGATGATCGGCGTAGTCCTGATGAGTGCAGGGCATTTGGCGATGTCCTTTTATGCAAGCTTCCTATTTGCGCTCTTGCTGCTGATCCTTGGATCTGGATTTCTCAAGGGCAATATTTCCGCGCAGGTCGGGGCGCTTTACCCGCGCTCGGATGAATCCATGCGGTCGCGCGGTTTTACTATTTTTTCGACAGGCATTTGCATTGGCGCGGCGAGCGGGCCGTTTGTGACGGGGTTGGTTGCAGCATTCTATGGCTGGCATGCCGGTTTTGCGGTTGCAGCGGCTTTGATGTTAATCGCGCTCGTCGCCTATGTTCTGGGCCAGAAGCATCTGCCGGATGACCGTCCGGTGGCGCGCAAACGGGAAAAGGCCCCAGCCATGACCGCGGCCGAACGCAAACGGGTGGCGGTGCTTTTGCTTGTCATTGCGCTCACCATACCCGCTGAAATTGCGTATCCCATGGTGTGGAGCATCGGTATCTTGTGGGTCGATCAATATGTGAATTTGGCGACATCGCTTGGCGAGGTACCATCGAGTTGGTTCGCATCGATGGACTCGATCGGTGCCATCCTTGCCGCGCCGGCGTTGATTGCATTCTGGGCATGGCAGGCCAAGCGGGGTAGCGAGCCCACCAGCGTGACGAAAGTGGGCATTGGAACAACCATCATTGCCTTTGCCGCACTTCTTTTCGCTTATGGCAATTTGGGACTGAGTGAACCAGACAGTGTGGGCGCGGGGTGGGCGATCGCGGGTTGGCTGATCATGGGGCTCGCCTGGATGTATTATTGGCCTACTACCCTGGCGATTGTTAGCAGGGCGGCACCTGCGGGGATGGGCTCTTTCCTGATGGGCGTTGCGTTTCTCTCGCCCTTTGTCGGACATGTGCTTGCTGGGTGGGTGGGTAGCTATTTTGACCAAATGAGCCCGTCGGTTTTCTGGGCGATGGACGCGGCCATCGCTTTTGTGGGTGGGACGCTCATTTTGCTGTTCCGCAAACGCCTGCAAGCTGCGCTGGACCCTGATCGGTCCGCTTAAGAAATGCGGGCGCCTTGGCGGATCAGCTCCTTTTGCACGGCGCTGATATCAATTTCGTCAAAGTCGCGGTCCGTCTTGACCGCCAACGCCGCAGCAACGCCGGCACCTTGCCCCGCAACCGCACAACACATCATGTTGCGGACGGCGGCATGGCTGACCTTGTCACCGCCAATGACACGACCGGCGGTAATCAGATGCTTTACATTTTTTGGAACCATTGACCGATAGGGAAGATGGAAATAGCGGCCGGTCGTCGGCAAAATAAGATAGCCATAGCCGTCGATGAATTCAGGGAAAATGCCGATGCTATCGTCAAAGCGGCCTTGTTCCATCACATCGTCTGCGGTCATATTGTAAAGCGCATCAATCTTGCGCGTATCGCGAATGCCAAGTGTCATGCCGAAATTGCGCAACTTTGCGTCTTCGCAGCCCGGCATAAAGGCCTGCAAAGCCGCAATGGCGTGCATTGCCTGCTTTCGCCCCGCCATTTCGCCATGGGTTAGGGCATCGGGATCCGTGCCGTCGAGATAAAGATGGCACATGTTGAGATAAGTGAGGTCTCCCTGATCGGAAACGGTGCCCCATGTGCCCGCCATGGTTTTCACGCTGTCCGGTATTAGGCCCGCTTCCAGCGCTTTCTGGAACGGCTTGCGCAAGAATGGCGAGAACATGTCATCCTCTTTGCCGCTGGTGATCACTTCCCATTCACCGCCTACGGCCCAGTCGCCATAGGTTTGCGGATCGGCCTTTACGGCGTCAATAAACCGCGTCTTGTTGACCCCGCACATGGAGAACATGACCGAAACGGACATCATTTCGTCCACGGGGTGCATATGCGTTGGCGCGCCCGCACGATGGGCAATGTCGGCGTCTCCTGTCGCGTCAATCACCCGTTTGGCAAGAATAGCTTCGCGGCCCGCCTTGCTTTCGACAATCACGCCGCGGATCATGTTGCCATCCATGATGGGCGCGACACATAATCGGTGCAGCATCGGGATGACGCCCGCTTCCTCGACGAGCGTATCTGCAACAAATTTGAACCCTTCGGCATCGAGGCTGTGGCTGATCGATTGCGGCTCCGGCATTGCCGCGCCCATCAACTTGGCGCGGTCTTCAAATTCACGCCCGATACCTTCGCTGTCGATCGTCGCCGGATGCCGATACCATGCGAAGCCTTCGACCCCGACCTGCGTGATATTCCCACCGAAGCAGCCATAACGTTCAAGCAACGTCGTTTCGACGCCCGCCCGTGCAGACGCCAAAGCCGCGGCAAGGCCACCGGGGCCTGAGCCAATGACGAGGACGTCCGTTTGCCGGATCACATCAATCTGGCGTGCGGGCTCGAGGATAGTCTTTGTCATCTTTGGGCAACATTTCAATTTGGTGCGACGTAAAATGGCGCATTAGATGGGGGCAACATGGGCTTGCCAAGGATGTGATCGGCGCCCTTTTCACCGATCATGATCGTCGGCGCATTCAGGTTGCCCGTGGTGATGGACGGCATCACCCCGCTGTCGACGACGCGCAGCCCTTGGACACCGATGACACGCAATTCGGGGTCCACCACCGCCATCGGGTCACGCGGGCTGCCCATCTTGCATGTGCAACTGGGGTGGAGGGCGCTTTCGACATGTTCGGCAATGAAGGCGTCAATTTGATCATCAGTCACGCAGTCGGCGCCCGGCTGAATTTCACGTCCGCGATAGGGAGCGAAAGCAGGTTGCTGGAAAATCTCCCGCGTCAGCCGGACGCAGGCCCGCATGTCCACCCAATCGTCGGGATGGCTCATATAATTGAACAAGATTTTGGGCTTGTCGTGCGGGTCGGCACTTTTGAGCGTCACCGTGCCCCGGCTTTTTGAACGCATGGGGCCGACATGCGCCTGAAAGCCATGTTCTGTTGCAAGGGACGATCCGTCATAATTGATCGCCATAGGAAAGAAATGATATTGGATATCCGGATATTTTATCCCTGCGCGGCTGCGGATAAAGCCGCAGCTTTCAAACTGGTTGGATGCGCCTGTTCCCGACCGACCGAATAGCCATTGTGCACCGACCATGGCTTTGCCGAGAAGATTTGCCTTGCCGTAAAGGGTGATCGGTTGGGTGCATGCCATCTGGAAATAGAATTCGAGATGATCCTGCAGATTCGCGCCAACACCGGGGCGGTCTGCGCGCACTGTTATGCCGTGCCGTTGCAATTCTTCTGCAGGGCCGATGCCGGAAAGCTTAAGCAGCTGAACCGAATTGATCGGGCCGCCCGAAAGTATGACTTCGCGTGCGGCGCGCAGCTGGTGCATTTTGCCCGCTTTTTCATATTCGATCCCAACAGCGCGCGTGCCGTCAAACAGGATGCGTGTCGCCAGCGCATGTTCGATAACGTGTAGATTGGGCCGCTTGCGGGCTTCATATAGATAGGCCTTGGCCGCCGAACAGCGCGTGCCGTTCCGCACCGTCATGTCCATCCGGCCAAAGCCTTCTTGGGCATAGCCATTATAGTCTTCGGTCAGGCTATAGCCTGCCTGTTGCGCCGCATCGAGCCAGGCCTGATGCAATGGATTGTCGAGCGGGCCATAGCTGGTCGACAGCGGACCATCTCCGCCCCGATATTCGTTACCGCCTTCGTCGCGACCTTCGGCGCGTTTGAAATACGGCAGCACATCGGCATAGCCCCAACCGGTTGCGCCTTCATCTTCTTTCCAGCGTTCAAAATCGAGCGCATTGCCACGAACATAGACAAGCCCGTTGATCGACGATGATCCCCCCAAACCCTTGCCGCGCGGGCAGTTCAGGCGGCGTCCATTCAGATGTGGTTCTGGCTCGCTTTCATAGCCCCAGTTCCACCGCTTGGTATTCATGGGGTAAGCGAGCGCGGCGGGCATCTGAATGAAGATCGACCGGTCACTGCCGCCAAATTCAAGCAACACGACCTTATGTTTGCCATCGGCGCTCAGCCGGTCCGCCAGCACGCACCCTGCTGACCCCGCGCCGACGATGATATAGTCTGCGGCCTCAATAGGGGGCATCGATGGGTTCCATCGCGACATAGACGCTCTTTAGCTGGGTATAATGTTCGATCGCCGCTTTGCCGTTTTCGCGGCCCAGACCGGATTGTTTGTTGCCGCCAAATGGCATTTCAATCGGCGTGATATTGTATGTGTTGATCCAGCAGGTGCCGGCCTCCAACGCCGCGATCACGCGGTGCGCGCGGGTTAAATTGTTGGTGAAAATGCCTGCGGCGAGGCCGAAGCTGGTGTTGTTCGCCCGCGCGACGACCTCTGCCTCGTCCTCGAAATCAAGCACCGCCATAACGGGGCCGAAAATCTCTTCACGGACGATGGCCATATCATCGGTGCAGCCGGTGAAGATGGTTGGTTCAACAAAGGCGCCCTTCGCCAAATCGCCGGTCATCACACGCTTTCCGCCGGTCAGCAGATTTGCACCTTGTTGTTGGCCAAGCGCGATATAGCCCAGCACCTTTTCCATATGCGCTGGTGAAATCAGCGCGCCCATTTGGGTGGCTGGATTAAGCGGATCGCCAATCACCATCGCCTCGGTGCGTGCCTTCAATTTTGCCAGAAACGCATCACGGACATTTTTGTGCACAAAGACGCGCGTGCCGTTGGTGCAAACCTCGCCCGCCGAATAGAAATTGGCGAGCAACGCGCCCGAGACGGCTTCGTCCAAATCCGCATCTTCGAATACGATCAGCGCCGATTTGCCGCCGAGTTCAAAGGTGACATATTTCAGCGTGCCTGCCGCATCGACCATCACCTTTTTGCCCGTGCCAACTTCGCCCGTGAGCGATACCTTAGCGATGCCGGGATGGAGGCTGAGCAAGCGGCCGGTGTCGGCTTTCCCCTGTACGACCTGAAACAGCCCATCGGGAAGGCCCGCATCGCGATAGGTTTTTTCGAGCTCAATCGCGGTTAGCGGCGTCAGCTCGGCCGGCTTGAAGATCATCGCGTTGCCGCACGCCAGCGCGGGTGCGGATTTCCAGCAAGCAATCTGAATGGGATAGTTCCACGCACCAATGCCCGCAACGACGCCTAAAGGCTCGCGCCGGGAATAGCCGAACGCGCCCGTGCCAAGATCGTGATGTTCACCCGCGATGGTGCGCGCAAGGCCAGCATAATATTCGATACAATCCGCGCCGGATAAGACGTCAACGGCAATGGTTTCTTGAATGGGCTTGCCTGTATCTTGCGCCTCAAGCCGCGCGAGCACGTCATTACGTTCAACGAGCAATGCAGCGGCGCGGTGAAGGATGCGTCCGCGTTCTACGCCGGGCGTTTTTGCCCAAAGCTTTTGCGCCTCAGCCGCGCGGGCCACAGCCTTATCGACCTCTGCCTGTCCGTCGATGCGGATTGTGGCGAGCAGCTGCCCTGTCGCCGGGTTGACTGTGTCGAAGCTTGTGGCGGCCCGCGAGGGCAGGGTGTCCTTTAGGTTTCGTGCTATGAATTCAAGGATCAGCTCACGCGCCAGACCATTTTGCAGTTCTGATCCCCCGTTCATCGCAGCGCGCAACCAGACGCCATCGACCATGGCGGCGATGGTGTCCGCCATGGGCGATACTTCGCGTGCGTCGACCAGCTGCCGCAGATCAAACTTCAAATTCGACAACATGCGCTGTTGATGCGCCCGCTGCACCCGCGCAAGTTGCGGCACATGCAGCGCCTGTCCCCAGAAAGACAGCCAAACCCGTGCCGTTTCTTCGGAGAAATCATTATGCCCAAGATGGGAGTCCACCAGCGCCTGTATCCGCGCGCGGGGCCCCGCAGCGAGCCGGAGACGCGCCGTCGCCTGATTGTTCAATTGACGCACTACGGAGCGGAAAGCGGCCTCAAGAAGGGCTTCTTTGCTCGCAAAATAATGAACGATCAGCGCTGCCGAGATACCGGCATGGTACGCAACTTTGTTGAACGTAAATTCAACTATTCCATTTTCAGCCAAAACACAGATAGCCGAGGCAATGATATGTTGGCGACGATCAGCACGAATCTCTTGCATAAGAGAGAATATCAAACATTGAACGCTTATTCAATCATGCCCATCAACGGGTGTCATTCCCCTCGATCCACCCGTTCTCACTACGCCCGTCACAAAATTGCCAGCGGGTTCGCGTCAGGGGGCAGACTGCCAGTGGGACGGCTAATCACCTAATGACGCGATAGGCGTGTCATTCGCATGTTCCGGCTATCGGCTGGCGGGGCAGTGGGCGGCCGGCGGCAACGCCTGTGGGCGCGCCGTTTTCGACCGCGACTTGGCCATTGACCACCACCGTGCGCATCCCTGTTGCCAGCAAAAACGGATTGGCATAGTCGGCGCGCGACGCGAAGGTTTTGGGGTCGAAGGCGATGACGTCAGCAAAGGCCCCGACCTTCAGCTGCCCGCGCCCCTCAAGGCCAAACATGGCCGCTGTCGTCGATGTCGACTGGTCAATGAAGGCTTGAAGGCTCATCACCTTAGCGTCCGTCACATAGGTCGCATATTTGCGCGCAAATGAACCATAATAGCGCGGATGCCCCAGCGTCGCGTCGGAACTCGTCACGACCCACGGCCGCAGCATGAACGCGGCAATGTCATTTTCGCTCTGGTTGAACGAAGCGACGCGCGCCTCGCTCTGCTTGAGGATCGCAATTGTTGCGGCGACCGGATCTACGCCTTGTTCTTTCGCGAAGGCTTCCAGGGTCTTGCCTTGCGCGTTCGCAGGGCCGGAGGTGATCAGGAGCGAAGCTGCACCGCCGCGACGACGAAGATTTTCAATTATCTCTGGACGCATCCTCTCCATCGTCTGGGCATCGTCGAACCGCTTGAGCATCGCAGCGCGCCCGCCATCCTGCGCACTGCGGGGGATCACGGCCGCGGAAAGGCCGGTGTGCGACGCTGACCATGCATATTGGTCGGCATGGACCACTTGTCCCGCGCGTTGCGCCGCCTCAATCATGGCAATGATCGCCGGTGCCTGTCCATGCACATCGACGCCAAGCGCCTTGATATGCGCGATATGGACGGGAATGCGTGCCGCGCGCCCAATCGTCAGCGCCTCTTCAATGGCGTCATGCAGTCCGATGGTATAGCTCGACTCATCGCGCAGATGGCTGTCGTAAATGCCGCCCTTGGCCGCCGCTGCCTGCGCCAGTGCAACCACCTCATCGCTCTTGGCAAAGCTTTGTGGTGCATAGAACAGCCCCGTCGAAAGCCCCAATGCGCCTTGGCACATCGCGTCGGAGACGAGACCAGCCATATGTGTCAGTTCAGCTGCTGTCGGCGCGCGATCGGTTTCACCGATCACCTGTTTGCGCACGTCACCAAATCCGACATAAGAAGCAAAATTGATGCCGACGTCGCGCTCCGAACCCGCGGAAGGTGCGCCAGCGGTGGTTTTGTCGGTAATATTGCGTCCCAAGGTGCGGGCGATATGCGTGTCACCATGACCGTCGACGCCGATGAACGCCGTCGTCACGCCTTGCATGAGGAATGGCAACACCAGTCGTGCGGCGGGATCGCGCGACGCCAGTGCCTCATCTGCATGGGTATGGGGGTCAATAAACCCCGGCGCGACGACCAGACCGGTGGCATTGATGACTTTCTTCGCGCCGCCGGGGGCCTTCGGGCCGACATAGACGATGCGATCTGCGCGGATGGCTATATCGCCTCGGAATGGCGCCGCATTGCCGGGGTAGATGGTGCCACCGCGAATGACGATGTCTGCGGGCGGCTCCTGCGCCGCGGCGGCCACCAGCCCGGATGCTGCCGCCATTGCCAGCGCTATCCGGGCCACTCGCTTCATGAACTTCGCATCCGCCATTACGTCACTACCCCTGTTTCATTTCGCCTGAGGCAAAGGCCTTATTGGCTATCCCTATAGGCAATGGCCTCAATCTCAACCATGGCATCAGGCGCTACGAGCGCCGAGACAATTGTGGACCGCGTGGGATATGGTTCCGCAAAATATTCGCGATATACCAAGTTAAAATCAGCCATCGCATCTACATCGGTGATCCATGCGGTGACCTTTACGACATCGGACAATTGCAGGCCTTCTGATTTCAGCACGGCCGCAAGGTTCGCGAGGGCTTGGCGGCTTTGCTCCTGCATATTCCCTGCGATAATTTTGCCATCTGCCCCGCGCGGCAGCTGGCCTGAAATATATGCGGTCGATCCGGCGAAACGCACGGGTGAAAGGGGTGGTTTGCTTGCCATCTTAAATGCTCCAACGATACAGAAAGTGGGCCAGCATATGCCCTTCGGCACGCGTCTTCCCATAAACAACTTGTGATTAGTCCATAACCATATGGAATGGACTAATCACACATTTGTAACGACTGTGGCTTGTAAATGTGCGGCTTTGGTGCAATTCGGGTATAAATACACAAGCCGCAAGGGGGCGGCAAAGGGAGGCAATTCACAGTGTCCAAAATTTCAATGCGTGCCGGTTTGTTTATCGGCTGTTCCATCATCGTAGCCACACCATCGTTCGCGCAAACTGCGGCCCAACCGGAAGCAGAAGCCGACACGACCGAAGCAATCGTGGTTGTGGGTAGCCGCATCGAAGGCTCGAAAATTGCGGAAACGCTGCCGGTTTCGGTGCTGAGCGAAGACCGCATCGCTGCCACGGGAAGCGTTTCCGGTGACGATCTGTTCCGGTCCATTCCGCAAGCAGGTGATGTCCAGTTCCAAGAAGCCCGGACGACCGGCAACCTCAACGATGCGCGCGGCGACAACGCCTCGATCAATCTGCGCAGTGTCGGCACCGGCAACACGTTGGTTCTGGTCAACGGACGCCGCATGATTTTGACGCCCGGCACGCAGACCGAGAATTTTGTTCCGGTACAGACGGCCAACACCAACTCGCTTCCCGTTGGCGCGACGCGCCGGATCGAAGTTTTGCGCGACGGTGCGGCTGCTGTGTATGGCGCGGATGCCGTGGCCGGTGTGGTCAACGTCGTCACGGACGATAGATATGAAGGACTGCGCTTTGACACGCGTTACGGCTCTGCGGACGGAACAAATGAAAAAACCGGCGCAATCAAGGCCGGTTTCAAAACCAAGTCCGGCGGACGCTTCACATTTTTTGGCAGCTTGACAAAGCGGACGCCGTTATTCGCAAGCGAGCGTCCATTTTCGGCAAGTGAAAACCATATGCCAAAGTTGGTCGGGACGCCTTGGGAAACCGATACCGGCTTCGATAACCGTTCAACGTCATCGCCTTGGGGTGCATTTACGGTAACGGCCGTTCCGTCGCCAACCATCCGTCAAGGCACATCGACGACAGCATTGACGACTTCGGGCGTTTTCCACATCGAACCGATCGCAAATACTGCGGCGGGCTGTTCAAGCGCCGTTTTCAACGGCAATCTCTGTCTACGTAGCGGCGGTATTACAGGTGCGACCAGCCGTGTGCTGCGTTATGATGAAAACCCCGATCGTACGATCCGCGGCGGTCTTGACCGCATCAATCTTTTCAGCACCTTCCGTCAGGACATCGGATCGGTCGAACTTTTTGGTGAACTCGGCTATTATAATGCCAAGCTTGAAGGACAGCGTGAACAATCCGCGCCGATTTCCAGTGCAGTTATTACGATCCCGACCACCAATTATTACAATCCCTTCGGTCCAACCACGTTCAACGGCGTAGACAACCCAAATCGTTTGGCCGGACTGGTTGGCGTGCCGACCACTGGGCTTGCACTGCGCATCACAAACTATCGCCCAGTTGATACCGGCCCGCGTACGTTCGTCGTAACCGATGACAGCATCCGCTCGTTGATCGGCGTGCGCGGAGAGTGGGGCAATTTCAAATGGGATTCGGCGGCCTCTTATTCTTGGGCACGCACCGACGATAATACAAAAAATGCCGTCAGCAACACGCTGTTTCAAGCCGCGCTCGCACGGTCGACCCCCGATGCGTACAACCCGTTCAATGGGGGTAATCAACTCAATTATTCGATTGGCGATGGTACCCCGAACAGTGCGGCCACCATTCAGTCCTTCCTGGTCGATGTGCACCGCATCAGCACGACGTCGCTTGGCACATTGGATTTCCGCATTTCCAACAGCGATATCTTTAGCCTCCCTGCAGGTGGCGTAGGCTTCGCCAGCGGTCTCGAAGTGCGGCGCGAAACCTATTCAGATAACCGGGATAACCGTCTGGATGGCACCACGACGTACACGGACAGCGTTTCGGGCATTCGCTATGGCACAGACATCATGGGCGCCAGCCCTGCGCCCGATGTAAAGGCGCGTCGTACCGTTATGTCGGCTTATGCCGAACTCGCCGTACCGTTGATTTCGGACGATATGGATATACCGCTGATCCAATCCATTGATCTGCAAGTTGCGGCCCGCGATGAACATTATTCCGACTTTGGAAATGTGTTCAAGACCAAGGTTGCTGGTGCATGGACCGTGATCGATGGCATCAAGCTCCGTTCGGCATGGTCACAGAATTTCCGCGCACCGAACCTTGCGCAATTTTATAGCGCCGGAACACAGGTCGCAAATACGCGTACTGACTTTGCCGCTTGCCGCCTGAACCCGCTGACAACCTGCAGCGGTATTAGCACACTTGAAGTTCGCTCAGGCAATCAGAACCTGACACCTGAAAATGGGGAAACCTTGTCGGCAGGTCTCATTGTACAGCCTTTCCGTAACCTCACGTTCACGGCGGATTATTGGTCACTGCGTTCCAAGGGCGTCATCGGCCTCCAAGGCGCGCAAAACCAGATTTTGTTCGACCTTCTCGAACGGCAGAACGGACGCAGCAACCCGAATGTCGTGCGTCTGGCGCCGGTGGGTACGCAAGTGATCGGCACAATCGATTATGTTCAGGATGATTATTTCAACCTTGGACTGCGCGAGTTGGAAGGTCTGGATTTCGGCGTCAACTATGATGTGCGCAATACGCTGATCGGCAGCTTCAACATCGACATCAACGCATCGAAGCTGTTGACATATGAACAGTCGGCATCTGAACTGCAGGCGAAACTGATCGCTGCAAACGCGGCGGGCACATTGGGAACAGGCGTGACGATTACGCAAGCCGGAAGCCAGATTCAGGTCAACGGCAATCCTGAGTGGCGCTTGAGCGGAAACCTGACGTGGAAATCAGGTCCCGTAAGTGCCGGCCTCTTGGTCAACTATGTCGGCGCTGTTTTCGACACGGGAACGATTAAGGTAGCCGATCAGTTTTTCAAATTGCCCAGCGTCACGACGGTCAACACCTATGTGCAATATCGCGCTGGTGACGATCAGGGTGCATTTTCGGGCACACGGTTCCGCGTAGGCGCGCGTAACTTGTTCGATAAGCAGCCACCGCTCGCATCGACGAACTATGGTTTCCTTGGGTCGCTGCACGATGCCGTCGGCCGGTTCGTCTATTTCGAGCTGTCGAAAGAGTTTTGATAAAGCCGTCTGACATGACGACTGCTTGGCATGTAGCGGCGCAGAAATTGCGCCGCTAACTTGCCCAAATGAGACTGAGGCAGATTGAAGTTTTTCACGCCGTTTATGCAAACGGCTCCATCAGTGCGGCCGCGCGCGGATTGAATGTGTCGCAGCCAGCGGTCAGCAAGGTATTGCGGCACACCGAATCGCAGCTGGGCATCAGCCTGTTCAATCTGGTGCGTGGACGCCTGGTTCCGACCGACGAGGCGCACGCGTTGTTTCGTGAAGTCGATGAGGTCTTTAACCGCATCTCATCGTTGCAGGTCACCGCGAACAATTTACGCAACACAGGCAAGGGCCATTTGCGGATCGGCGTCGCGCCATCGCTGGGACTTGAAGTGGCACCCCGCGCCATTGCGGCATTCCGCACCAAATATCCCAACGTCACCTTCGACGTCAAAACGCTGCACCATAACGACACATCACGCGCATTGTACGAACGCGAATGCGACCTTTCGATCGGTTATGACCCGCCCGAACATCCCAGGCTGAAACTCGAAAAGCTATCGGCGGCGCGCCTTTATCTGATCTGCCAACCGGGCACGTTTCCATCCGGTCAAACGACCCTGAGGATCAGCGAATTGAACGGCTTGGACATGATCAGCGTGAACGGTAGCGGACCCATTGGCGATCTTGTTGAAGCCACATTGGAAAAAGCGCAGGTCGATGTGCGCAAGATCATATCGGTCGGCACTTATTATATCGCGGCGGCCTTGGTGCGTTTCGGGTCGGGCATTGCGATTGTTGATCAGTTCACGGCGCGATCAATGGTCAGCGACGGCTTGGAAGCACTATCCATTTCGCCGGAAATGCAATTTGGGGTCCATGCAATCTGGCTGGAGGATAGACCGCCGTCGCGATTGGGGCTGCAATTTGTTGCAGAGGTCAAAAAGGCATTGCAGCCATAGTGCGAGCGCCTGTTCAGCGGCACGCATATACTTAACCCAAAGTTATGGGAGAGATGTATTATTGTTCGGCAACGACGCTTGCTCTTGTCGGGTGCATCTTTAGCTAGACCGGATGAATTGGTCCAAAAATTCCAGCGATAATGCGTTGCCCCGCCGCGCGATTGTGTTGGGTGCCGGGGTGGTGGGCGTCGCCACTGCCTATGCATTGGCGCGACGCGGTGTTGAAGTCACCATCATAGACCGCGCAGCTATCGCGGGGAGCGGTGCTTCTTTCGCAAATGGCGCGCAACTCAGCTATATTTATACCGACGCCTTGGCAAGCAACAGCTTGCTCAAACGACTGCCTTTTCTCGCCTTGGGTTTGGATTCCAGCTTTCGCTTAAGGCCGAACCTGGACCCCGGCCAAATCGTCTGGTTCATGCGTTTCTTGCGCAATTGTACGCACCAACGGTTCCTTGAAAACAGTCTTGCAGGTTTGCAATTGGGCCTTGAATCGCAATTGGCCATGCATGCCTTGCTGGAACAGCATAAGATCGAATTCGGGCATCAGTCTGCGGGCAAGATGTTGGTCTATGATGACGCTGCGGCATTTCAATCGGCGTGCGAAATGGTTTCCGTCCGACAAAAACACGGGGCCAAGCAGGAGATCCTTACCGCTACAGAGGCGGTCAACAAAGAAGCTGCGCTTGCTGAACGCACGGGCGGCTTTGTCGGCGCTGTTTATTCGCCGCAGGAGGAACTGGGCGACCCGCACAAATTCTGCAATGCCCTGCTGTCGCAATTGGTCAAAGCATATGGTGTGCAAGTGCGCATGGCGACTGAGGTTGAAAGCTGGGAAGCTGACAGTGACACGGCAATTGTAACGACAAAGGCGGGCGAAACGATCGTATGCGATCAGCTTGTGATGTGCGCCGGAATTGACGCTGCCAATTTGCTGAAAAAGCATGGCCTTGGTTCATCGCTTATGCCGATGAAGGGCTATTCCTTTACCGCCGCACCGGGCCAAGCATCGCCGAAAATGAGCATTACCGATGTTTCCCGAAAAGTCGTCTTCTGCCCGCTTGATGGTGCTATCCGCGTTGCCGGGCTCGCCGAATTGGGCGCCCGGGATACCATAGTCGACCAACGCCAACTTGCGGCGTTGGTATCGACCGCAGCCGGCGTTCTGCCGCGTGCTGCCGATTATGCGGCGTCATATCATGGCTGGGCCGGTATTCGCCCCATGACGGCCAACGCACTTCCGATTATCAGGAAGATTGCGCCAAGGGTTACAATCAACGTAGGACATGGCATGCTGGGTTGGACATATGCGATGGGATCGGCCGAACGGGCTGCGCGATTGCTGGGAGGAGTTTGATGATGAAGAGTATCGGAAAATGGTCACGTGCGGGCGTCATATTGCTGTCCATGGTCGCGTTGACGGCATCCCCAGTCGTTGCGCAGAAGAAACAGCTGCTCGAATATCCTAGCATCCATTCCCCCGTCGTTGGCGAACAAGGCATGGTGGTGTCACAAAATGCCATCGCGTCAGAAGTCGGCGCGGACATATTACGCCGCGGCGGCAATGCGGTGGACGCTGCTGTCGCCATTGGCTTTGCGTTGGCTGTCACCCTCCCGCGCGCGGGCAATATCGGTGGCGATGGCTTCATGCTGGTGCATGATGCCAAGAGCGGGGAGCAGGTCTTTTTCGATTTCCGTTCGGTCGCGCCAAAGGCGGCAACGCTTGCGATGTTTGTCGACAATCAGGGGCGCGAATCCGAAATCGCCAGTCGCGGTTATTTGGCCCCGTCGGTACCCGGAACGGTTGCGGGCCTCCATATGGCGCATAAAAAATTCGGCAAACTGCGTTGGTCAGACGTCGTTTCGCCCGCAATCGCGCTGGCCCGCGACGGTGTGGTCCTGACCCCCGACGAAGCCTTTGTTTTTGGTTGGGGAAAAGAACGCCTGTCGACCAGCATGGCTGCGAAAGCCGCTTATTACAAGCCGGATGGCGCGCTGTACCGGGCAGGGGAAAGGCTGAAGCAACCAGACCTTGCATGGACGCTGACACAAATCGCAAAACGCGGGGCGGATGGTTTTTATAAAGGGCCGGTTGCGGCGCGTTTTGCCGCCGACATGAAAGCCAATGGCGGATTGATTACCACAGAAGATTTGGCCGCCTATCGCGCGATTGAGCGCAAGCCATTGCGCGGGACATATCGTGGTCTTGATATTGTAACGGCACCACCGGCCAGTGCAGGCGGTGCGACGTTGCTCAATATGCTCAACATCGTTGAGAATTTTGACCTGAAACAGAACGGCGTCGGTGCGGCCAAGTCGCTGCACATTATGGCCGAAGCGATGAAGCTCGGATATTCGGATCGCTATGCTGTGTTGGGAGATACCGATTTCGTCACGACGCCGATCAAGGGCTTCATTTCAAAACCCTACGCCCTGTCACGCGCCAAACTCATCGACCCCGACAAAGCCAAGCCCGCCGCGCAATTGGGCGTGGGGGATCCATTAAAATATGAAAGCCCGTCGACCACCCATTTCTCTGTGGCGGACGCGCAGGGCAATGTGGTTTCAACGACCTACACTTTGGGCGCTGATTTTGGTTCGGGCGTGATGATCGCCGGAACGGGTGTGCTGCTGAACAATCAAATGAATAACTTCTCGCATGCACAGGCGGCAAAAGCCCTGCGTGAAGGATTGCCGGCACCCCTCAATGCCATGGCTCCGGGGAAACGGATGCTGTCGACGATGATGCCGACAATTGTGATGAAAAATGGCAAACCTTGGCTCGTAACCGGCACGCCGGGCGGCAGCACGATCATCAATACGGTCATGCAAGTGATCGTCAACGTCGTCGATTTCAATCTCAATGTCGAAGAAGCCACCCATCAACCCCGCATTTATCAGGACACCAGCGATAAATTGCGCGTTGAACCAAACTTCAATCCCGACACCGTGCGCCTATTGCAGACCTTAGGGCACACCATCACCTCCGACGAAACGATGGGCAGTGCGCAATCCATCATGATTGAGAACGGCCTTTTCTTAGGTGCCGCAGACCCAAGACGCCCCGGCGCACAGGCCATTCCGCCAGAACGGAGGCAGCCGCGTTGAAGGGGGAATGACGGACGCGATATAAACAAAAGTTTTTGGCGCGATGGCGCGTCGCTTTGAACGCAAAAGAGGCCAGCATTCTTACGAGCCTGATAGGTTCGCTATCCAGCGATCTCATTTGTATTTGAAAAAGTGGTGCCGGCTACAAGGTTCGAACTCGTGACCCCCTGATTACAAATTCTGTGCTAAACATATACTTGGAATTCCCATACATTCCCTAACCTGTAAGAGGGG
>NZ_JBILOS010000017.1:0-31103 GCF_044374345.1 Sphingorhabdus sp. | reverse complement strand
CCTATGGTTCCCTGATATTTACTACCAGAGGAGTAGGTGACCTATTTGTTGGCGACCGAACCGCGGAAACGCTTGCTTCCCGTCCGGTGAGAGGGCCTCTAAAGCGACTTCCGGATTCGGTCAACAGCCATTTGCAATTTTATTACAAAAAAAATGCATTCCCCCGGAATTTCGCGGATTTCCGTGGGTTGCGACGGGATAACTGGCGGACGGGACATAGGTTCCGTGGGGCTTGCGCGCGACTAAACACGCAGAATCAGGGGTAAATCGGAGAATCGGGAGCGCTTTATGGCCGATTCTCATGCTGTGTTTGGCACCGAACCCGATTGTTGCCGCCAGTTTGCCTGCAATCCACCTTCCCGAAAGTGTTCACGCAGAGACGCAGAGTACGCAGAGACACAGCCCAACCCCTCCGCGTGCTGCGCGGCGGGTCGGTGACGGTGAATGGCGGGCCCGATATGCGCATATTGCGCAGCGCGCTGCGGAGCGAGGATGAAAGCTGGCCCCGTGATGCGCGTGAATCCTCTCCATCGACTTGCGATGGGGAGGTGGATCGACCGGGCATCAGCACGGGCGAGACGGAGGGGCCATTACCGTTTCATGCCCCTCCGTCAGCCGTTGCTAGTCGCAACGCCCGCCACCTCCCCATCGCAAGTCGATGGGGAGGATGATTGCGGGACTGCTAAATTGACAGACTGGACAGTTACACCCCAGCCTTTGCGTGAATCTTGTCAATATAACGCGGGGCGGTGGCGATCTTTGGCGGCGGCCTTATGCCTTCAGCAAGCCAATCTCGATCAAACGTTCGCGCAGATAATCATCTGCGAGAATCGGGTCGGGATAGCGATTCGGGTTTTCGGCGCGCACGCATTGCGGCAGCGTGGCGATTGGGAAGTCAGACCGCAGATGCAGGAAGAATGGCATAGAGTAGCGGCTGAACCGCGAACGCTCGCCCGTCGGGTTGACCACACGGTGCGTCGTCGACGGCAGCATATGGTTGGTCAGCCGCTGCAACATGTCCCCCACATTGACCGCCAAACCTCCCTGAGGTGGCGAAACGTCCATCCAGCTGCCGTCGGGGCGCAGAATCTGCAGCCCGGCCTCTTCGGCACCCAGCAAGAGCGTTATCAAATTGATATCTTCATGCGCGCCGGCGCGGATGCAGCCTTCGGCGTCACCGGCGATTGGCGGGTAATGCAGCAGCCGCAGAATCGAATTGCCATCCTCAATCGTCGGATCGAACCAGTCTGCAGGCAAATCAAGATAGCGGGCGATCGAGGACAATATCCGCGCGCCGACCTTGTCCATTTCGGCAAAGAGCAACTGGAACGTCTCTTTAAACTCGGGCACATCTGGCCAAATGTTCGGCAACATCGATCCCGCCAACGGGCTGTCCGGCGCGACATCACGCCCGACGTGCCAGAATTCCTTCAGATCATGATAGTCCGCGCCCTTGGCAATTTCCGTTTTGAACGGGGTATAGCCGCGCTGGCCCGCAAGTGCGGTATCGAACCCCTTCATCTTTTCCGACTCAGACTGTTCGAACAGCTGCTTCGTCAGCGCCCAGGCCTTGGCCACCAGATCCGGATCAAGTCCATGATCGACAACGGTCGCAAAGCCATAGGTCTGGAACGAGCTACCAAGCTGCTGGCCAAGCGCGTCGGCATCGCCGCTGCGCAATGAGATAACGGGCATATGTGTCATGGACAGCGTGTTACTGCCTGCCTTAAAGGCTTGCCAGCGAAAAGGAGCGACAAGTGACAAAACAATTTTGGCTGATGAAGTCCGAACCCGACGTTTATAACTATGATGATTTGGTAGCCGAAGGCGAAGGCACCTGGGACGGCGTGCGCAACCATAGCGCGGCGATTAACCTGCGCACGATGAAGGTCGGCGACCAAGCTTTCTTCTACCACAGCAATATCGGGCTGGAGATTGTTGCCATCATCACGATCAGCCAAGAGCATTTCATCGACCCGACCGATGAAAAGGCCCGCTTTGTTGCGGTCAAGGTCAAGCCGTCACGCAAGCTTGCCCAATCGGTGACGCTCAAGGCCATAAAGGCAAACCCGAAACTGGCCGAAATGGAAATGCTGCGGCAATCGCGTCTGTCGGTCGCGCCCGTACGTGAATCCGAGTGGAAAGAGATATTGAAAATGGCGGGCGAATGACCGTGCCCAAGTTCGCGATTCTCGCCCCTGTCCCCGAATATGAAGAAAACTGGTCGCATATAAAGGCGGACTATACGCGGCTGTTGGGCGATCAGGCGACATTTATCGATTGGACCAAGGCGGACGACTTAAGCGGCTTTGATTTGATCACGCCATTATTGGCATGGGGATATCCGCGCGATTGCCCGCGCTGGTTTGCCCTGCTTGACCGGTTTGAGGCAGAGGGCATCCCCGTTTCCAATCCGGTCAGCATCTTGCGGTGGAACAGCGACAAATCCTATCTGGCAGAATTGGATGCCGCGGGCATACCGTCCGTACCGACTTTAGTAAGTGACGCGCTGGATGCCGCCGCGCTTGACCATGCCCGCGCCAATTTTGCCGTCGACACGCTCGTGGTTAAGCCACCTATTTCCGGCGGTGCCGACGGGACATTCCGGCTGACGCTTGGCGACGACATTCCCGATTCGGTCGCCGGACAACGCATGATGATTCAGCCTTATCTGCCGACGATTGCCGAAGAGGGCGAATATTCGCTCTTCTACTTTGGCGGCAATTTCAGTCACGCCATCATCAAGCGTCCAGCCGCAGGCGATTTCCGCGTGCAGGAACAATATGGCGGCTATGAAGCGGCGGTGGCACCGCCTGCCGCAGCGCAAGATTTGGCACAGCGCGCCTTCGCCGCGACCGCATCCATTACGGGCACGGGCACGCTGGCTTATGCCCGGGTCGACATATTGCGCGATGGCGATGGTGTGTTCCGTTTGATGGAGCTGGAGCTGATCGAACCCTCGCTTTTCCTGCGCTTTGCGCCCGACAATGGCGCCGCATTCGCTGAAGCGTTGCTGGCAACAGCCTAACGGGGGCGACGGCCGGAACCAAAAACGCTTGCGCCGATTTTAACTGATGTACTGGCCCGCAATTTCCGCGCGGCCAGACTACGCAGAAAGGATTTACGCTATGGGCGAAATGACAGACAAGGCCAAAGGCCTGGGCAATGAAATCGTAGGCAACATCAAGCAGGCTGCGGGCAAAGTCACACATAACCAGCACCTGAAAGACGAAGGCATAGCCCAAGAGCACAAGGGCGAAGCCCAAAATCTCAAAGGCTCGATCAAGGGCGTTGCCGGCGACAAGGTCTAATTCAAATTAGACAGCTAAATAAGGTCGCCCATTTTGGGCGGCCTTATTCATGCCTGACGGTAATCGGCGATGATCTCGCCGCAGGCCCGCAGTTCCGCTTCATGGCCAGCCTCGCGCCAGCTTTCGGTCAGCGCATCCTTCTCCCACGCAAGCATCGCGGGAAGCCCGAGCATATTGTCCACCCATTCTTGCCCGGCACGGCCAACATCAAGGCCATAAGTGCGCACGCGAAACGCGACTGGCGCGAAAAATGCGTCGACGGCGGTGAAATGCGGCCCCGCCAGAAACGGACCGCCAAAGCTGTCGAGGCCCTGCGCCCAAAGCTCGGCTATCCGGGCGACATCGCGCTCCAAGGCGGCGGACATGGGCTTTGGTTTTACGCGGACACCGACATTCATCGTGCAATCATTGCGTAAAGCAGAAAAGCCCCCGTGCATTTCGGTCACGGCGCATTGCGCCCATGCGCGTGCAGCAGGATCCTGCGGCCAGACACCTTCATGCCGGTCCGCCAAATATAAAGTGATGCCAAGCGAGTCCCAGACAGTCCGCGCGCCGTCCAACAGCACCGGCACTTGGCCCGTCGGCGAAAACGCGCGGAAGGCTTCGTAATTAATATCAGCCGTAAAAGGCTCGATGCGGTCTTCGAACGTTATGCCCAGCATCGTCATCAACACCCAAGGCCGCAAGCTCCAGCTGGAATAATTGCGATTCGCGGTGATCAGCGTGTAGGTCATTGGAAACGGCCTTTCCGGTGAAAATGGGTTCTTAGGCGCGCCAGCTAATCATCCAGTTCCAGCCAACGCGATTCTGTGCGCTGATGATAGCTGTCGAAAACGGCAAAAGGAATGCGGAAGGGCGTGCCCCAATTGCTGTTCCACATCGCAACAACGCCCGTGCGCGTTGCAGGTTCGAAAATCAGCGTTGCGCGATATCCATCGACCGCGCCCGAATGGCCAACAAACTGCCGCCCATCATAAGTGAAGCTGCGCCAGCCAAGCCCGTAATGGGTATCAGAATTCGCCTGCCGCAACTCTCCGCCATAGATTGGCGCCGTATTGACGCGCGGGGCCTGCGCCAATCGAAGCGTTGAAGCAGGCAACACATCAGGGCGCTCGCCCATCGTCGCCTGCAACCAGCGGGAGAAATCAACGATATTGCTTTCGACCCCCGCCGCAGCCGGCACGCGCCAATAGCTTTCCTTTAATGTGCGGACGCTGCTGCCATTATGTGGTCTGGCCCAATCCTTCGCACCCGTCAGTCCTGCCATGCCGTAATTCGCGCTGTTCATACCCAGCGGCAAAAAGAAACGCTCGCTGACCAGATCGGGATAGGACCGCTTACCCGCTTTGGCCAATATCTCACTGGCCGTATCGAACGCCAGATTCTGATAGGTGTGGCAGGTACCGGGCGTACATTGCAGCGGCGCTTCTGCCAGACTGGCGCGGATGACGCGCGGGTCCTGCCCATCCTCCAGCCTTTCATCATAGGCGTTTTTGGTGAGACCGGTCTGCTGCGTCAGCAACTGCGCAAAGCTGATCCGCGCCTCCGCGCCACCAGGCAAACGCAGCGAACTTTGCCAGCTCGACACCGGCTTTTCCAATTTAACCGCGCCTTCGCTCGCCATCGATGCGGCCAGCGTACCGGCGACGGTCTTGGAGACTGACGCCCAGCGGAACACCGTATTATTGGTAACAGGGACGCCGGTGGAACGGTCAACGACGCCATAGCTATGCACAAAGCGCAGCTCGCCGTCTTCAACGATCGCTACCGCGAGCCCAGCCATTTCAGAACGCTGCGTCAGCGCGGCAAATTGCTGGTCGAGTTTGCCATAATCGATCCGACCGCGCCATTCGTCTGGCTCGTCGGGCAGATTCGGGGGTGTCTTTGCCAATTTGCGCAGCACCGCCGCGACCTGGCTCGTCGCCGGCGCCGGGTTTAAAATATACCAACTGGCCAGGCCCAATGCAGAGGCTGCAATCAAGAATATAATAATACGCCGCATCGTACCGATTAAATCGCGACCTCATAATGTGCAGTCGTTTTGCCGGCGACTTCATCCACGGTGATTCCCGGCGCGACTTCAATCAACTTGAACGGGGATGATTTGTCGGGGCGTTGGAACACCGCCAAATCAGTGATGATCATGTCGACGACATTTTTACCCGTCAGCGGCAATGTGCATGCGGGGATGAACTTTGGCGAACCGTCCTTGGCATTATGCTCCATCACCACGATGATTTTCTTCACGCCAGCGACAAGATCCATTGCCCCGCCCATGCCCTTGATCATTTTGCCAGGGATCATCCAGTTCGCGATGTCGCCATTCTCCGCGACTTCCATCGCACCCAGCACGGTCAGGTCAATATGCCCGCCACGGATCATGGCGAAGCTGGCGGCGCTATCGAAATAGGCGGTCTGCGGCAGCTCGCTGATGGTTTGCTTGCCCGCATTGATAAGGTCGGCATCCTCCTCCCCAGCAAAGGGGAACGGGCCAATGCCCAACATACCATTTTCGGACTGAAGCGTTACTTCGACGCCATCCGGGATATGGTTGGCCACCAGCGTGGGGATGCCAATGCCCAGGTTCACATAATATCCGTCGCGCAATTCCTGTGCGGCGCGGGCGGCCATTTCGTCACGGGTCCAGCTCAATGTATCAATCCATCTTCATCGGTGGTGGGGTGTTCAGTCGGCAAATCGGTTGGGTTGGCACGCTCGGCGTCCACGCCCTCCCAAATCCGCGCCAAGGCTTCAGCCTCCGGTATTCCGGTGGCGCGGGCCCAGGTTTTGGCGCCGTGGCGAATACAATCGACCAAAGCGATGCCATAGCCCATGGGATCGCCGCCGACGGGAACGGGATTGATGAAGCAGGTCACTGGTCCGTCTTGCTTCGCCCAGACGCGCAAAAATTCCCGGCTGTCGCCAAGCATATCGGCATAAGGCACAAGGTCGATGGGGACTGGCTTACCGCTCATTTCGCCGGCTCCCATTTGGTGTCGGCCGTAAAGATTTCGTCATAGCCACCACGGATGGACGGGCCATAGACAGGGTTGGAGAACAGGAACCAGCCATTGCCCCACATGTCCGCAATCGCAGGATTGGTCGCCAGCTTCCGCCGGTCAGCGACGCTCAGGCCTTTGGCGTTAAAGGCTTGGACAAAGTCGCCAAGCTGATCGCCCGCCAGCGCTATCACGCAATATTTTGCGGCGATGGCAGCGCGCCTGCCATCTTTACTCGATCCGGTCGCGTCATCACCCATAAGATACAGCGTGTCTTTATGTTTGAATTCGCCAAGCCCTGCCATACGCAGCGTATCTTCCGTGCCTTTGGCGTTCGATGCTGTGCGATTGGTGTTCGCGATGATGGTCACGCCCGCATCGCGCATGATTTTCAGTGCGTCGATCGCGCCGGGCATGGCCAGTGCTTTACCAGCCCCGCTTTTTTCCCAAGCATTCCAGATCACCGGATCAAAATCCTTACCCTGTTCCGCCATGTAGCGCATGGCGCCTACGTTCCAGAGCAACGTTTCGTCGGCATCAAATACCGCGGCCAATGGCTTTGAACCGCAGCTTTCGAACCGGGGGGCGTCCGGGGTTGACCCATCTGCCAGCACCGTCTGCGATTTGATGGCACGGTTCAGGGCCTTTGCACGGACATATTGCGCCATTGCTTTATATAGCTGCGCCGACGCAATGCTGCCTTCAGCCGAACCATAAAGCCATTGCTGCCCCGTCGGTGGCGAAGCGGAGGTTGGCTTTTCGCCGATCTGGGTAGCAAGCGCGTCCTTGCTGAGCACGGGCGCAGCAACCTGCTGACCTTGCGCTGCGTAAGCGGCCAAAGGCAGCACCAACGCGGCAACGCTGACTACCAAACCCCGGATCATGCGCTTTCCCTTTCGCGGACGGTACGAAACTCGATTTTCTTGTCATAAGGCGCACCAACGATCATGCGCTGCACATAAACGCCGGGCAAATGGATGCAGTCGGGGTCGAGGCTGCCAACGGGCACCACTTCCTCCACCTCAACCACGCAGACCTTTCCGCAGGTGGCGGCAGGCAGGTTGAAGTTGCGGGCCGTCTTGCGGAAGACAAGGTTACCGCTTTCATCGGCTTTCCATGCCTTCACCAACGCGAGGTCAGCAAAAATACCGCGTTCAAGGATATATTCCTCACCGCCAAATTCTTTCACTTCCTTGTCCTCGGCCACTAAGGTGCCGACGCCCGTCTTGGTATAAAAACCGGGGATACCAGCGCCGCCAGCGCGCATCCGTTCGGCCAGCGTTCCTTGCGGGCAGAATTCGACCTCAAGCTCGCCCGCCAGATACTGCCGTTCAAACTCCTTATTCTCACCCACATAAGACGAGATCATTTTCTTCACCTGCTTGGTGCGCAGCAGCTTGCCAATGCCTTCATTGTCGATGCCGGCATTGTTGGACACAAAGGTCAGGCCAGTGACCCCGCTGTCGCGAACTGCGTCAAGCAATCGTTCGGGCAAGCCGCACAGGCCAAAGCCGCCGCTGGCAATCAATATGTCGTTTTTGAGCAGGCCGTCGAGCGCGGATGCTGCATCCGGGAAAAGTTTTTTCGCCATGAAGTGCTCCAATAGTTGGGAGAGACGGAACGGCTCCCGCCTAGACCTCAACAGGTGTGAAGGTCAACGCCAATAGCGCGCCCAATTCGCCGAGCGCCTGTGCGCCACTGGTGACCTTGATCGCAGCCATGCCCATCGCTGCTGCGGGTTTGCAGTTGATGCCAAGGTCATCAAGGTAGATGCATTGTGGCGGAGAAACGGCGAGCGCTTCACACATCATAATATAAATGCGGGGATCAGGTTTGCGGACGCCCGCCTTGCTCGATTCAATGATATGGTCGAACCGCTCCATTACCGCTGCCACCGCCGCCGCTTTTGCGTCGCTTACCGCCATGCCTGCGCCTTTGCCCGACGGCACATTGTTTGTAATGCACCCCAGCGCAAAGCCCAGCGATTTAAGTTGGTCGAGCGCCGCCACCATGTCTGGACGGATTTCGCCAGCGAGGCAGGCGATAACCGATGCACCGTCCAATGCATGCCCCAGTGCCTGCGCTTCGGCCGCAAACAGGGCGTCAAATTCACTTGCGCTACATTCGGCGCGTTCGAATTTGGCCCAGGCATTATTGTCCGGATTCACCGAATTCACCCGGCGCACGAAATCCTGGGGCAAGCCGCGTTCGGCCTCCATCCGATTAAATGCCTCAAACGGCGACGAAGTGATCACCCCACCAAAGTCAAAAATTACCGTATTAAATGTCATGCAAGGCCAGTCTCAATATTGCAGCTTAAGCCCCGGCCGCGCCCAACGGGTTTTAACGAGACGCCCACTGCCCGACAGACAGATATACGCGTCCATCATATCGTCACCGCCCCATGCAATGTTGGTGGTGAAGATATCATCGGTCGCGACAAATTCGACTAGATCGCCGTCCGGAGAAATCACGCTGATCCCGCACTCCCCAATCGTCGCGACGCAGATATTGCCGCTTGCTTCGATGCCAAGGCTGTCGAAAAATTTATACCCGGCTGGACGATATACGGGGATCCCCGGCCCACCCGGACCCGCATCCGGCGCAACTTTGCCTGGCGACGTGATGTTGAACTTCATCAACCGGCACGTGTAGGTTTCGGCGGCATATAATGTCTTGCCATCGGGCGACAGGCCAACGCCATTGGGGTTGTTCGACGGAAAGATAACCTCTTCCAAATGGCTGCCATCTGCCTTCGCATAAAAGATGCCGACGACATCATGGCTGCGTTTGGCATAATCGATCTTGCCATGGTCCGTGAACCAGAACCCGCCATGCGCATCAAAAACAATATCGTTCGGGCCACGCAGGCTGCAGCCAAAGTCACCCGATTTATAAAGTATCTCGACTGCGCCGGTATCGATATCGATGCGTTCGATCCGGCCGCCCGAATAATCCTGCGCAATGCCGTGCGGCGCTAAAAAGCCATTGGCTTCCATATATTCAAAGCCGCCATTGTTGCAGCAGTATAATTTGCCGTCAGGACCAAGCGCCAAGCCGTTGGGACCGCCGCCTGTCTTTGCGACGACGGACTTGCTACCGTCAGGCCGCACGCGCGTGATTTGCCCCTCGGCGATTTCGACCAAAATGACGCTGCCGTCGGGCATGACGACTGGGCCTTCCGGGAAGCGCAGGCCGTCGGCGACCAATTCAAACTCTGCCATCATCTTCTCTCCTTCATCCCGGCTCGCGCGCTGGCGCGGTCCGGTCTCCTTCTCCAAGCTCGGCCTGCATGTACACGCTGTCAAGCCAGCGGCCAAATTTCCGACCGACCGACCGCATCCGGCCGGCAAAAGTGAATCCCATTTTCGTATGTAGCGCCACCGACGCAGGCTCTCCGCCGCCGATCACCGCAATCATTTGACGGAAGCCACATGCGTGCGCCTCATCAAGCAGCCGGCGCATCAATGCGACACCGATCCCCTGCCCCACATGTTGGGTGCGCACATAAATCGAGTTTTCACAGGTAAACCCATAAGCGGGCCGGTCGCGGAATGCCGTGGCGTAGGCATAGCCCAATATCACCCCTTCGCGCTCGGCAACAAGGAACGGCCAGCCATGGGCCAAAATGTCCGCAATCTTCTGTTCGGTTTGCTCCAACGTACGCGGCACGGTGTCGAAACTGGCGGTGCCGTTCACAACATGATGCGCATAAATGTCGGCTATTGCTTGGGCATCGGTGATGCGCGCGCCCCGCACGATCACATCGTTCTTCGCTTGCCCCGCGTCATCCATCCGTCATCGCTGACATAATATATCGGCCTTTGGAAGCATTTTGCGGTGTTTGATATCGATCAAAGACTTTGCTCGGCATCGGCCTACACTCAATCGCATCAATCCGAGTCGGCCTATTCTGGCGTATGAAAAGGAACTGATGATGAAATCTATCATGGTACATGCTGGCGGAGACGCGGCCTTTGAAAGCCGGTTGCAGGCCGGGCTTGATCTTGCCCGCCGTTTCAACGGACATATGACGCTTGTCTTGCCTCGACCAACGCAGGATTATGTGGCGTTTGATATGTTCGGCGGTGCGCATTTCATTGCCGAAGCCTTTGATGCAGCCGAAACCGAACGCGGAAAGCTGTGCGCACGCACCGACGCGCATTTAAAAATGGAGGATGTGCCCTGGGATTGGCAGATATTTGACGGCACGACATCCGATGCATTGATTAACGCAGCGCGACTGGCGGACATATTGGTTATGTCGCTGGATGAAGCTGGCACACCCGGCACCGCGCGCGCATGGGTCAGCGATGTCGTCACAGCTTCGCGTACGCCCGTACTTGCGGTGCCTGCATCGACAAAGCGTATCGCGTGGGACCGCGCAATGGTGGCATATGACGGCGGATTTGAAGCAGCCAACGCGTTGCGCGCAGCATTGCCGTTGCTTCAGGCGGCAACGCATGTGCGGATTGCAGAGGTCGAAACCGTGCCCGAAGAATTCCCTGTCACCGACGCAGCAACCTATCTGTCGCGCCATGGCGTCCGCGCCGAAATAGCCGTCGCGGCAAAGGGTGATCAAAGCGTCGAGGAACGGTTGCTGAATGAAGTAAATGCGTGGCGACCCGATTTACTCGTCATGGGCGCCTATGGCCATGGGCGGTGGCGCGAAACCTTGTTTGGGGGCGTAACGCGGTTCATGCTGGGCGAATTGGGCATCCCTGTGTTGCTGGCGCACTAAACAAAGATTGGCTTTTGCCCTTTTTCCGTGCCAGCTATGGTACCGAAACAGGGGAATTTAAGTGACGCAGAATACAGCCGAAGCAAGCCGTCCGATGGGATTTTGGATGGCACTTGCGCTCGTCATGGGCAGCATGATTGGGTCAGGCGTATTCCTGTTACCCGCGAGCCTTGCGCCCTTGGGGTGGAATTCCGTTATTGGATGGTTGATCACCATAGGTGGCGCATTGTGCGTGGCATCGGTATTTGGCGCTTTAAGCAAGGCGTTGCCAAAGGCGGGTGGACCATATGCTTACACGCGCGCGGCCTTCGGCGACGGCGCAGGCTTTGCAATTGCATGGGCCTATTGGATATCGATGTGGGTCGGTAACGCCGCCATCGCCACCGCTGCGGTCAGTTATCTGAGCCAATTGTTTCCGGTTGTCGGAACGCATGGCGTATCGTCCGCCGTGACGATCGCGATTATTTGGGCATTTACGCTCATCAACATTCGCGGAACCAAGCTTGCGGGGCAAGTTCAGATCGTCTGGACGATCGCAAAGCTGCTGCCTCTGGTCGCGGTGATCGGGCTTGCTGCTTATGTCCTTGCGACCCAAGGCACGGCGCTTGTCCGGCCATTTGTGACCGCAGACATTTCCGCGACCAGTATTTCCACCGCCACCATATTAACCCTATGGGCCATGCTTGGGCTTGAGCTCGCGACCGTGCCTGCCGACAAGGTGCAGGACCCCGAACGCACCATCAACCGCGCGACGCTTTTTGGAACCGCCGGCGCTGGCATCATTTATATCCTCGTCTGCTCCGCGGTGGTCCTGATGCTGCCTGTCGCCATCACCAGCGTATCGGCGGCGCCATTTGCGGACTTTGTAAATATATATGCGGGCACCAATGCCGGCACCGCTATCGCCGCGGTCGGCGCGATCAGCGCACTTGGCGCGTTGAACGGCTGGATCATGTGTCAGGCCGAGATGCCCGCCGCTTTGGCGCGCGACGGACTGTTCCCGGCATTTCTGGGCAAAGCAGGCGCCAATGGTACGCCGCGTAACGCCCATCTGTTTACCTCAACACTTTTGACGCTGGTCATCCTAATGAACAGCAGCCGGTCAATGTCGTCGATGTTCGAATTTCTCATCTTACTCACCACGGCCATTGTTCTGGTGATGTATTTCGGGTGCGCTGCCGCTGCGTTCCGCTTGATGACAAAAGGACAGTTGCCGGGCAAAGCGGGTTTCAAAGCCATATTGTTGCTCGCCGCACTATATTCCTGCTGGACGATCTATGGTGCGGGGGCCGAAGCCTTGATCTGGGGCGTTGCTTTATTGCTGGCTGGGTTCCCGGTTTTCTGGCTGTTGAAGCTTGCAAGGGGTTCCAAACCTACCAGCTGACGCCTACATGCAGAAGACAAGAAATTTGCGGGACATTCGATGAGCTATACTACCGATCTCGGCCTTTATATTGATGGCAGCTGGCGCAAGGGCGAAGGCCGCGACTGTCACACCGTCATAAATCCGGCGACTGGCGAAACGCTCGCTCAGTTGCCGCTGGCGACCGCGGCAGACCTCGACGAAGCGCTTGCCGCAACAGCAAAGGGTTTTGCACATTGGCGCGGCGTCGATGTAAATGCCCGCGCCGCAATATTGCATAAGGTTGCCGATCTCATCCGAGAGCGGGCAGAGGGCATCGCCGTTCTGCTTACGACCGAACAGGGCAAGCCACTCGCCGAAGCGCGGACGGAGGTTCTATCCTGCGCCGCGCAGTTTGATTATTTCGCCGAAGAGGCCAAGCGCAGCTATGGCCGCGTTCTCGTCCGGCCAACAGGACAACGCGCGATTGTGCTGAAACAGCCCGTCGGACCCGTTGCCGCATTTTCACCATGGAATTTCCCGGTCAATTTGATGTGCAAGAAAATGGCGGCAGCGCTCGCTGCGGGCTGCTCGATCATCGCCAAGCCACCCGAAGAAACACCAGCAAGTACAAGCGGCATCATGCAGTGCGTCATCGACGGCGGCGTTCCGGGTAATGTTGCCCAGCTGATTTATGGCGTTCCCGATATGGTGAGCCGCCACCTGATCGCATCGCCGATCATCCGCAAGGTCAGCTTCACAGGGTCTGTGCCTGTGGGCAAACATTTGCTGAAGCTTGCGGCAGACGGCGTCAAGCGCACCACCATGGAATTGGGTGGCCATGCGCCTGTGCTCATTTTCGATGATTGCGACCTTGAAAAAGCCATCACCTTGTCGGCCACCACCAAGTTCCGAAACGCCGGACAAGTGTGCATTTCACCGACGCGTTTCTATGTGCAGGAGGGCGTCTACGACCGCTTTGTCGCCGGCTTTGCTGCGCATACGAAGAATGTGCAGGTCGGCAATGGATTGGATGCTGGTACCGTCATGGGCCCACTGGCCAATGCGCGGCGGCCCTCGGCCATCGCCGCCCTTGTGGAAGATGCAACGTCAAAGGGCGCGAAGCTGTTGGCGGGCGGCACGCGCGGCGAACAGGGCTATTTCTTTCAGCCGACGGTGCTCGCGGACGTTCCCATGTCCGCAGACGTCATGGACAATGAACCATTTGGTCCCGTTGCATTGATGCGGCCATTCAAGACGTTGGACGAAGCCATTGAACAGGCAAACCGCCTGCCCTTTGGCCTTGCCGCTTATGCCTTCACCGAAAACGCGCGGCAGGCGAACCTTGTCGCCGATGCGTTGGATACCGGCATGGTTGGCCTCAACAGCTTTGTGATTTCCATGCCTGACGCGCCCTTTGGCGGGGTCAAGGAATCCGGCTTTGGCAGCGAAGGCGGGCCCGAGGGTCTCGACAGCTATTATGTGACCAAAGCGGTCCATCAATATTGATACAGCGGCAGCTCTGGCTGATTGGTGGGCTGTGCGCTCTGGCGCTTGGCACCGTTGGCATAGCGCTGCCGTTGCTGCCGACCGTACCCTTTATGATATTGGCGGCCTTTTGTTTTGCGCGCAGCAGCCCGGCGCTTGAAGCCCGGTTGATGAATCACCCTGCCTTTGGGCATCATATTGTTGCATGGCGCGAAAAAGGGGTGGTGAGCAGACGCGGCAAATGGTCGGCAACCGTCGCCTTTGGCGTCAGCATAGCGATTGGTTTGATCACGTTGGCATTGCCGTGGTCGTTAATCCCACTGGGCGTTGCAATATTGTGTCTTGGCTGGATTTGGCGACAGCCCGAAGCTTAAATCGCTGCGTCGCGGACTATTGCGGTCCCGGCCTCGCGTTGTTTTTTCAGATCCGCCTTCAACTTTGCAGGATCACGCGCAAATACGAAACCAAAGCTGACACCGCCTTCCTTGCCGATGGTGGCATGGTGCAATTTGTGCGCCTGAACCAGCCGCTTGGCATAACCACTGCGCGGCACATATTTAAAGTAACGCTGATGCACGAGGCCATCATGCACCACGGTGTAGATGATGCCGTAAAATAGCACGCCAAGGCCAATCCACGTCGCAGGCTCCCAAGCTTTCTCACCAAGCAACAAAGGGCTGCCAATCGCAAATAAGGAGATGCTCGTCACCGCGCCGACAATCCCATAAAGATCGTTCTTTTCCAGCGCATTATCATGTGGCTCGTGATGGTCACGGTGCCAGCCCCAGCCCCAGCCGTGCATGATATATTTATGGCTCGACCACGCCACCCATTCCATGACGAAGACGGTGCCAAGCACAATGAGGATGATGCTGATAATGCTCATATTGTTCCCATTAGACGCAAACAGCGGAATATTGAAGTGCAACGATTGTCACCTCACTTGATTTCGCTGCAATCAGTTCTATGGCACTTTTATTATGTCCACACCGCAAACACTGTACGAAAAAATCTGGAACGCCCATGTCGTCGAACAACGCGACGATGGTACGTGCCTGATCTTCATTGACCGCCACCTTGTGCACGAAGTGACCAGTCCGCAGGCTTTTGAAGGCCTAAGGGCGGCAGGACGCCGTGTCCGCAGACCGGATTTGACATTGGCTGTGCCGGACCACAACCTGCCCACCACCGCGCGTCTGGACAGCCACGGGCAACCGATCCCGATTGCGGACCCGGAAAGCGCCCAGCAATTGGAAGCGCTGGAGCGAAACGCGCCGGAGTTCGGCATCGACTATATAAATGCCTCCGATGCCAAGCAGGGTATCGTCCATGTTGTCGGGCCAGAGCAGGGCTTTTCCCTTCCCGGCACGACGATTGTGTGCGGTGACAGCCACACCGCGTGCCATGGTGGTCTGGGCGCTTTGGCATTCGGCATTGGTACATCTGAGGTCGAGCATGTTCTGGCGACGCAGACGCTCCAACTGACACGTTCAAAGTCCATGGAAGTACGCGTCGAGGGCGAATTGCGCGCAGGTGTGTCCGCCAAGGACGTGGTGCTGCATATCACCGGCGTACTTGGTGCGGCCGGCGGCAGCGGCCATGTTATCGAATATACCGGATCCGTCATCCGCGCGCTCAGCGTCGAAGGGCGGCTGACCATTTCCAACATGGCCATTGAACATGGCGCGCGCGCGGGCCTCGTGGCACCCGACGACACCACTTTTGCGTATATCAAGGGCCGGCCCATGGCGCCGTCAGGCGCAGATTGGGACGCAGCGGTTGCCTATTGGCGCACACTCGCGACCGACCCGGGTGCAACATATGACAAGGTCGTATCGATTGATGCGGCCGATATCGCACCCAGCGTCACATGGGGGACAAGCCCCGAAGATGTGTTGCCGATTACAGGCATCGTCCCCGATCCGTCCGCCTTTGCCGATCCGTCCAAGCAGGAAGCCGCGCGCAAATCGCTGGATTATATGGGGCTGACACCCGGCACGCGGATGACCGATATCGAAGTGCAGAATATCTTCATCGGCAGCTGCACCAACAGCCGCATCGAAGATCTGCGCGCCGCCGCTGAAATCTTAAAAGGCCGCAAAAAGGCAGCAAACGTCAAATGGGCGATTGTCGTGCCCGGCAGCGGCCTTGTGAAGCAGCAGGCCGAGGATGAGGGTCTAGACCGGATATTTACCGATGCTGGGTTCGAATGGCGCGAGCCGGGCTGCTCGGCTTGTTTGGGGATGAACCCGGACAAGGTGCCCGCTGGCGAACGTTGCGCATCAACCAGCAACCGGAATTTCGTCGGCCGCCAAGGCCCAGGCGCACGCACCCATCTGGTCAGCCCGGCAATGGCGGCGGCGGCTGCAGTTGCTGGCAAGCTAACGGATGTCCGTGCGTTCGCCAATTAAGGGTGACGCATGCGCGGCACTGCTGGCCTTTGCTACAGTGCAGTTGAAGCTATTCCCTTTACTTGTCACAAATGCCGAAGCTAAAGCAGTTGGCATCAAGGAAGAGGCTTATGACCAATAAAAAATCCAACAATGGCGACACATGGTCGACCACAGCCAAGGTTGGCGCTGCAGTAGGTTCGGCGGCATTGATGGCGGCTTTGATTTACGCAGGACGCCGCAGTCTGACCCAGAAAAAGGGGAAGCTGGAACCAATGTCGCCTGAACCCGAAGTGGCGCCGATGACGCACAATCAGCCCAAGACGGACACGGACTAAAGGCATGAAAGCGATAAGCCGTGTTGAGGGCCGGGCCTATCCCGTCGGTTTGAAGAATGTCGACACCGACGTGATCATACCGGCGGCGTGGCTTAAAACCATTAGCCGCGCTGGATTGGGCAAGGGCGCGTTCGAAACTTTGCGCGCGGTGCCGGGCAACGTGTTTGACGACCCGGAATATGCCGGTGCGCCAATATTGATTGCGGGCGACAATTTCGGTTGCGGATCGAGCCGCGAACATGCGGCGTGGGCCATGGCCGATATGGGCATATCCGCGGTTATTGCGCCAAGCTTTTCCGACATATTTTCGGGCAATGCGTTCAAGAATGGTTTGCTCGCCATCGTCCTTCCGCAGGCGGCGATTGACCGTTTGATGGAAGTCGCACGGACCGATGACATTCACATCGATCTGGAAACACAAACCGTGACCACGCCGTTTCAGGACCGGTTCGAATTTGAAATCGACCCATTCCGTAAACATTGCCTGATCAACGGTGTAGACGAAATCGGCCTGACGCTGAAAAGCAGCGACGCGATTTCGGTGTACGAAGCCAAATTATCTGCGAACCGGCCCTGGCTGGCGCCAAACCCCGTTTAGGAGAGAGACATGCGCGCTTTATTATCGACCGCAAGCGGCGGCCCAGAAACCCTTGTCATGGGCGAACTGCCTGAACCCACCGCCGGACCCGGTCAGGTTGTGGTCGCGGTAAAGGCCTGTTCGATTAATTTTCCCGACACGCTGATGATTGTCGACCTCTATCAATTCAAGCCTGAGCGTCCCTTTGCGCCGGGCGGCGAAATTGCGGGCACAGTCGAAGCCATCGGCGAAGGCGTGACCGGCTTTGCCATTGGCGACCGCGTCATTGGCCTATGTGGCAATGGCGGCCTGACCGAAAAAGTCGCGGTCGCCGCGTTCAATTGCTTCAAAATGCCTGACGCCATGTCCTTTGACGATGGCGCAGCTTTGTTGATGACCTATGGCACATCAATCCATGCGCTGAAGGATCGCGGCCATATGAAGTCGGGTGACAATGTCCTTGTGCTTGGCGGCGCAGGCGGCATCGGGATTTCGGCCATTGAACTGGCCAAGGCATTTGGCGGCCGTGTGGTCGCTGGTGTCTCCAGCGAGGCAAAGGCAGACATTGCGCGCGAAGCAGGCGCTGACGAAGTGGTCATCTACCCGCACCAGCCGTTCGACAAGGACCAGTCGAAAGCTGTCGCCGAACTGTTCAAAGCGGCCGCTGGCCGGGACGGATATAATATCATTTATGACACCGTGGGTGGCGACTATAGCGAACCTGCCGTCCGGTCGATTGCGTGGGAAGGCAAGTTTCTCGTGGTTGGCTTTCCCGCCGGGATCGCGAAATTGCCATTGAACCTCACATTGCTGAAAAGCTGCGACGTGTGCGGCGTTTTCTGGGGCGCCTTTGCGGCACGTACGCCGCAGAAAAATCACGCCAACATTGCAGAGCTGTTTGACTTATATGCAGCCGGCAAGATCAAACCGCGCATTTCGGAAACATTCGCACTTGCGGACGCCGGAACAGCAATCGCACGCTTGGGTGACCGGGCAGCTGTTGGAAAACTGGTCGTACACATTTAACAAGACCGGCCTTGTTGCGCGACGATGCAGGCATTATCTTTGAACAACAGCAAATTGGAACGGCATGATGACAACTTTCGACAATCGCGAAAAAGCCTTTGAAAACAAGTTCGCACATGATGCGGACCTGTTGTTCAAGATTACTGCCCGCCGCAACAAGCTGGTGGGTCAGTGGGCAGCCGAAAAAATGGGCCTGACCCCCGAAGAAACCACAGCCTATGCGACATCAGTCGTGCAGGCGGACTTTGAAGAAGCGGGCGACGAAGACGTCATCCGTAAGCTACTTGGCGATTTGACATCAGCCGGTATCGACGTGGATGACGCGATGATCCGCGCTGCGCTCGAAGACAAAATGGTGGAAGCCCGCCGTCAATTTATCGAGCCTGCATAATGGCGATGCACGCGCACGAAATTGAGGAAATGATTCAAGCAGCGCTTCCCGATGCTTTTGTCGAAATCACTGACCTTGCGGGCGACGGCAACCATTATGCCGCGCGCGTCGTCAGCGAAAGCTTTCGCGGCATGCCGCGCGTAAAACAGCACAAGGCCGTGTATGACGCCCTGGGCGGACGCATGGGCGGTGTCTTGCATGCCCTTCAGCTGACAACAGCCATTCCCTGATTATTGGAGTATTGAAATGAGCGTTAACGAACGGATCGATGAGATCGTCAAAGGCAATGATGTCGTCCTTTTCATGAAAGGTTCGCCATTGTTTCCGCAGTGCGGATTTTCCAGCAAGGCGATCGCCATTCTAGACCATCTGAATGTCGCCTATGAAAGCGTCGACGTCTTGCAGGATATGGAAATCCGTGCAGGCATCAAAGATTATAGCGATTGGCCAACAATCCCGCAGCTGTACGTCAAGGGCGAGTTCCTCGGTGGTTCGGACATCATGATGGAAATGTACGAAGCGGGCGAACTGCAAGCAATTGTGGACGCAGAAGGCCTAGCGAAGGCTGGCTAAGCCGCCCCGGTATCAAGCGGGGGCGGGTTCAACCCCGCCTTCCGCGCGGCGGATATGCGGCAGCAACAGGTGCAGCCAGCCTAATGCCAGCAGATAAGAAACAGCCGCAAAGATAAATAAAGGGGTGTAGCCAAGCCCCGCCGCCAAAACAGCGCCAGTCACCAATTGGATCAGGGCGCCGCCCATATTCCCCATAAAAGCCCCAAAGGCCGTTACGCGGCCAACCTTTGCGCGCGGCACAACATCGGTAATGATGGAAAATATCGACAGGGAAAAACCCTGATGTCCGGCCATGACGACGCCCATCATGATCGCCACTGGCCAGAATGAATCCAGCGTAAGTACGAACGGCAGCGGCACGACGATCGCGGCAGAACCCAGCATGATTGTCTTGCGTACGCGGTTGACGCTCCAGCCAGCTTCCAAAAGTCGTGTCGACAGCCAGCCTGCGAACAATGCCCCCGCGCCCGAGCCAAAAAAAGCGATGGCCAAAGGTATTGCGAGTTCGCTGGTCGTAAGGCCGAATTCCTTGCGATAAAAATCGGGTAGCCAGAAATTTATGAGCCACCATGTTGCATCGGACAGCGCCTTCGCGATGACAATCGCCCACGTACGCCGTTCAAATAATATCGGCCCATATGGCGCGCCGCCATCGGAAAAGTCGCGATTGGCATCTTCAGCCTGATCATCAAATTTTACGCCGCGTGCGAACCACAGCCATAACGCAAGCGTGACAAAGCCACCGATGCCCCCAAAGATAAGCGCGCCTCGCCACCCCCAGATGGCCGCGATCACGGGAATGAAAAAGGGCATGGCAATTGTACCAAGGCCCGCAATTGCCGTGCCTACCCCAAAAGCAAACGACCGTTTGTCTGCTGGGAACAAGGTCGCAACAGTCTTGATGGTCAGCGGTGTCTGCACCGCCTCGGTCGCACCAAGCCCGATGCGCGCGGCGACAACATGCCATCCGGCAATCGCCCACCCATGTGCCATGGCCGCAAGGCTCCAGGTCGTCACACCCGCTACCATCGATCGCAACACGCCCAATTTGTCCACCAGCCAGCCAGTGAACAAAAATGACAGTGCAGCCGCAACCTGCGTTACAAAAGCCAGATTGGCAAAATCCGTATCGCTCCAGCCGAGATCAGCGGATATGTCAGGCTTAAGGATCGCAATGACCGGCCGATCCATCGCATTGAAGATACCCGCGACACATAACAATCCGAAAAGGATCCATCGCAATGTTGGTGTGATAGGCTTCACTTCGCTTCACCCCTGCGCATGACTGTGTCCACTTGGCGTATAGTTCATCCCGCTTTATGCTGGAACTTCTGATGCATCTGCCTATAGAAGGCCATATGACACCGCAAGACATAAACGCGAATTATATCGCTGACCTGTATGGCGAGACCTATCTTGCCGAGGACCATCCGGCGCCGCGCAAACGATTGATGATCGGCGCATTGTTCCCGGGCCTTGCTATCGTCGGTATCGCGTCGGTCGCAGCGACTTGGTTCTCTGAACATTATGCCATGCCCGTCATATTGGCCGGGCTTCTGCTTGGTCTGGCGCTCAATTTTATATCGGCTGAGCAAAAGGTCCACCCGGGCCTCGATTTCTGCGGCACTTCTTGTTTGCGGTGGGGCATCGTTCTGCTGGGGACCCAGGTCACCGTCATGCAGATTGGCGGATTGGGTGCACTCGCCTTTCTGGGGTTGGTGTGCATCATGGCGCTGGTGATGGGTGCGGGCCTGTTCGGCGCGCGACTATCTGGGCAAAGCAATTATGCAGGCTGGCTTGCGGGCGGCGCAACGGCGATTTGTGGCGCATCCGCGGCCTTGGCCATCTACGCCGTTATTGGCCGCGAGCGGCTGAACCAGAACCAATTCACGCTGACGTTGGTGGGCGTTTCGCTCGCCAGTGCTATCGCCATGTCCTTTTACCCCCTCATCGCGGCGCAGCTTGCCTTCACGGATCGTCAGGCGGGTTTCCTGATGGGCGCTGCGATACATGACGTCGCGCAGTCGCTGGGCGGTGGTTATAGTTTTTCCCAATCCGCCGGTGAAACGGCTACCATCGTAAAGCTGTCGCGCGTGGCCTTGCTGGCCCCCGCAGTGGCGCTCATTGGCCTCGCCATCGGCTCGGGCATTGGCCAATCGAAAAGCCTTGCGGCGAAGTTGAAACTGCCGTGGTTCATCATCGCGTTTTTCGCGGTGGTTGCCGTCAACTCGTTTGTCGACGCGCCGAAATGGGTGGCCGAATATGGCCTGCTGGCATCCAAGGCGATGCTCTTGTTCGCCGTTACCGCAACCGCTATGCGGTCACGGCTTGATCTGTTACTCGGGCAAGGCTGGAAAGCGATGCTGCCCGTGATGCTCGCCACCTTGACCGCTTTCTTCGCCGCGGCGACCTTTGCTTGGGGATTTTTATGAGCCAGCCAATTTTTGACCTCGCCGTAATCGGCGGCGGCATAAACGGTGCGGGCATTGCGCGCGACGCCGCGGGGCGAGGCGCAAAGGTGGTCTTGCTCGAGCGCGGTGATCTTGCGCGCGGCACATCCTCTGCATCGACAAAACTTATTCACGGCGGGCTGCGCTATCTTGAGCATTATGAATTCGCGCTGGTGCGGGAATCGTTGATTGAGCGCGAGCGGTTGTGGGCCATTGCGCCGCACATCATTTGGCCGCTGCGCTTCATCCTGCCGCATCAAAAGGGCATTCGGCCCGCGTGGCTCGTCCGCTTGGGCCTGTTTTTATATGACCATATTGGCGGCCGCAAACTGCTCCCCGCGACCCGCACCGTAAAGCTTGCGTCTGAACCCGCCGGTAAGCCGCTGAAGCCCCAATTCACAACTGCGTTCGAATATTCCGATTGCTGGGTCGATGACGCGCGACTGGTGATCTTTAACGCCATGGACGCAGCGCAACATGGCGCAGAAATCCGCACGCATTGCGAAGTCACGCACATCGAACGACGCGACGGCATCTGGCATATCGAAATTGCAGGCCAGCCGCCTATACAGGCGCGCGCCGTTGCCAACGCGGCAGGGCCAGCAGTGCTTGAACTGCTTGCGCGCACCACCGGGCGTCAACGCAATGCAGCCGAAACCATCCGGCTTGTGCGCGGGTCACATATCGTTGTGCGCAAAATGTTCGATACGCCGCAGGCTTATTTCTGCCAAAATCCCGATGGCCGGATATTCTTCGCCATTCCGTATGAGGATGACTTCACCCTGATCGGCACGACCGATGCCGATCACAAAGGTTCGCTCAACGACATTATCGCGACGCCCGAAGAAATCGATTATATCTGCGAATCTGCTGGCGCCTATTTCAAACAAGCCATCACGGCAGCGGACGTCATATATAGCTATGCCGGTGTTCGTCCGCTGGTCGATGACGGGTCGGGCAAGCCCGAAACCGCATCGCGCGGTTACCATTTTGAAGTCGACGTTGATGCCGACGGGCAAGCGCCGATCCTATCTGTCTTCGGCGGAAAGATTACAACATACCGCCACTTGGCCGAAAGCGCCGTCAAAAAGCTCGCCGGAACTATGCCTATTCTCGATGGGCGAAGCTGGACGCTCCAAAAGCCGCTTCCCGGTGGCGATTTTCCGACCGATGGTGCCGATGAATTGGCGGATGAACTGCGGCGCGCATACCCGTTTCTGCCTGCGTCCCTCACCCATCGCTGGGTGCGCAGCTATGGGACGCTGACGCGAGCGATTCTGGCCGATGCACACGCCATCACAGATCTCGGCACGCATTTTGGCCATGGGCTATATGCGCGCGAAGTCGACTATTTGATCGCCCAGGAATGGGCGCGCTCCGCAAGCGACATATTGTGGCGGCGCAGTAAGCTGGGCCTGCGTTTTTCTGCTGAAGAAACACAGAGATTGGAAAGCTACGTCGCCGGCAAATTACGGAAATAACGCGGCTTAACCCCAAAAAATATCGTGAATGTTTAAAAGCGCATGCGGCTGGGCAAGGAAAACTACCGCGATATCTTATCCTTTCTGGGTTGATTTCCGCGGATAAAGGGACCATCTGCCCCCAATCGGAGTAAATTTATCTGATTAGGGACGTTGTTATGCGTTTGTCGAATATGGCAGATTATGCAGTGGTGGTTATGAGCGCGGCTTCGCGCCATTGCGGCTCTGCGCGCGTATCTGCGACGGACCTTGCGACCGAAACTGGCCTTGCGCTGCCCACGACTCAAAAGCTGGTGAGCATGTTGACCAAGGCGGGCCTTTTGCGTTCGGCACGTGGCACGGGGGGTGGCATCACGCTTGCCCGTCCTGCTGCGGCCATCAACCTGGCGGATATTATTGAGGCCGTCGAAGGCCCAATTGCGATGACCGCGTGCTGCGATACGCATAAACACGCCTTGGGTCAGCATTGCGCGAAAGAAGGCAGCTGCCACGTCCAATCGCATTGGCCCGCCGTCAACAACGCTGTGCGCGGTGCGCTTGCGCAAATCAATTTGGCAGGACTGACGCGATGACCGACGATATTGAAATCAAAGACAAGGCAGCATGGGACGCCGCCGAAAAGGTTGCTGATTACGAGCATGGCTGGTCGTCGGACATCGAAACCGATTTCGCGCCAAAGGGCCTGAACGAAGATACCGTCCGCTTCATTTCGGCAAAAAAGAATGAGCCTGAATGGATGCTCGAATGGCGGCTTAAGGCCTTTGCCATGTGGAAAACGATGGAAGCGCCGGATTGGGCCAAGCTCAATGTCCCGCCGATCGATTATCAGGACGCCTATTATTATGCCGCGCCCAAGGCGAAGCCGAAGCTGAATTCACTGGATGAGGTCGATCCCGAAATCCTGCGCGTTTACGAAAAGCTGGGCATTCCGATTGCCGAGCAGAAGTTGCTCGCCGGTGTCGAAGGCGGCGAAGATGGTGGCTTGCCTCAACGCCGCGTCGCGGTTGATGCCGTGTTTGACAGCGTGTCGGTCGCCACAACCTTCCGCGCCGAATTGGAGCGGGCTGGCGTTATTTTCCGCAGCATTTCGGAAGCGATTAAGGAATATCCTGATCTCGTCCGCAAATATCTCGGCAAGATTGTGCCGATGCACGACAATTATTTCGCCACGCTGAATTGCGCCGTCTTTTCCGACGGGACGTTCGTCTACATCCCCGAAGGCGTGCGCTGCCCGATGGAGCTGTCCACCTATTTCCGTATCAACGCGGAAAATACGGGGCAGTTCGAACGGACATTAATCGTCGCCGACAAGGGCAGCTATGTCAGCTACCTCGAAGGCTGCACCGCGCCAATGCGCGACGAAAACCAGCTGCACGCCGCCGTGGTCGAACTGGTCGCCCTGGACGATGCCGAAATCAAATATTCGACCGTGCAAAACTGGTATCCCGGCGACGCGGAAGGCAAAGGCGGCATCTATAATTTCGTGACCAAGCGCGCATTGTGTCAGGGACGGAACAGCAAGGTGAGCTGGACCCAGGTGGAAACCGGCAGCGCGGTGACATGGAAATATCCAAGCTGCGTATTGAACGGCGAAAACAGCGTCGGCGAATTTTACTCGGTCGCGGTGACCAACAATCACCAGCAGGCCGACACCGGCACCAAGATGATCCACAATGGTAAGGGTTCGCGCTCGACCATCGTCAGCAAGGGCATCAGCGCCGGACACAGCAACAACACCTATCGCGGACTTGTGCGCGTTGCGCCCAATGCCGAAGGCGTGCGCAACTTCACCCAATGTGACTCGCTGCTGCTCGGGTCTTTGAGCGGCGCACACACCGTCCCCTATATCGAGGTCCGCAACCCAAGCGCGCAGATCGAGCATGAGGCGACGACGAGCAAGATTTCGGACGACCAGATGTTCTACGCAATGGCCCGCGGCCTGAATGCCGAAGAAGCGGTCGCGCTGATCGTCAACGGCTTTGCCAAAGAAGTGCTGCAGCAACTGCCGATGGAATTCGCGGTTGAGGCGCAGAAGTTGTTGGGCATCAGCCTTGAGGGGAGCGTGGGGTGAGGCATTTTCGCCTCTCCAACGCAAAACGATTTAACGGAAAAACAGACGTCATATGCTCCAGATAAATAACCTCCACGCCAATGTTGGCGACAAGCCTATCCTTAAGGGCCTCACGCTCTCGCTGAACGCGGGCGAGATCCATGCGATCATGGGACCGAACGGCGCGGGAAAATCGACGCTGGGCTATGTGCTTTCGGGTCGCCCCGGTTATGAGGTGACCGAGGGTTCGGTGACCTTTACGCCACCCGTGCTCCCCGGCGAAGGCCGGGGTCCAGAACCTCAAACAGACGACCCGGGGGCCGCACTGGACCCCGGCCTTCGCCGGGGCACACAGGAGCCTATCGACCTGCTCGCCCTCGAACCACATGAGCGCGCCGCCGCAGGTCTGTTCTTGGGCTTTCAATATCCGGTCGAAATTCCCGGCGTGTCGAACGTCCAGTTCCTGCGCGAGGCGCTCAATGCGCAGCGCAAATATCGCGGTGAGGCGCCGCTGACCGGTGGTGAATTCCTGAAGGTCGCACGCGAACAGGCAGGCGCGCTTGGCATGGATATGGAGATGCTTAAGCGTCCCGTGAATGTCGGCTTTTCCGGCGGCGAGAAGAAGCGCAACGAAATGGTGCAGATGGGTATCATCGACCCGGCGCTCGCGATCCTTGATGAAACCGACAGCGGCCTCGACATCGACGCGCTGCGCACAGTGGGCGATGGCATCAACCGCATCATGCGCAAGCCGGACAAGGCTGTGCTGCTGATCACCCATTATCAGCGGCTGCTCGATTATGTGAAACCCGACTTTGTCCATGTCCTCGCCGATGGCCGCATCACGCGGACCGGCGGTGCCGACCTCGCGCTTGAGCTGGAGCGTGACGGATATAAGGAATTGGCGGCTTGAGCATGTCCGCGCCAACCCGCCACAATGAAGCATGGCGCTACAGCGACATTGCCGCCGTCGAGGCGGCGTGGCCATTGCCTGCACCCGAAAGCATCATCGTACCTGCGGGTGGAGCCTTTGCGCGGACCATCATTCAAGACGGCGGCTCGATTCATCAATTGGACATCGCGATTGGCAAAGGCGCCGCCGCCGCCATCCATGTGCTGAATACAGGCGGCGATTATGGGCGGGTGGAGTTGAACGTCACACTGCACGAGGGTGCTGATTTCAAACTTGGCGCGGTGCAAATTGGTGGCGGCACGCAAACGCTTGAGGTCATCACCACCGTTACCCATGCCGAACCCGGCGCGACATCATCGCAGATTGTCCGCTCCGTCTTGGCGGGTACAGCGACCGGCACCTATCTCGGCAAAGTAGCCGTGGCACGCGATGCCCAGCAAACCGACAGCGTACAGTCCGTCAAAGCGATGCTGCTGGACCGCAGCGCGACCGCCAACGCCAAGCCCGAACTCGAAATTTATGCCGACGACGTCAAATGCGCGCATGGCTGCGCGATTGGCGAGTTGGACGCCATGGGACTTTTCTATCTGCAAGCGCGCGGCATTACCCCTGCCGAGGCAAAGAAGCTGATGTTGCAGGCCTTTGTCGCGGGCGTGTTTGAAGGCGCGGCCGATGAAGAGGCGCTGACCGAAACGGCGTTGGCCAAATTGGGGGATTTGGTGTGACCACCACCGCCCTTCGTGACCAATTCCCCGGCCTTGCGAACAACTGGCATTATCTCGACACCGCCGCGACGGCGCAAAAACCGCAGGTCGTGCTCGACGCGATGATGCGTGCCGGTGGCGCCGATTATGCCACCGTCCACCGCGGCGTCTATGCCCGCTCGGCCAATATGACCGTCGCGTTTGAGGCGGCGCGTGAGCGCGTGGCGCGGTTCATCGGCGCAGCATCACCGAACGAAGTCGTGTTCGTGCGCGGCGCGACCGAGGGCATCAATTTGGTCGCACAAAGCTGGGGCCCCGCCAATCTGACCGCTGGCGACCGCATCATGCTCAGCCAGTTGGAGCATCACAGCAATATCGTGCCGTGGCAGATGCTCGCGGAAAAGGTCGGCGCGCATATCGACGTCTGCCCACTGACCGGCGACGGCCTGATTGACCTCGACTGGCTGGAAGCGAACCTGACTGCACAGCACAAGCTCGTCGCGCTCGCGCATGTGTCCAATGTGCTTGGGTCGGTCCTTGGCGTAAAGCGTGCGGCCAAGGCTGCACATGCTGTTGGTGCCAAGCTCATGCTCGATGGCTGTCAGGCCGCACCGCGTATGCGGCTGAACATGGCCGAGCTGGACTGCGACTTTTACGTCATGTCCGGCCACAAATTATATGGCCCAACCGGCGTTGGCGTGTTGTGGGCAAAGGCGGAAACGCTGGATTCCATGCCGCCATGGCAGGGCGGCGGTGCGATGATTGATCGTGTGACCTTTGAGAAGACGACTTACGCCCCGGCGCCATCGCGTTTTGAGGCGGGCACCCCGATGATTATCGAGGTAATCGGCCTGCACGCCGCGATCGACTTTATCGACAGCTTTGGTCCCGAGGCGATATTTGCGCATGAAAGCGCGCTCGCGGCGCAAACGCGCGATGCTTTGCGCGGTATCAATTCGGTCACCTTATACGGTCCGGAAAAGTCCGCTGGCATCGTGTCCTTCAGCATGGAGGGCATCCATCCGCACGACATCGGCACGATATTGGACGAAGAAAATGTCGCGATTCGTGCCGGCCATCACTGCGCACAACCGCTGATGGACCATCTGGGCATCCCCGCGACCGCGCGGGCGAGCTTTGGTATTTATAATGACGAACATGATGTCGCAGCGCTGGTGCGCGGGCTGGAACGGGTGAAAAGGATTTTTGGATGAACGAGAACATCCGGATAGAAGAAGTTGATAGCGTCGAAAAGCCGCCCCGTGCGCGCGTGGAAAACGCCGTCGAAACGCCTGGCGAGACTTTGGCCCGTAAGAAGGATTATCTGGAGGGCTTTCTCGCGCAGAAACCTGCTGCGCCATCACCGGGCGAACCCGACGGCGATTTATACGAAGCGGTCATTGCCGCGCTTAAGGAAATTTACGACCCGGAAATTCCGGTGAACATTTATGACCTTGGCCTGATTTACAATGTCGAGATCAATGACGGCCATGCGCTCGTATCGATGACACTGACGACCCCGCATTGCCCGGTGGCGGAATCCATGCCGGGAGAAGTTGAACTGCGCGTTGGCGCGGTGCCGGGCATTGGTGATGCTGAAGTAAATTTGGTCTGGGAACCTGCATGGTCGCCCGCCAATATGACCGATGAAGCCCGTCTGGAGCTTGGAATGTTATGACCGATGTAAAGACCCGCGTTCGCCCCGCTGCAGTCATCCTGACGCCCGCGTCGGAAGCGCGGATTGCCGAGCTGATGTCCAAGGCACCCGAAGGCGCGATTGGCGTAAAGCTATCCACGCCGCGTCGGGGCTGTTCGGGCCTTGCGTACTCGGTCGACTATGTGTCCGAAGCCATCGCTTTTGATGAAAAAATCGAAACGCCGGGCGGCGTGCTCTATATCGATGGCGGCTCGGTGCTTTATCTCGTCGGATCCATCATGGATTGGGTCGAAGATGAATTCGCCGCTGGCTTTGTCTTCAATAATCCTAACGCCACCGGCAGTTGTGGCTGCGGCGAAAGCTTTACCGTTTAAAAACCGAACTGCAGCCGGAACGCCACGCCGATGTCATCCGGCGCACTTTCAAAATGCCCCGGCTCCTGTCGCCAGAACAGGTTTGACGAGACATAGCCGCCGCTTATTGGCAATATCCACACAATCTCGCTCGCGATCTCGCGCCCTTGCGGGGCAAGGCTGAAGCGTCTGATGCCGAATGTCGGCGTAAGCGTGGCATAATCATAGGCAACAGGCACATTCAGCGCGAGGCCGCCGCTGGTGACGCGCAGCGGTTGGGCCAACCGAAACGCCAGCCGGTCGCCATAGGCAAATGCGTTGGCCCGTGTGACGTCAAAGGAAAATGCGTTGCTCTTCAGCAGGCTTTGTCCCGTCAATGTCGACCCCGCATTGGCATAGGTCCACCCTTGCCGCCAACTGGTGCCGATGGACCAGCCCTGTCCCAAGGTCGCTTCCATATTGCCGTCGACGAACAGGCTGCGCGCACCGCTGCGGCCGATGAAGTTGGCAAAGCGGGCACCAAGGATCGTTTCATCCTCCCGCATCCAATTAGCACCCAGCGCCAGTCTGGCCGGCCCGATCTTACGATCCAGCGACAGCCCTAATGCTGCATAGGGATATTCGCGTGTACCGCGGCGGAGATATTCGTCGCCGGCGCCTTGATACAGACGGGCGTCGCCATGTTCGACGCTACCCGTCAGTCCGAAAGCACCCAATTTCTGTCGCAGGGCAAAGGAATTGCCCGGCTGGCGCTCAAAGCCGCCCTCCATCCGCGCCTCACCAGCGGTCAAAAAGGCGCTGCTGGCCATATCTTGCAAGGCCACAACCTGATGGGCGGCCGTTTGCCGGATGCCCAAGCTAAAGCGGGTATCTTTGCTAATATCTGCGCTCACCCGGCCTGCCAACAACCGCGCTTGTCGCGCTTGCCCGTCCGAAAGCGCGAGCGGTAATATGCTGGCTGAGCCAACGCCGCTGTCGCTGATCGAAAATGCAATTTGGGTTGTGCCAAGAACCGCGCTGACCGCCCGGTCCTGATGGATAAGCGCAGGCGTTAACCTTAACCGGGGCGCAGTGGCATTCAATCCATGCGCAAGGTCGATATCATATGCACGGCCATAGCTATCCAGGATCACCGCATTCACGGGACGATTGGACATCGCGACATCACCCATCGGGCCACTTGTTGTGCCACCATCACCCGAAAGCGGTACGGCTATTGTTGTGCCCGCCAATGAGGTCGTTCCGGAGGGCGCAAAGGCGCGCCCAATATCCAATATGCCGCGTCCGTAAATTGCGTCGGTGCCGGGGTCGCCCGCATCGCGCGCTGATGACAAGAGCAGACTTACAATCTGTGCGCCCGTGAGATTGGGAAAGGCTTGCGCCAACAAAGCTGCAGCTCCGGAAATCTGTGGCGCAGAAAATGATGTACCGTTGAAAACTCTAACAAGCGTCTGGCCATTCTCGACGAAACGATAGATGGTGTCGTTTTGGTATTCGCAGCAAATGCCTTGCCCCAATGCGGACAACACTGCATTTTGCGCGACACCCGCCTTGTTACTAAACTTGGATATGACATCATTGTCATCGACAGATGTCGAAATGATAACAAGCCCGTTTCCGTTGGCCAAAAGAGCTTGCGCAAAGGGGCTTGGGCTGTTCGGGTCAAAGGCAGGCGCAGCTTCATTGCCCTCATTACCAGCGGATACAACGACCACGATTCCGGCTAAGGTCGCGCGATTTATAGCAGCCTGTAGTACCGTACTCGCACCGCCCCCACCGCCGAGGGAAATGTTAATAACACGCGCGCCATTGTCGACCGCGCGGTCGACCCCGGCTGCAATGGATGTGTCCAGAAAGGAACATGAAGCCGCATCTTGGCCGGGGGCTGCCGTGGTACAGCTTCCCGCCTGATCCGCCCGAAGCGCCAATATTGTCGCATTAAAGGCAATGCCATGTACATCGCGATCATCTTTGGCGGCTGCAATGACCCGCGTTACCGCAGTACCGTGCCCGTCGTCATCACCAAGTGGCCTACCCGCACCCGTTACGTCGCCTGACTGTGCATGAATGCGGCCAGCGAACTCGTGGCTATTAGGATCAATCCCTGAATCGATCACACCAACGGTTGCGCCTCGCCCGGTAGCACCTGCCTGATAAGCAGTGATCGCACGGTGAACGCTCGGCCCATCTGACTGAAAATATTCGAGTGTCATGAAATTCGTCGGCGGCGGCGGCGGCGGCGGCGGGGGGGGAGGTGGCGGGGGTGGCGGTGGCGGTGGCGGGGGCGGTGGCGGTGGCGGTGGCGGTGGCGGTGGCGGC
>NZ_JBILOS010000085.1:0-8919 GCF_044374345.1 Sphingorhabdus sp. | reverse complement strand
GTCGTCCCAACCGATCTTGGTCAGGTGATATGCAATCGAACAGCCGATGACACCGCCACCGATGATGACGACTTTTGCCTTTTTGGGTAATTCAGCCACGCGGATCAGACCTTCATCTTGGCGTTATTAGGATCATAAACAGGGTGCTCCAGCACTGTGCCGATGCGTCGTTCGCCCTGTAACACGATATCGAACTGCGACCCCGGTGCCGCATTTTCAATGGGCACACAGGCGAAAAACAGGCTCTTGCCAACGCGATGGCCATAGCCGCCTGATGTCGTCAGGCCGATACAATGGTCGCCCACCAAAATTGGTTCGCCGCCGCGCACATCGACATTATCTGCATCAACCGCGCCATACACAATGCGGAAACGCTCAGGCGCATCCAACGTCGCCTGCTTGCCGACGAAATCATCCTTATTGAAATTGATGAAGCGTGGCATGTCCGCCTCAATCATCGTCAATTCGTTGGTGAGCTCGGAACCCCAGGCCTTATAACCCTTTTCAACCCGCATGCTGTTCGCTGCGTACAATCCGTAATTGACGATGCCGAACTCCTGCCCGGCTTCCCAAACGGCTTCGTAGAGCGCCGCGAGGTCCTTCATCGCAGGATGCAATTCCCAGCCCAACTCGCCTGCATAAGACACACGAAGCGCACGCATCGTGATACCCGCAATCACGATCTCCTGACCACTGAGCCAGCGGAAACCTTCATTGCTAAGGTCGGCGTCGGTTAGCTTTTCGAGCACATCGCGCGAACGCGGGCCGTTCATCACCAAAACGCCAAGGTCCATCGTCAGATTGCGAATGGTCACATCTTCGTCCGGCAATTTGCTTTGGATCAGCAAGTCCCAGTCGCGCTGTTCCGCCGCTGCTGCCGAGAGGCAGTAGAAATGGTCATCTGCAAAACGCGTGACGGTCATTTCGCCATAAATGCGGCCCTGCACCGAAAGCGGATGCACCAAGCCGATACCGCCCAATTTTTTGGGCATGCGGTTGGCGCAAATACGGTTGAGGAATGCCTCGGCATCTGGTCCGCTCACATCATATTTCGCAAAGCCGGACAGGTCGAGCACGCCAACCCGCTCGGCAACCGCCTTTACCTCTGCCGCGACCGCGTCAAAGCTGTTGGTGCGGTGATAGCCGCCTTCTTCTTCTGCGCCGTCGAGGGCAAAATATTTGGGCCGCTCCCAGCCGTAGGTTTCGCCATATACCGCGCCAGCGGACAGCAAACGGCCATATAGCGCGCTCATCTTTTGCGGGCGGCCATCGGGCTCTTCCTCACCGGGAAGCCGCGTCGTGAACGTCATGCGGTAATCAAGGAAAACCTTAGCGCGGCTGTAATCTTCGTCCGCATAAGGGCCGTAACGGCGCGGATCGAATTCGGTCATGTTGATATCGGCATCACCGAACACCATCCACTGCGCCAGATATTTTCCAGCGCCGCCGCCTTGCGCGATGCCAAAGCTTGTGCCGCAACAGTGCCAAAAATTCTTCAGGCCAACCGCTGGTCCCAACAGAGGTCCGCCGTCGGGCGTATGCGGAATCGCGCCGTTGACGAAGCGCCGCAAACCGACTTCACCAAAAATCGGCATCCGTTCAATCGCGCGTTCCAGCCATGGGGCGATGCGCTCCAGATCTTCAGGGAACAACTCGCTCGTCGAATCCCATTCAGGGTTTCCACCGCGTGGTGCCCATGCTTCGGCGAGGCCCGTATTTTCGTAAACGCCAATCAGTCCGCTTTTCTGCTCCTGCCGGAAATATCCCGACACATGGGGGCAACGCATGACCGGTATTTCTTCATCGCGATCTTTGAATGCGGGGATCGGATCGGTGACAACATAATGATGCTCCATGTTCGTCACCGGAATATCTATGCCCGCCATTTGCGCGATTTGCCGGGCATAGCAGCCCGCCGCATTGACGACGATTTCGGCTCGAATCGTGCCCTTTTCCGTTTCCACATCCCATTCGCCAGATGGCAATTGCGTCAGGCCCGTCACGCGGTTTTTGCGCACAATTTTGGCGCCCATATTCTTGGCACCAATGGCAAGCGCGTTGCAGATACCCGACGGATCAGCATGTCCGTCTTCGGTCGTCCGCGCACCGGCGATGACACCGTCAAGCGTCATGAATGGGTTGTGGCGGAGAATTTCCTCAGGCGGGATAATCTCCATCTCAAACCCGATGATTTTCGAAAAGCCCTGAATGTAGCGCATCCACGCCAGCTCGCGCTCGTTGGTTGCAAGACGGATACCGCCGGATTTATGCCAACTGACATATTGCCCGGTCAAACCTTCCAGCCGCGGATAGAGATCATTGCTATACGCATGCATCTTGGCAAGGTTGAAGCTGCCCGTGATGTTGGGGCACTGGCCAGCCGCGTGCCATGTCGAGCCGGAGGTCAGCTCATCTTTTTCGATCAGCAGACAGTCCGTCCACCCGAGTTCGGCGAGATGGTAAAGCAACGAAGCCCCCATTATGCCGCCGCCGATTATCACAACTCGTGCCGATGTTTGCATAAACGCCTTGCTCCTTATAACAGAACCTTAGGGCCGGTTTGCCATCAGGCACAAATGGGGAATATGACGGGACCGGTTAAAAAAATTTTTGGATTAGGATCGCCGGTGCCTGTAAGGCGCGCGGGGTTGATTGAGAATATAAAGGTGGGGCTATGAAGGTTGCGTTGGTTACGGGTGCTGCACAAGGCGTTGGCTTTGCAACGGCACGGCTTTTTGCCGAAAAAGGCTATCATGTTGTCATGACCGACGTGCAGCCCTTGGATGCGCAAGTCGAAGCATTGGTTGCTCTTGGCGGGAGCGTATCCGCGCTTTCCGGTGACATTTCCTCTGAAGCATTTGTCGTCGAACTGGCGGAGAAAATTGCCCGCGACCATGGTGCCGCAGACGTGTTGGTCAACAACGCCGGCATCAGTTTGATTTGCAGCGCCGAAACGACCAGTATCGAACAGTGGCAGCGCGTCATGAACATCAACCTCACCGGACCGTTTTTGCTGTGCCGCGAAATCGGAAAGCAGATGCTGGCGCGTAACCGGGGCAACATAATCAACGTTGCCTCAATTGCGGGCCTTCACGGTGTTATCGATCGATCCGCCTACAACGCGTCAAAGCACGGATTGGTCGGATTGACGCGAACGCTTGCGGCAGAATGGGGCGGCCGCGGTGTGCGTGTAAACGCCGTATGTCCGGGCTGGATTAAAACGGAAATGGACGAGGCTGATCAAGGTTCGGGCGCCTATTCCGATAGCGATATCATCGACCGCGTTCCAATGGGCCGTTTTGCCAAGCCCGAAGATGTCGCCCGGGCCATTGCGTTTCTTGCCCATGAAGACAGCTTTATCAACGGCGCAAGCTTGCCTGTCGACGGTGGATGGCTGGCCGACGCCAGTTGGGATGCGCTGCGTTTGAAAAAACGATAAGCCATGATATGCAAGCGTTGCGCGAACTAGCGTAATGTGGGACCGTCATCGGAAAGTCACAGTCGGTGGCTAGGCACGTTAAGATTTCATTATTGTCCCAATTTTAAAGCGGAACCCGATGGCGACTATTAGCATTGCGAAACCAAAGGTTCAGCTGCAGGCATATTTCCTGTGCGCCATGCGCGTCATTTGGATTGCCGTGCCGCTTACGGTGTTATTGCCGCTTCACCTTGTCTGGCATCTGTTGCGGTTGCCGTCACCATGGGCGATGTTATTCTTACGCATTGCTGCCCGCGCCTTGGGCGCGCGTGTCCGCGTTCACGGCAGTCCGCTCCGCCGGGATGTGTTCTTTGTCGCCAACCATCTTTCATGGCACGATATTCCGATATTGGCCGGCATAACGGGCACCTCCTTTGTCGCACAGGATGGCGTGCGCGACTGGCCCATCATTGGCTGGCTTGCAAAGCTGAACCACACCATTTTCGTCAACCGCACGGAAAAGCAGAATATCGGGCAACAAGTGGCCGAGTTACGCGAGGCTATCGCCGAAAACTGGTCGGTGACACTTTTCCCGGAAGGCACAACCTCGGACGGCAGTGGGCTATTGCCGTTCAAACAGTCCTTGTTTGCGACATTGGCACCGCCGCCCAAGCCAATGATGATTCAGCCGGTTCTTTTAGACTTCGGTGCCGACGCCGCGGACATCGCTTGGGTGGGTGTAGAGACCGGCTGGGAAAGCGCATGGCGGGCATTTACACGGCCCGGCACTTACGCCGTGGACGTTCACTTTCTCGAACCCTTCGATCCGGGCGCGCTTGCCGATCGAAAAGTCGTCTGCGCCCTTGCCCGCACTAGGCTGGCCGAAGCTCTGTCCGCCACGCTTGGATATAGCGTTACGTAAATAGCGCCCAGTCGCGTGGAGTTCTCCGGCGCGGTGCAAAATAATTCATCCAATTGGCCAAATTTTTCAATTGTGGCTACGCATCGACGGCGCTCTAACTTTTCCAAAGGGCGCGTATCGCCTGCTGTAAATTAACTGGGTGCAATCATGAAAATCGGATTTATCGGTCTTGGCAATGTTGGCGGAAAACTGGCAGGCAGCCTGATCCGCAATGGTCATGACGTCACTGTACGCGACCTTGATGCCGCACTTGTTGCCGAATATGTCAATCGCGGTGCAGCCTCCGCAGCATCTCCAAAAGAATTGGGTGAAGCCGTCGACCTGATCATCACCTGCTTGCCGTCCCCAGCGGCCAGCGCTGCCGTGGCCGAAGGCGCGGACGGTTTTCTTCAAATCATGCGCCCGGGCCAAGTTTGGCTCGAAATGAGCACAACCGATTATAGCGAAGTCATCCGGCTCGGCGCATTGGTTGAGGCGCGTGGTGCGATGTTCATGGAATGCCCGGTTTCGGGCGGCTGCCATCGTGCGGACACCGGCAATATTGCGATTTTCGCAGGCGGCCCACGCGCCGCGTTCGAATTTGTTCTGCCGGTTTTGACGACAATGGGACGGCGCATATTGCACACCGGCGACCTTGGAACCGCGTCACAATTGAAGGTGATGACCAATTATCTCTGCACGGTACATCTCGTTGCACTGGCTGAGGCGTTGACGACATGCAAAGCCATCGGGCTTGACATGAACACCACATATGAAGCGATCCGGATCTCGTCGGGCAACAGCTTCGTCCACGAAACCGAAAGCCAGGTTATCCTCAACGGCAGCCGCGACATCAATTTCACGATGGACCTCGTCAGCAAGGACGTGGGCCTGTTCGACAAAATTGCCCAATCGGCACATGTCCCCGTTGAACTGTCGCCGCTAATCGTGAAAATCTTTAAGGAAGGCGAGGAAGCTTACGGACCTCGCGAATTTTCACCCAACATCATCCGTCGTTATGAAGAGCCATTGGGCATTAAGGTTTTGGGCACCGGATTTCCGGCCGATATGGTCGACGATGAACCCGAAGAGCCGGGCTATGAGGTCGTGCCGAAACGCTAAGCTGCGACGCCTAAACGGCTGTCTTCGACATTCTTGGCCACCCAATCCATGAATGTCCGAATGCGCAGATTTTCTTTCATATCCTTGCGGCAGATAAGGCCCCATGCGCCGGGGCAAACTGCTTTATGCCCAACGGGCTGAACGAGCCGACCGGCGGCCAAATCCTGATCAACAAACGGGCCGTTGACCAGCGCAATGCCTTCACCGTTCAGCGCCATTTCAAGCGCAACGGCCAAGGTGTCGACCATGAGATAGGGCACGGAGGGTTCAAACGCCGACCCGGCCGAAGCAAACCATGTCTCCCAATTTTGCACTTCGGTATAGATGGCCACAAGCGGCTTGGTCATCAATGTCTGCGGGCTGGGATTTGGACCCATCGCCTCTGCAACAGCGGGGCTACAGACGGGAAACAGCGCATATTCATACAGCGGAACCCAATGAAATTTGGTCGCGTCGGGTTCTGACGCGCAATAGACAAGCCCTACATCCGCGTGGACATCGTCAAATTCCCATTCAACAGCACATGTGTTGAGCGTCAGCTTTACCTCGGGGTGATCAGCCAGAAACTGCGGAACACGTTTTGCGAGCCAACGTATCGACGCCGTGACATAGGTCTGCACGCGAAGTGGCTTGTCCAACGCATGGCGGTGGACTTCTTCAACCCCCTCCAGCAGCGATTCAAAAGCAGCGCGGACATAAGGATAGAGAACCTTACCCTCTTCCGTCGACACGATATGCCGCCCTTCCTGGACGAATAACGTCACACCAAGCGCGTCTTCAATCAGCTGGACCTGATGGCTGACCGCAGGGTGGGTGAGGCAAAGCTCGTCCGCGGCATCGCGGATGCTTTGGTGACGGGTCGCCGCCTCAAAACCCTTAAGCGCCTTTAACGGCGGTAACTGCTTTAGATCGATCTTCGGATGCATCGCCACTCCCTCCCCGGATTCGCGCTATCTGACGAAGGTAGCACAGCCGAAAAGGACTGGTAAATAAAATTAACGCATGCTTTTTGCGTCTTCCAAGATCATGGCCGCACCCTTTTCAGCGACCATCACCGTAGGGGCGTTGGTGTTGCCCGATGTGATTGTCGGAAACACGGAGGCGTCGACGACCCGCAAGCCGTCCACACCATGCACACGTAAGCGGACATCGACCACGGAGGTCGCTGCATCCGGGCCCATCATGCAGGTGCTTGTTGGATGATAGACGGTATCCGCGCGTGCCCGAAAATCCGCGAGCAGGGCTTCATCGCCATCGACATGCGCGCCGGGAATGAGCTCTTCGGTAATAATATCCGCAAGCGGCTTCGTCCGCGCAATTTGCTTCAACAATCGGTTGCCGGCCAGAACGTCGTCAATATCGGCTTGCGTTGCGAGATAGTTCGGGTGGATGACCGGATATTTAGCAGGGTCAGCGCAGGCAAGCTCAATATGCCCCCGACTGGTCGGACGGCAGGGGTTATGCGACAGCAGAAACGCCGAAAATGGATCGGGGTTGAGCAGCTTTCGTTCGGACAATGGTGTTTTGGTGTAGCTGACCGGACTGAAATATAGCTGCAAATTCGGGTGCTTTTTCGTTGCATCGCTGCGCACAAAACCCCCGCTTTGATTGACGCTTAACGACAGCGGCCCCGCCCGGTCGGCCATATAGCGCAACCCGGCGCGGATTTTGCCCACGAACGGGTGCAGCACATCATTCAGCGTCGCCGTGCGGACTTTGTAGAAATAGGACACCGCAATATGGTCCTGCAAATTACGGCCAACGGCCTTTGCATCGACAATCGGTTCGATACCTACATTTTTCAGACGGCCGGCATCTCCGATACCCGACAGCATCAGCAATTGCGGAGAGTTAATCGCGCCGCCGGACAAGATGACTTCGCGTCGCGCCTTCGCCTCCAAGTGCGCGCCTTTGCATGTGTACGCAACGCCAACCGCGCGCTTCCCCTCAAACAAAATGCGCGTGGCCTGCGCCATGGTCTTAAGCTTCAGCGTCTTTCGCTTGCGCGCGGGATGCAGAAACGCGTTCGCCGTCGAAGCGCGCCAACCACCGCGTGTGTTGATTTGATAATAGCCGACCCCTTCAGGCTTGCCGCCATTGAGATCGTTGCTCGCAGCAAAGCCTAATGTCTGCGCAGCTTCAATAAAGCTGCGGCAAATGGGATGGGCAAAGGGCGATATGTCGGTGACATGTTGCGGCCCACCTTGGCCATGGTGCGCACTGTGCCAGTCAAAATCCTCTGACTTTTTGAAATAGGGCAGGACATCATCCCAACCCCAGCCTGCATTGCCCAAGGCTTTCCAATCATCGAAATCGCGGGGCTGCCCGCGCACATAGACCATCGCGTTGATGGAACCTGATCCACCGACGACCTTGCCGCGCGGCCAATAGCTCTGCCTGCCGCCCAGCGCCTCAACGGGCGCGGTATCGTACATCCAGTTAATCCGCTTATCGAAAAAGGTGCGCCCATAGCCAATGGGCATTTGGATCCAGATCGAACGATCGCTTCCTCCGGCCTCCAACAACAAGACGCTGTACTTGCCATCTTCGGTCAACCGGTTGGCCAGCACACAACCCGCCGTGCCTGCGCCGACGATGATATAGTCGAATTCCTCGGTCACTGAACGGGGTGCTGCGTCATTTCGAGGTGTAGCATATCGCCAGTATAGGGATTGGCGCGGGCGACATCTTCGTTCAGCTCGACCCCGAGACCCGGCGCAGTCGATGGGATGACATGCCCCTCTTCAAACCGGATGGGCGATTTCAAAATTTCCGTATGGAAACCGCCCCACGTCTCAATGCTCTCAAGAATCAAGAAATTGGGCGAACAGGTCGCAATCTGGATATTCGCAGCGCCAACGATAGGTCCGCAATATAGATGCGGCGCGATCTGCACATGATCAACTTCGGCCATTGCGGCAATCTTCTTTGCCTCCAATATGCCGCCAACCCGACCAAGGTTCATTTGCAAAATTGCAGCCGCGCCTGCGCGCAGCAGCCGTGCGAAATCATATTTGGTTGTCAGCCGCTCACCGGTGGCAACCGGTATCGACGTTGCCCGTGCAACCTTGGCCATCTCCTCGGGCGCATCGGGGGGTACGGGTTCTTCCAACCAGAGCGGATCATATGGCTCAAGTCGTTTGGCAAGCCGGATCGCGCCTGCCGCCGTCATTTGACCATGTGTCCCGAACAATAGGTCTGCTTTCATGCCAACCGCTTCGCGCAGGGACTTGGCAAACCGCTCGCACAGGTCAAGCGCCTCCAACGACAGCTGGCGTCCGTCAAACGCCGAATATGGTCCAGCAGGATCAAACTTCAGCGCGGTAAAACCTTGGCTCAGATATTCAGCCGACCGTTCTGCCGCGAGGTCAGGGTCGTGATAAACATCCTTTGTGTCGCCGGGCCGCGGGTAGATATAGGTGTAGGCGCGCAACCGTTCGTGCACCTGACCGCCGAGCAGCTTATACACCGGCTTATT
>NZ_JBILOS010000084.1:0-8997 GCF_044374345.1 Sphingorhabdus sp. | reverse complement strand
TATCGGGTCAGTTTGCGGCCAAATTAGGGTGACAGGGCGACCATAAGTTGAAATTTCTTACTGCCACCGACCGATATATCTTCCGGCTTGTGATGTTGCCGCTGCTCGCGACGCTCGCAATCGCGGCATCATTGTTGTTGCTGGACAAGATGTTGACCCTGTTTGACTTCGTCGCCGCAGAGGGTGGACCGGTCAGCGTGGTCTGGCGCATGCTCGCCAATCTGATACCTGAATATCTATCGCTTGGCATCCCTATCGGGCTATTGCTGGGCATATTGCTGGCGTTCCGCAAGCTCGCGACATCCTCCGAACTCGACATTTTTCGGGCGGTGGGGATGAGCTATTTTCGGCTGTTGCGCGTGCCATTCCTGCTGGCAATCGCGCTGGCTACGGTAAATTTTGCCATTGTCGGCTTCCTGCAGCCCAGCGCGCGCTATCTATATGAAGAACTGCGGTTCGAGCTGCGATCAGGCGCCTTTGGCGCAAAGGTCCGGGTCGGCGAATTCAACAATGTTGGCAAAAATTTGACCATGCGCATCGATGAAAGCCGGAACAATGGTAACGCGCTGTCGGGCATGTTTGTGTACGCGCAAAGCAACAATGGACAGTCCATCGCCGTTACGGCTGAAAAGGGTCAGTTTTTGCGCACCGATGATCCGGACACGATATTGCTGCGATTGGAAAAGGGCACGCTCGTGCACGACGCGCCCAATTATAAATCGCCGCGCGTGCTCAGCTTTACCAGTCATGACGTCCCCATCCCGCTGCCGCAGATTGAAAGTTTTCGTTCGCGTGGCGGCAAAGACCGCGAATATCTGATTACAGAATTGGTGCAGATCGGGAATGATATGCAAAGGCCCGCGTCGGAACGCGACAGTGCGTGGGCTAATTTCCATTTCCGCCTGGTTGAGGTGGCGATGATGCTTCTGCTGCCATTGCTTGCATTGGCGCTGGCGATACCGCCGAAACGGTCGACATCCGCGCTTGGCGTCTTTTTATCGATCGTGATGGTAGTGACCTATCATAAGATAAATGAATATGCCGAAAGCGTCGGCGCAATGGGTATTGTTGACCCATTTATCGCATTGTGGGTGCCATTTGTGCTGTTCGCCGCGCTCATCATCTGGATGTATCATGTGATCGCGCATGTGCCCGGCGGTCAGCCCATCGGCGCACTTGAAGTCTTCGCGACAAAGGCCGGTAAATGGTTCAAGAAACTGTTCCGCTGGGGCCGAAAATCGCGGCTGGCCACCATTGGCATGCCTGTGCCGCAAGAGGGGTCATAACCCATGCATTTCTTCCCCTCGCGCAACATTACCATGTATATGGCCCGGCTGTTTGTCGTGCGCAGCTTTGCTGTGTTGATGATGCTTGTGCTGGTGTTGATGACGCTCGATCTGCTGGGTGAAAGTGGCAAGATATTGGCGGTCCCCGGAAATGATCAGGGCGATGTGTTGCGCTATGTGACGATGCGCGCACCGCAAATCATTGCCAGATTTCTGCCCTTCTCCGTGCTGTTGGGGACATTAATCACCTTCGCGACCCTCAGCCAGAACAGCGAAGTCGTAGCGATGAAGGCGGCGGGATTGTCCGCACACCAAATTCTTGCGCCCATGTTTGTCGCCAGCTTGGGCGTCGCGCTGATTTCGTTCGTGTTTAACGACGTTGTCGTCGCGCCGAATACCCAAAAGCTTAAAGTTTGGAAGGATGCCGAATATGGCGCAATAGCGCCCGATACAGACGCGCGCAGCAATGTGTGGGTCCGCGAAGGCGGCGACCTTATTAATGCGGGCAGGGTGCTGGGATCGGGCGACAATATCGTCCTCGATAATGTCCGCGTCTATTTGCGCGCCAATGGCGGTTTGCGTCAGGTCATTACCGCGCCAAATGCCCGTTATGTGGGCAACGCATGGCTGCTTGAAAATGCGGAGACATTTGACGTCGCGACCACCGAACAGAAGAAGGTCAGCAATCTCGTCATCGGCAAAGGCATCACGCCCGATAGGTTCAACGTCCTTAAGGTCGATGGCGAGAGTCTGGCTTTCTTGCCGTTGATGCGCGCCATTGACGATCTGCGCGCCGCTGGTCGCCGCACCGATAATCTTGAAGGCATTTTGTGGCACAAGCTGGCAGGGCCGTTGTCGACCTTGTTAATGCCCTTGCTGGCTGCGGTCGCCGCCTTTGGCCTTGCCCGCTCGGGCGCTTTGTTCGTGCGCGCGGTGCTGGGCATGGCGCTTGGCTTTACCTATTTCGTGGCGGATAACTTTGCCTTGGCGATGGGCAATTTGGGCGCCTATCCGCCCTGGATTGCCGCATGGGGACCATTTCTGCTCTTTTTACTCATCGGCGAAACGGTGCTTATCCGCACTGAAGAATGAGCCTTCCGGATAAGGCGGCGTTGGGCACATAAAATGCGTTTCGGGAATTCACTATGACAGACATCATCATTCGGCCGGTTGCAACCAAGGCAGACAAACGCGCGTTTATTGACCTGCCGTTCCGGCTTTATGCGCATGATCCCAACTGGGTTCCGCCATTGAAGAGCGATGTGATGGCGACGATTACGCCCGGCAAGAACCCATGGTTCGAACATGGTGAGGCGCAGCTTTTCCTCGCCGAAAAGGACGGAAAAGTTGTTGGCCGGATCTCCGCACATTTGGATTTTCTCGCGCTGAAACAGCCGCCGGAACAAGGCATGGGCCCCGGCGTCGGCAATTGGGGGTTTTTTGAGGCGGAAGATGAAGCCACCGGAAAACTGCTGATTGCGACCGCTGAAGATTGGCTGCGCAGCAAAAACATGGTGCGCTCACTCGGGCCGTTAAGCCTGTCCATCTGGGAAGAGCCCGGCGTGTTGATTGATGGCCATGACCATCCATCCACCGTGCTCATGGGCTATCATAACGCAGCCTATGGCGGGTGGATTGAGGCAGCGGGCTACGCCGGCATCAAAGATCTGTATACCTATCAAATCCCGATTGATGTGCCGTTTCCGCCGCTGGTGGAGCGCATTGTCGCATCGGGCGAGCGCAACGAACGCATCGTCATTCGTAAAGTGAACAAGGATAATTTTGATGCGGAAGCCGCGTTAATCCTGTCCATATTGAACGACGCGTGGAGCGGGAATTGGGGCTTTGTGCCCATCACCGATGCCGAAGTCGCGCATACCGGAAAGCAGTTGAAACCTATCGTCTTTAACGACCTGATCCGGATTGCGGAGGTTGATGGCGAACCCGTTGCCTTCATGATGACATGGCCCGACATCAACGAAAAAATCGCTCAATTTGGTGGCAGCCTGTTCCCGTTCAACTGGGCGAAGCTTTTGTGGTGGCTGCGTGCGCCAAAGGTCAGCACGATGCGCGTGCCGTTGATGGGCGTGATGAAAAAACTGCAGTCGACCCGCATGGCGAGCCAATTGGCGTTCATGATGGTCTCGCTCATTCGTGACGCGTCCACCAGCCAATTTGGCGCAAGCCGCGGTGAGTTCGGCTGGGTCCTTGACGATAATGGCCCGATGCGTTCGGTGGGGGAGGCGATTAACGGCAAAATCAACAAGGTGTACCGCATCTACGAAAAGCAGCTTTGACCGCGAAGGCCACGCGCCCGCGCCCGCCGTTTCACATTTGATTGGCCAATTTAACGCGTGATGGCTTCGCCGATAGAGGCGTAGATCATCGCCACGGCAAAGGTTGCGATCATGCCGACGAACAAGGCGACGGGGGGAATTTGCAAAACGTCCATATCAGGCTCCTTGGGTTAGGAGCCCACTATGCACCGCGCAATCAGGTCATGCTTTGATCTGGATCAAATGGCCGACAATCGCGCCCATCGGCAACGGCCCATAAATATGCGGGAACAGCGCGCCGCCGCGGGATTCCTCCCATCGGATGGTCTCACCCAGATAGGCCAAGTTCACCTCTGCAATGACGAGGCCGTCTTGCCCCGCGAAATGCTTGTCGAGCGTGCCCTGCAGCTGATCCTTGGCCGACAAATGAATATAACCATCGGCCAGATCGACGGGCGCGCCGTGAAAGACGCCGTCGGCCTCAAACTGCGCCCATTGCGCGGCGGTGAATATTTTGAAGGCGGTATCGGGATGGCTATGTTCGGACATAGGCCGCCCATGCCGAAAAGCAGGGGTGGGCGCAAGCCGCGCATGGGGACGCCCCCGCCCCGACGTCGTCTCGCCCCACTTCGTCATGCTGACCGCGTCTTTACTCCTCCCCGTCACCCTGAACTTGTTTGTGCTTTGCACGCCTCCGGCTCCAGGGTCTTAATTATCGACGTTGAAAAGTAAGATGCTGGCACGCAGTCACCGCAGGTGAAACAAGTTCAGGGTGATGGGTGGTGGGAACAAACCCCCGTTCAGCCCCAACTACCCCGCCAGCATCCATCCCCCCACCAGCGCGACGGCAAAGCCCTGCAAGATCGCGGTCTGGTGCAGGTGGCTGGAAAAGGGTTGCTTGCGCGTCTTATGCCGGAACAGCGCACGGCCGGCATACGCGCCAATGGTACCCCCCAAAAACGCCCAAGCCAGCAACGTCCCTTCGGACACCCGCCAAGTCCCTTGCGCGGCACGGATCTTGTCAAAACCGAACAGCATGAACGTCCACAGATTGACCAGCGCAAACAGGCCAATGGCATTGGGGAGGGTGAGGAGGGTAGGGAGGTTCATCGGGTCGCTTTTCTGAACCCCTTAGGTTTTATGTCACTAGGTCTAGCGGTAAATCTGATATGTCTTTCAGACGCTTACCAGCAATCATTGTATCTAAAAGGTCCAGCGTGTCCTCTCTGTCTTGATCGACAAGAGCTTGGCGCAATTCGTACAATGCAAAGTGATAGACGCAATCAATGTCGCCAGTTCCCATCGCCAATGAAGCAATTCGACTGGGCATCGGTTCGCCAGTAATGACGGCTATGTGCGGCAAGCGGCCTTTCCGGTTACGTACGAGGTTCAGTCCTTCCGAACGAGCGTTTTGGGCGCGATCACTTCGAAGTGTCCATTTGCAACTTATCGAAGCATGTAAAATAGATTGCGCGCCATTGGATTGACGCAAGCTGGTGAGTTGTGCGCTCTTATTATCAACCAACATTTCACTGGCGTTGATAACATCATCGCTGTCAGGGTGACGGCCTACAACGATATCGGGCTTAATTAGATAATCTGACCCTAAAGCAGTAGCAATTTCCCGATTGCTTTTGGCTATCGCTTCAAGCTCGTCGAGATGGGCATATTGTTCAAATTGCGCGATGCCAACGCCCTTTGAAACGAAAAATTTACCGGGACGCAGATGAGAAAGATGGTCAAAGCACAGTCGGACAAAGTTAGCGGCCACATCTTCAAAATCGGCACCCGCTGTCTGGCCCGGTAATTTAGCGGCAGTTCTTGCCACACCAAGCTGATCGAGAATGGCGCAAGCTAATGCAACACTTATCCTGCTGCCGGTATCGGCATTGCTCGGCACCCCCTTGTCGTTCTTGGTTAGTATGCCGGCAAGAATCGTCGCATGAAACTCCGTTCGTGCCTCCGACAGCCAAGCATTCTTAATCATGCAGCGCGCACCAAAAAGTGCTTCTGCACGGACAGAGCGATTTTTAAATTCTGCGCCACGGCTTTGGCAACGGGTGGCGGAAACGCATTGCCGACTTGGCGATAGCTCGTCGTCTTGCCGCCGTGGAACTGCCAATTGTCCGGAAAGCCTTGTAAACGCGCGACCATGCGGACGGTTAGGCGGGGCGTGCCAACAAAATCGGCTCCGGGTGCTTCGTTGAACAGGCTTTTGCCCTCGACACCCAAAGTTGCCCAAGCGGCGCGTGCACGGGTGGGGCCCAAATCGGGACCACCATGTTTTTTGCTGCCGCCGACAATCGTTGGGGCAATATCATTGGCGCTCTTTGCCCATGCCTTCGCGCCGCGCCATCCATTTTCGCCCATCAGATCGACCAATGTTTCACCAACGGTTGGTGGGTTGTGGGGTAGCGCAGTGGGCCAATCGAACGCATCGACATAATCCTTACGCAGCGCGACAATCACGACGCGCGGACGAAGCTGCGGTACGCCAAAATCGGATGCGTTGAGCAAGCGCCAATCGGTCTTGTAGCCCAGCTTCTCCAACTGGCTTTTCAAACCATTGCGATAATCCTCGAACACTGCCGACAGAAAACCACGGACATTTTCGATCATGATTGCCTTGGGCCGTATTTCGTCAATCAAGCGGATGGCGGCAGGAAACAGGTTGCGTTCGTCGCGTTCGCCCAGCTGCTTGCCAGCCGCCGAAAATGGAGGACAGGGCAGGCCACCGGCGAACATATCAATGCCTTCAAATGGCCGCCCGTCAAAACCGTTCATATCGGCGCAGCGCACATCCCAATTGGGACGATTGAGGCAAAGGGTAGCGGCATAATCCGGCTCGATCTCCACCAAAGCCGAATGGCGAAAGCCCGCCTGTTCAAGCCCGAGTGCTTGGCCACCAGCGCCAGCGCAAAATTCGATTGAGTTCATAAAGTGCACGGTACGTTCGGCATATGTTCTAGTCAATAGGGTTCTAAAAAAGCAGTCTTAGCATTTTGTCATACTCGGATAGCCCTTAATGATTTTCACCGATTTCCGTTTCGACATATCGTCCATCGCGAATAAGTGTCATGTTGCCTCCTGTAGTTAGATCAAACTGTATGGATGAGGGGCTACATTGCCTTAGGCTGTCTGCCAATAATCAGACAGAGATGCTATGCAGGCTTGCCCAACCTTGCAATCGCTTCAGCAATCTTTCCCAACGATTCCGTATCCACAAGGGATTCAATCTTATGCGCGTCCACGGAGTTACCAAAATATCTGTCTGTTAAGCGATCTCGAATAACTGTTTTGGTTTCTGGTGGCAAAAGCTCGATAAATGGTCCCAATGTAGACAATTCAAGTTCACGCTGGCGCGCTCTGTCCGCATTGGTCCGGTGCCGAGCCGATTCTCGTGCAGTATAAAATGCAGGTAACGAAATTACCAAAGCTGTAAGAAATCTCGTCAGTATTGTCCAAGGGGTCTCGTCATAAACAGAGCCACCGAATACCGCTACAAGGTGGGCAATGTAGTTCGACAGAACGATAAATATCCCTGTGCTGAAAAGGGCGATAGTTATCCATCGAAACGTATTTGCCAGCTTTGATTCATCAGCTGCCGTTTTTTGGTATGTTCCGGTGATCAAGACTTCACCTACCGACTGTACAAGGTTGCGGGCCTCTTTTTCTTTCTCGGATATTTTGTCAACAAGTTCGTCCGTAGACTTACCGATGCGCTCTATTTCTTCAGCGCTTGAAATATCCCAACCAACAGTTTTTGCTTGGAAGTTAATTTCGAATTTTTGGGCAAGGGATTTATAGGCGCTCTTGATAGTTTCCAGTTCGCCTTGAGATAGTGCTTGATGGCTGTCGATATCAGTTTTTAGAGCAGCAACCGCCGCCAAGTTATCCGAAACTGATGCAGAAAGCGTTGTAACATCGGAAAGGATTTTGCTTGTCTCTGATTTAATCTCATTGATTGCAGACGCAGAAGATCTACGTAGACTTTCAATTATGGCCTCTCCCTCTTCGATTCCTTCATTGGAAGTCGTAGGGAACGCTTGGTATAGATAAATTTGAAAACCCTGCTCGGCTTGATTAAACGCTCCAGCGACATGCCCCGGGTTTCGATTTGAGATATAATTGTTAAGCTCCGCAATTATACCGTCAGCCGAACTATTTAAGTTGTTCAGTGCATTGAGATTCATGGAAAGGGAGAGCTTCTTTTTCACTTTACTAGCAGCTCTCGTTGCTAAGTAAAAAATCCTATCCAAATACCAACGATGCCGCTCATCTAGGTCTGAACTCGCTCCTGTTAATATGACATTACTCTGAAACGCCAATAGGCGTTTCAGAGTATCATTTATGGGGTGGTCCTTAACCGGATTAAAAGCCATCCTTACTCCGCAGCCACCCCTGCTTGGTCAAACATATCGACGCGTTCATTTTTCGACGCCAGCTCAATGCCGATGGTCATATTTCGCGGTTTTCGAAGCTGTTGCATATTTGGTCCCCATCGCCGCGGGTGCTGGCTATGCTCCCAACATATTGTCAAAAAATGCAAAATCAAACCAATTTGAGAGTGTTATTGTCCATTTTGGTTGTTATCCACAACATTACCAATGGCAGAAAACGCAACGCACCTCGCGCCGCCATTGCGCGCACGACTTTGCGGCGATCGGCGTCGAGCGCCGTCGCTTCGTTTATGTCTATCTATCGAATTTATGGGTCGCGGTCGTCAGGTGGAAACGGCGCGGTCTCCATCCTGACGACAGGCGACGGGTGGCGGATTATTCCGCGGCGACCCCGGCTTGTTCGAACATATCGACGCCGTCATTTTCGGCGATCGGCTCAATGCCGATGATCTTTTTCTTACGATTGTCAAAGCTGTCCCACACTTGGCCCCAATCGCCGCGTGTTGACGCCTTGCTATACTCGGTCGCGCGGGTTTCGAAGAAGTTGGCGTGCTCGACGCCGTTCAACAATGGCGCGAGCCATGGCAGCGGGTGGTCTTCGACCATGTAAATGGGCTGGAAGCCCAGCTGACCCAAGCGCCAATCGGCGATGTAGCGGATGTAGCGTTTGATTTCCTTGGCGGTCATGCCGGGGACGGGGCCCATTTCGAACGCAAGGTCGATGAACGCGTCTTCCAAACGGACAACCTTTTGGCAGCAATCGATAATGTCTTCCCGCACCGCCTTGGTAAGGCAGCCGCGCTCTGCACAAAATGCGTGGAACAGCTTGGTAATGCCTTCGCAGTGCAGCGATTCGTCGCGGACCGACCAGGATACGATTTGCCCCATGCCCTTCATCTTGTTGAAGCGCGGGAAGTTCATCAGCATCGCGAAGGATGCGAACAGTTGCAGCCCTTCGGTAAAGCCGCCGAACATCGCCAATGTGCGGGCAATGTCTTCGTCGGTGTCGACGCCGAATTGATGGATATAATCAAC
>NZ_JBILOS010000016.1:0-31878 GCF_044374345.1 Sphingorhabdus sp. | reverse complement strand
ATCAACACCGCAGGCTTTGAAAAGCAAACTGCGACGTTGATTATTGCCGGCGTGTTGATTTGGTCCTTCTGTCTGCAGCCCATTGCAGGGATGCTGGCCGACCGCTTTGGGCGAAAACCGCTGCTGCTCATCGCAGGCGTAGGGGTCGCGTTGGTCGCAGTGCCAATCTATACATTGGTTGGCCAAGCGACCTCGCCCATCGTCGCGTTAGCGCTGATTCTGATCCCGATTACACTGCACGGCGGATATACCGCCAACAATGCAATGGTAAAAGCTGAGATGTTTCCCGCCCATATCCGCGCACTGGGCGTTGCATTTCCTTATGCGGTCGGGAACACGCTATTTGCCGGAACGCTGGAATATGTCGCTTTGTGGTTCAAAAGTACGGGCAACGAAACGGGGTTTTTCTGGTATGTCGCGATCTGCGTCGGTGCGACCGTTATTGCCTATCTGATGCTTCCTGAAACGCGCGACACGAGCTTAATCGAGGAAGATTAAGCCAAGCTCATCGCCGACTTCAAACAGGCCTTCGCTCAGGCTTTAGGATCACGCCAATCCAATATGGGCCAACCTTCGGAGGCAGCAAGGCGCGCCAGCGGTCCGTGCGGATTGGTGGCAAAAGGTTCATCGGCATAGCTGAGCAACGGGGCATCGGACACATGGTCGGAATAGGCACGGATGTGGCAGTTTTCGCGTGACAGACCATGGGTGTCCATCCAGCCTTTGACCCGTTCAAGCTTCGCCGCATCGTAACAATTATGCCCGTCAATGCGGGCGAGAACATGGCCAGTGCTGTCTGTGGCAAGGTCAGTCGCGATAACATCATCAAAGCCAAGCCGCTTTGCAATCGCGTCGACATATAGCCGGTACGACGCCGTTGCCATGACGTGGCGATAGCCCGCTGCCTTTTCCTCCGCCACACGCGCAAGCAGCTGCGGATAGACATTTTTGCCCACCACAATGTCAGCATGGCTTTCCAGATATTTGGCAAAACTGGCCCTTGGAACGCGGTGGCCGATCAGCAATGTCTGCGAAAACTGCTTTAACCGGGCCCGGTCCCATAGCTTCAGCGCATATAATGCCAGCCCAATCGGTAATAGCGGCGCAAGGAACAATCGCCACGGCGACTTGTTAAACGCCATATGCAGGAGGAACCCATTATAGGTGGCACGTCGCGTGACGGTCTTGTCCATATCATATATGGCAAGCAGCGTTGGTTTGGCGTCAGTCATCGGTCTGCTACAGGCATAATATAATGGAAGAAGTCTAGAGGCTTGTGATAGTTCCCTTTATACGCCAGTTATATGGCTATGGCTAACGCTGCAGAGTTCTTGCAAGAAGACCTGACCGATGGCGGGCAAATCCTCCGCTTATCGGGCAGCTTTACCATAGCTTTGATCGGCGATGTCGACGGCCGCTTGCGCGATTTGTCCGCCAATGTGTTAAAAATCGATCTCAGCGCGGTTGAACATATGGATACGGTTGGCGCGTGGCTTGTTCACCGCACCGCAAAAACGTCGGGCGCAGAAATCGTGGGTGCAGGTAAAGACGCCAGTCGCCTGCTTCAGGCTGTCAGTGGCGCGGATCAGACTGATATCCCACCGCGGCCACATCCGCCATCGTTTGAGCGGTTCCTGGCCGAAGTGGGCCATAGTGTCATCATCAGCTTTACAACGCTTTTGCAATTTCTGGGCTTTGTTGGTCAGGTTGTGAAGGCATCTTTCATACTTGCGATGAACCCCGGCCGTTTCCGCTGGCACGCCGTGGTCCAGCATTTTGACATGGTCGGTGTGCGTGCGTTGGGCATCATTGGCCTGATGAGCTTTCTCATCGGTATCGTCATTGCACAGCAAGGTGCGGTCCAGTTGCGGCAATTTGGCGCCGAGGTGTTCACCATCAACCTGATCGGGCGGCTGACCTTTCGCGAATTGGGGATTTTGATGACCGCGATCATGGTCGCCGGTCGGTCGGGCTCGGCCTTCGCTGCGCAAATTGGTACGATGAAAATCACCGAAGAAATTGATGCGATGCGCACCATAGGTGTCGTGCCAGCAGAAGCCTTGGTTGTTCCAAGGGTCATTGCGGCCGTCATGATGATGCCCTTATTGGGCGTATACGCATCGTTAATGGCCATTATCGGCGGCGGACTTTTGTGCTGGATCGTTCTCGAAATTCCACCCGCGACCTTTGTGCAGCGGCTGCGTGAAGTTACGCCGATGACCGATTTCTGGATTGGCATGATTAAGGCGCCCGTCTTTGGCGCAATCATCGCCATGGCAGGCTGTTTCCAAGGGATGCAAGTGCATGGCAATGCGGAGCAGGTCGGATTGAAAACCACTGCTGCAGTGGTGCAGGCTATATTCCTCGTTATTGTTCTCGATGCATTTTTCGCCATATTCTTTAGCGAAATTGGCTGGAATTAAACCATGGACCAGCCCAACATCATTTCCGTGCAAGGCCTGTGCAACAGCTTTGGCGAGCAGGTCATTCACCAAGATTTAAATCTTGAGGTGCGCCGCGGCGAGATACTTGGTGTTGTGGGCGGGTCGGGCACGGGCAAGTCGGTGCTGATGCGGTCGATCATTGGTCTTCAAGAACCCGTCGCCGGTAAAATCCGCGTTTTCGACGAAGGCATGATCGGCAAGGAAGAGGACGAGGCCAGCGACGTTCGGCGGCGGTGGGGCGTGTTGTTTCAAGGCGGCGCCTTGTTTTCCACATTGACGGTGGCGGAGAATGTGCAGGTCCCGCTGCGCGAATTCTATCCCGATTTCAGTAAGGCGTTGCTCGACGAAATCGCGCATTATAAAATTTACCTCAGCGGGCTTCCTGCCGATGCAGCCCATAAATTTCCATCCGAGCTATCCGGCGGTATGCGCAAACGCGCAGGCCTCGCGCGGGCCTTGGCGATGGATCCCGAGCTTCTGTTTTTGGATGAACCAACGGCTGGGCTCGATCCCATTGGCGCTGCAAACTTCGACAATCTGACGCGGGATTTGAAAGAAACGCTTGGCCTCACAGTATTTCTGATTACCCACGATCTCGATACGCTCTACGCCATTTGTGACCGGGTCGCGGTACTCGCCGACCAAAAGGTGATTGCGGTCGGTGCGATTGAGGAATTGCTGGCCATCGATCACCCATGGATCAACGAATATTTCAGCGGACCACGCGGGCGGGCAGCACGTCGTGGTCATGACAAACACAACAACCCACAACCGCATTTACATCAGCCAGGAAGGTCATAGGACAGTAAGATGGAGACCAAATCCAACTATGTGATGGTGGGCGCTATCACGCTTCTTCTTGTGGCCTTGCTCGCGGCATTTACCGTTTGGCTGTCACGCGCTGCCGAAGGCGACAAGAAAGAATATGACATATTCTTTCAGCAGTCGGTGAACGGTCTTGCCAAGGGCTCAGGCGTTTCTTTTTCGGGTGTGCCTGTCGGCGAAATCCAAAGCATTGAATTGTGGGAACCCGATCCAGAATTTGTCCGCGTTCGCATCACCATTAAGGATAGCGTACCCGTGCTTCTGGGCACCACTGCGACGATCAACGGCGTCGGCTTTACCGGCGTTTCTGAAATTCAACTGGACGGCGCGGTCAAGGGTGCACCTGCTTTGGTTTGTCCAGAAGCCAATCCGAAATCGGCATGTCCCACCGGCGTTCCCGTCATCCCCACAAAGCCAGGGGCCTTGGGGGAATTGTTGAACAATGCGCCGTTATTGTTGGAGCGGCTTTCAGCGTTGACCGAGCGGTTGACGAACATTCTGTCTGACAAGAACCAGCAATCCATTGAACAGATATTAGACAATGTCGAAAATCTGTCGGGCACGCTGGCTACACAAGGTCCGGATTTGCGCGCCGCAATTCAGGAATCCCGCATCGCGTTGCAAAAGGCAGGCCTTGCCGCAGATGAAATCACCAAAATGGCGGGCACCACCAACAAGCTGCTTGATAGCGATGGCCGCCCCATGTTGGCTGAACTGCGTAAAACGCTTCGCTCCGCCAATGGCAGTCTGGCTGCGCTGGAAACGACGTTGAACAATGCCAATCCGGCAATTGAAACGCTAAATACGCAGACATTGCCAGAGGTTACGCAATTGGCGCGCGACCTGCGCGAATTGTCTGTCTCTTTAAAATCGGTCACCGACAAGGTTGATCAGGGTGGCATTGGCAGCGTCGTCAACGCGCCGGCATTGCCCGATTATCAACCTGGCAGCAGGAAACAAAAATGATGATCAGCAAATTATCCAGCGCACGCCTATTGGCCTTACCCGTCATTCTGAGCCTCGGTGCGTGTGTAAGCTTCGAGACGAAAGCGCCGCCCTCCATGCTCGTGCTGACCGCTGATAACAGCGTGACTGCAGGTGCAGCCCGAACGGCATCGGCGACGGACGCCTTGGTCATACAAACGCCCGAAGTGCCACGCAAACTCGACACGAACCGCGTGCCTGTTCAGATCGATGCCAGCAGCATTGCCTATTTGAAGGAGGCGTTTTGGGCCGACAAGCCTGCCCGACTGATGCAGCAACTATTGTCCGAAACGGTGTCGGCCAAAACCGGTCATCTGGTGCTCAGCGAAGTCGATGCCGGTGGCAAAGCCACACGATTTATCTCGGGCAGCCTATTGGAATTTGGCGTCGACGCCGCGACCAATGAAGCGGTGGTCGTCTTTGACGCAGTAAAAATCACGCGCGGCAGCCCGACCGAAAAACGCAGATTTGAAGCCCGCCGACCCGTTGCTGCTGTTGAAGCTGCGCCTGTTGGGGCCGCGTTGAATGAAGCGGCAAATGACGTGGCGTCGCAGATTGCCGAATGGGCGAACTGAGCGCTTCAGTTTGACCTAACGCGCAAATCCTTCGGGTTCGGGCCAGCTCTTTGCATATGTCGCCATCACTTTGAATAACGCGCCCATGGATTCACGGGCAACAAGCCTGCTGCGCGCGGCGGAAATCTCCGTGGCCCGATCAGGATTTGCCTGCGCTAAGCTCATGGCGCGCTGGTCGATACCCAATCCCGACAACCAAGCACCCTGATTACATGGCCCCGCAACGTTGAGGCCAGATCTTTGTGCGCAGAGCGAAAGCGCATGGAAATTGACATGGGCGGTCAAATCGCAATGGCCCGGATCCGAAAATGGGTCTGCATATTTGTGATTTTGCACCGCCTGCAGCGTACTGCCCAGCGCTGGTTCGACATAACCATAATCAATGGTCAACATAACCCCGCCTTGTCCGGACAGCCGCGTGGAAAGCTTGTCCATCACTAAAGTGGCATCCGGGCATGTCTCGTAAATACTTCCGACAGACGCCATGCGAAATTGTTTTGGAACTAGGGCGTCCGTGGAATGCGGCCCCGGCATTGCGGCAAACCGTCCACTATGGTCGGGGACGACAACTCTCTCATGCCAGCCAGCATTCGTGGCAATCATCTGCACTATCGGCAGCGCATCAAAGAATTCGTTAGCGACGATGAACAATGGCGCATCGGTTGGGAGCGTTTCCACATCATCATGGAAAACGGCAGCAGGGACAGCCGCCAGCTGCTTTTCTCGCAAAACCGAGCTATTCTCGACAAAATGAACCTGTGGTTCAAATCCGAAACGCTTCATTGTCCGAAGCGCATCGGCAGCCAGCGTACCCCTGCCCGGCCCAAGTTCGACATAATAACATGACGAAGGACGGCCACGCCGCAACCAGATATCGCTCAGCCAAATCCCGACCATTTCGCCAAACATCTGGCTGATCTCAGGTGCCGTTATGAAGTCGCCATCGGCGCCCAAAGGATCCGCGCGGCCATAATATGCGGTGTTTGCCACACGCATATATTCGGCAACGCTGATGGGACCAGACGCTTCAATGCGGTGTGTGAGGCGTTGGCTTGTCGTCTGCGTGTCAGGCCGCACTATTACCCTGCCTGCGAGCCCCTGCCGTGAATAAGAGGAACAGGCCGATTAGAATCATCGGGGTGGTCAACCACTGCCCCATGCTCAGGCCGCTTGCTTCGACCAACCACTGTAACTGCTGGTCAGGTTCCCGGAAGAATTCGATGGTAAAGCGGGAAAGGCCATAGATGACAGCCGCCATGCCACACAGAAAGCCGGGTTTATAGCGTACGTCTGTTTTCCAGAATAACGGCCACATAATCGCGGCCATCAAAAGCCCTTCGAGCCCAGCTTCATACAGCTGGCTTGGGTGCCGCGGCAAATCGCCACCATTTGGGAACACGATGGCCCAAGGCACGTCCGTCACGCGGCCCCAAAGCTCATCATTCACGAAATTTGCCAACCGGCCGAAGAAGAGGCCAAACGGGACGCAACATGCGAGATAATCACAAACCCGCAGGAACGAGATCTTATGCTTGCGCGCCAAAAGCCAGAGCGCAAAAATGATTCCAATCGCGCCGCCATGGAACGACATGCCACCTTCCCACAGCTTGAAGACATCTAACGGGTTCTGCAAAATCGATGGCTCATAGAACAAGATATAACCCGTTCGTCCGCCCAATATGATGCCCAGCGTCGCATATAAAATGATATCGTCTGCATGGTCACGCGACATAGGTGCGCCCGGCCGCGCCAGCAGTTTGAGCAAAAAGCCGTAGCCAAGCAAAATACCTACAAGATAGGCCAAGGAATACCAACGCAGCTGAAAGAAGCCCAGATCAAGCGCAACGGGACCTACGCCAAGGTCGGTGAATTGAATATAGCCAGCGGCGGTTGAAATAATCTCGAATGACACAATATTTCCTCAGGACCTTTTGACAATCCTATAGAGGGAAATAGAAGGTGCACAAAGAGTTTAGGAGAGAATCACATGCCGTCCCAATTGGATCTCGCGATCGACGCTACCATAAATCGTCTCATGACCAACGATGGCCCTTTAACGGTGACCTATGTTGAAAAATTTGGAGTGCAATTGCCTATGCTGGCGAAAGCGCCCGGCAACATGGCCGACTATCTGGCATTCTTTTGCGCCACGCATGCGGACAAAGAGTTTCTGGTAGATGGCGACATCCGGCTAAGCTTTCGCGAAACCTATGCCGCAGCGCGCGTGCTGGCCGGCGGCTTAGTCGAGGGACACAAGCTTCAAAAAGGCGACAGGGTCGGGATCGCCGCACGCAATTCGGCCAACTGGATTATTGCCTACATGGCCATCGTTATGGCCGGCGGCGTTGCAACTTTGCTCAACGGCTGGTGGCAAGGTGGCGAATTGGCTGAAGGTATCCGAATGGTCGGCTGTCGCTATGTCCTCGCGGACGAACAGCGCGCTGCGCGTTTGGCAGGGCAGGACATTGGCGGTTGTGAGCTATTGATATTTGGTCATGATGGCGCGCCGACGGAAGGCCTGTCTGTCTTGACATCAAAAGGGGGCGGCGCAGAAACACCGCTGCCCACACTTGAGCCCACAGACAATGCGACGATCTTGTACACATCAGGTTCGACAGGTCAGTCCAAGGGCGCGGTTTCCGACCATCGGGCCGTCGTTCAAGGTGCGATGAGTTACGTCGGCCAGACACTCGTCTTTTTCGAGCTGCTTTCGTCCACTGGGCAGGCCATGCCGGCTCAGCCATCGGCGCTGGTCAACGTGCCACTGTTTCACGTTACCGCCTCAATTCCACTGGTTCTGCAAAGCTTCGCCATTGGACGCAAGTTGGTGCTGATGCCGAAATGGGATGCGGAAGAAGCCATGCGCATCATCGAAAAGGAGCGTATCAGCTATTTCGTCGGCGTTCCGTTGATGAGTATTGAACTCGCGACGCACCCTAACCGCCACAAATATGACCTTACCAGCTGCACGGCCTTCGCGGCTGGCGGCGCGCCACGCCCGGTGGAACATGTCAAAAAAATCCGTAAGGAAATGAGCTGGGGCTATCCGCTGCTGGGTTATGGCCTTACCGAAACGAACGGCGTGGGCTGCGGCAACTTCACCGATAACTATCTGGAAAAGCCCACCAGCACTGGACCAGCCACGAAACCCTTGGTCGAAGTGCAGATGCTTGATGATGATGGAAATGTTCTTCCGCAAGGTGAACGCGGCGAAGTCGGCATTCGCACCATCGCGAATTTCAACGGTTACTGGAACAACGAACAATCGACACGCGACGCGTTTACCGCTGACGGATTCTTCCGGACCGGTGACATCGGTTATCTCGATGAAGACGGTTATCTGTTCATCGTAGACCGCAAAAAAGACATCATCATCCGCGGCGGCGAAAACATCAGCTGCCCCGAGGTGGAAGCCGCTGCCTATGAACATGACTCAATTGTCGAGCTGTCCGTGTTTGGCATTGCCGATGACAAATATGGGGAAGTTCCGGGCATCGTCTATCACACGAAGGATGGGGTAACGCTCACCGGGGATGAACTCAAAGCGTTCCTCGCACCGCGGCTAGCACCATTCAAAATCCCCGTCCATTTCTGGCAAGTGGCGGAACCATTGCCGCGTCTGGGTACCCAGAAAATCGACCGCGTTGCTTTGCGCCGGGAATATAATGCAAAGGTTTCTGCTTGATGCTGACATAGGGCGTGAACGCGCCTAGAGTGTCTGTATGACTGCAGCGCCCGACCGGATTATAAAGCAACGCGACATTATCGACAGGACTGCGCTTGCCGATAAAATTGAGTCTATTGTTGCAGAAGATGGTCCTCAGCACTGCCGTCCTCAGATCCTTGAGCTTTTGCAAGGCGCGTTGGCGGACGGGCGCGCCGAAATCAAACGACGACTGGGAGAAAACCCGTCACAGGGTTATCGCGCGTCAGCGGAACAGGCGTTTTTGGTCGATCAGATTGTCCGGCTTATTTACGACTATGTGACCGTCCACGCATATCCGGCGGCGAACCGCTCAGCATCGGAGCGGATCGCTGTCCTGGCCGTGGGCGGATATGGTCGCGGCGAGATGGCGCCACATAGCGACGTCGATATTGCGTTTGTTACCCCGTACAAAAGGAGCTCTTGGACCGAACAAGTCGTCGAAGCGATTTTGTACCTTCTTTGGGATCTTGGGCTGAAAGTAGGCCAATCCAGCCGGTCTTTGGACGAGACCGTGAAAATGGCGCAGGAAGATCTAACGATCCGTACCGCACTTTTGGAAAGCAGGTTTGTGTGGGGTGACCGCGCCGTGTACGAAGAGGCGGCATTACGCTTCTGGAACGAAGTGGTCGCACATACCGCACCCGATTTTGTGCGCTTGAAAATGGCCGAACGCGATGAACGGCACAAACGCATGGGCGACAGCCGCTACGTTGTGGAACCCAATATCAAAGACGGCAAAGGCGGCCTGCGCGATTTACATACCTTGTATTGGATTGGAAAATATATCCACAAGGTCTCAACGGCATCTGATCTCGTCCATGTTGGGCTATTGTCGGTCGAAGAATATAACCGGTTCAGGAAGGCCGAAAACTTCCTGTGGTCCGTTCGTTGTCATATGCACAATATTACTGGCCGCGCAGAGGAACGGCTGACATTTGATTTGCAGCGCGAAGTGGCCGAACAGATGCAGTTCGCGGATCGCCCCGGTCGTTCGGCGGTTGAGCGGTTCATGCATTATTATTTCTTGAATGCCAAAACCGTGGGCGATGTAACTGGCTTATTCTTGGCGCATTTGGATGACGCCATGGCGCAAAAAGGCCGCCGGTTCATTCCGAGCTTTAACCGCAAACCACGCAAGCTGAATGGCTTCCAACTCGACCGTGGCCGTTTGGCATTACCACATGATCAGTTTTTCGTCGAAGACCCCGTTCGGCTATTGGAAATTTTCCACCTCGCGGATTTGCATGAACTCGAAATTCACCCCTCAGCCATGCGGACCGCCCAGCGCGACGCCCGGCTTGTAGATAAGACGGTCCAAAAGGACCCGCGGGCCAATGCGCTTTTTTTAGATATTCTGACGTCACGTCGCGATCCGGAAACCGTATTACGTTGGATGAACGAATCCACGATTTTTGGAAGGTTCATTCCGGATTTCCGGCGCGTGGTCGCGCAAATGCAGTTCGACATGTACCATCATTACACCGTCGATGAACACTCGATCCGCGCCATTGGGCTATTGGCGAATATCGAAAGCGGAAAACTCAAACAAGACCACCCGCTTTCGGTTGCGATAATGCGGAATATCGTCAGCAGAAGGGTATTATATGTCGCAACCTTGCTGCATGATATTGCAAAGGGACGCGGCGGAGACCACAGCGTTTTAGGCGCTCAGGTCGCAGAAACATTATGCCCGCGGCTTGGTTTGTCAGCCGCGGAGACCGAAACAGTCGCTTGGTTGGTACGCCACCATTTATTGATGTCGGCAACATCGTTCAAACGTGACCTTGCCGACTTCAAAACAATATTGGATTTTGCGCAGGCGGTTCAGTCGCCTGAACGGTTGAAATTGCTGCTCGTTTTGACGGTAGTGGACATTCGCGCTGTTGGTCCAGGCGTTTGGAACAGTTGGAAGCGCCAATTGTTATCCGATCTTTTCGAAGCCACTGAAGAAGTGCTGCGGCTTGGCCACAAGCAACGTGGCCGTGACGAACGCATTGCGTCGAAAAAATCAAAGCTGGAGTCAGCATTACAGTTGTCCCCTGAAAAATTTGCGCATTTCGCAAAGATCTTGCCCGACGCCTATTGGATAGCCGAGCCAGACGACATCATTGAGCGCAATGCACGGCATCTGTTGAAAAATGAAGGTACTGAGCTCGCCATTGACGCCTGCTACTACCCCGACCGGGGCGCCACGCTCGTTACTGTTTTCGCGGCCGACCATCCCGGCTTATTTTATCGCATTGCAGGTGCAATTCACTTGGCAGGCGGAAATATCATCGATGCGCGGATCCACACTAGCAGCGACGGAATGGCGATCGATAATTTCCTGATCCAAGATCCGCTCGGCCGTCCATTTCGCGAGCAGGGCCAATTGGACCGCTTGGCGCGCAATATCGAAGAAGCATTGACCAACCGTGCCAAGTTGATGACTCAACTGGATGCCAAGCCCAAGGCTCTGCGGCGTGCCGACGCATTTAAAATTGCGCCTTCAGTGTTAATCGATAATCAGGCTTCCAACCGCTTCACTGTTGTAGAAGTAAATGCGCTGGACCGGCCGGCATTGCTGAACAATTTGGCCTTGGCTCTGTTCGAGTCAAAGGTAACATTGCACAGTGCGCATATCGCAACCTATGGCGAACGCGCAGTAGATACATTCTATGCGACAGATCTTTTCGGTGCAAAAATCGAAAGCAAGACAAAGTTGAAATCATTGGAAACAAGGCTGCTTGAGGCGGCCACTGTCCGTTCCAGGGTAAAAACCAAAGCTGCTTAGGATCGCCGAACATTCGGTTGCGTCAGTTAATGGTATAAAAAAAGGCCAGTCTTTCGACCGGCCTTTCTTTTAACGTGATCGTCCGTTCGGAATTACATTCCCGAATTTGGACCGTAGGTAACTTCAACGCGACGGTTTTGCGGTTCACGCTCACCATCTGCAGTCTGAACCAATGGTGCAGTTTCACCAAATGCTTGGGATGCAATTGCACCGCTCGCAATGCCCTTGGACTCAAGGTACGAACGCACAGTGGTGTTACGACGCTCGGAGAGGCCAACATTGTACTTTGCGCTACCCGACTTATCGGCGTGACCAGCAAGCATAACCTTCGCAGTGCCACAGTTGGCATACTGCGCAACAGCGTTGTCCAGAACCGATGCTGCGTCAGGACGCAAGTTCGACTGATCCCAATCGAAGAATACGATATAAGGACCGGTGTTGCACACTGGCGCTGGTGGCGGCGGTGGCGGTGGCGGAGCTGGTGGTGCCACATATGGTGGCGGTGGTGGCGGTGCTGCAACTTCAACCGGTGCAGGTGCGCCGCCAAAGTTATAAATCAGGCTGCCCATGATGCTGTGCGAACGGAAGCGCGTGTCGACAGTACGGCCAAGACGGTCAACAAGACCAACCTTGTCTGCATTGAAGAAACGGTACTTCAAACCGGCGTCCCAGTTATCGCTCAATGGCGCACGAACGCCTGCAAGAGCCTGCCATGCAAAACCAGTGTCTGAGTCATCAAGGAACGATGGAGCAGCGACAGTAGCTGCCACATCAACACGTGCAACGCCAACGCCGCCGCCAACAAAGCCCTGAAGGCCATCATCGTCGCCGAAATCCAAAAGACCATTGACCATGAAGCTCAATGCACTTGCATCGCCAGCAAGCTTATACGAACCGCTAGGTGCGAGTGCAGATGTTGCGCCGCTCGTAATCTGTGGAGTCTGGCTGTTGAACGCAGTTACATTCGCCTGACGATAGGAAACTTCTGATTCAAGACGGAAACCGCCAAAATCATAGCCTACTACGCCGCCGAAATCATAACCCTTTTTTGTGTCAACCGAAGCAGCATTGTCCAATGTGCCGATATCCAAAGCCAAGTCTTCTACTAACATGGCACCGCCATCAACTCCAACATACCACTGGTCGTCGCGGGCCAACGCCGGTGATGCCAGAGCAGTAGAAGCGAGAACCAAACCTATGGCTAACTTACGCATCAACTTTCCCCTTTTTCTATCTTTAGGAACGGAAATTGTAGAATATAATTCTATCGATTCTGTTCCATCGAAGCAAGTCGCTATGTCCGGATACTGTTGCTAAAATGTCGCCATTATGCACATTTCATACGAATACTGGCCGTGTTTTTGCGATGCCGCGCCCCGCCATCACCAGCCATGTGCGCCAGTCACCCTCCGGCTCAAACTGGTCATTACGTCGCCAGAAACGCCAACTGCGCGATTCCTCCATTTTGTGGCGGTTCCAGCTTTTGACGCAGGCAACCATCTGTTCATAGGGCATGGCCATCAGCGCCTGGGCATTAAGCTGCGTCATTCGCCCGCTCCGCACGTTCGCGCATCTGGGTTAACTTCAAAATCAATTGCGCCTTTAACGTCGGCAAATCCGTCGAGGCAGGCGCAGGCGTTGCCGCAGCCGGCGCGCCCTTCACCGCGGCGCGATGTGCGCTCAATAACGCAATCGCCAGCCGATGCTTTTGCGCCCGCGCTTTCAACGTGGCCTCCGCCGTTTTGCCATTGGCCGCCAACAAGGCTTCGGCCAACAAATCCGTCTCCAGCCGCGCATAGCCCTCACCAAGCGCCCGCGCCCAATCATCGCGAAAGCCAGCCGACCGCCGCCGTTCGGCATAAACGGCGCTGCTGGCAACACCCGCCGCTCTCGCCGACGCCGCCACATTTGCGGTTTCCGCCAAATGGTTGAGGAAAAGACGCCGGGTACGCGCATTCAAACGGGTGTCGGGCACGCTGATTTTATCTTTCGTCATCGCCAACCTCCTAATCCCAAAGAAAAAGGGCCGAAGATCGCTCTTCAGCCCGTGATATTTTCGCAAAAACGCCGCAGCGCCACGAATCGCAATTTTCGACTATGCCCAACACTAACCAAATAACGTTACGATGTCAATATATTTTTACCTATTTGGTTATTTTCAGATAGCTGAGTAGATGATAAAGCAGCCTGAACCTAACGGGAAACCTGCGTGTGAAAGGGCGGTTATTGGAATTACTTTTGAACTGGTGATGGCTGGTCAGGATGACCCATTGCGGATGGGAAGAAACTGAAGATCACCTGACGGAGAATCTTGTAAAAGCTGCGCATCTGGCAATGTCAAAGTTAGGTGGCTGAAACTTGCACCTTTTCTGGCCAACAAAGCCATAAGGTGACCGTTTAGGTGCCCTAGGTCGTAAAATAACTTTTTTAGAGTAGTTTCGTCCACCCTTAAGTTCACTGGTTCTTTTTTGCGGGTGCCAACAGCTACCCAATGCTGCGGGTACTTTTTTGTTTCTGCGACGGGCTGGTAGATACCATGAGCAATGATATTCCGCCTCCAATGTAAATCCGCAGCGTCGGCACAAATTTTTGCAAATTCGCCAATCTCATCTTCCCACCCAACTCGAGCGCAATATGCTTGGGTGATGTCTCGGAATAGCTTTTTTCTTTGGGAGAACGACTTGCTATCCCAATTGTCTGGAGGCGTTTTTTTCAGACCCACATGAATTTCTCTAATCAGGGTGTCCATGGTACATTCAAAATGGCCCCAGTGCATGATAATCTGACCAATATAGGCTAACAGGTCAGGTTCAATCGGGATCACCATAGTGTGTAGGCCATGCCTCAAATATGTGGTGTCGAGAGATGAGGAAACGGTAACGGTAAATTCTTCGGGCATGATGTAAACCACACGAGAACAAGAAAACGGCGTGTTGCGCAGGATGCCCAACACGCCGCATATTCCTCACAAACCGGCCAAAGAGTCTAGTCCAAAAACGAAACCTAAGACCTAGGCCTCCCCCTTTGATTTCGTGCACGCTTGCCAGCAATACCAGCAAGGGCAATGTCTGCGCACTAGTAGCCACAACGCCGTTGGCACTGCAAAGCTGCTACTCGCCGCGAATCGCAATTTTCGACTATACCCAACACTAACCAAATAACGTTACGATGTCAATATGTTTTTACCTATTTGGTTATAATCTTACGCGCTGACAAGATGATTTCCCCTTTTCTGGCGGCTTCGCTATGGGTTGGGGATGTCGCGCGTCATTCTGTTCAACAAGCCTTATGGCGTCTTGCCGCAATTTACCGACAAGGGCACCGCCGGTTCGCCGCGCCCGACCTTGTCCGACTTTATCGACGTACCCGGGGTCTATCCCGCTGGTCGGTTGGATATGGACAGCGAAGGGCTGATGATCCTGACCGACGACGGCCGGTTGCAGGCGCGCATTTCCGATCCGCGGTACAAGCTGCCCAAAATCTACCGCGTTCAGGTTGAGGGCACGGTTTCCGATGATGCGCTCGGCCAATTGCGGCGCGGTGTGCAGTTGAAGGACGGGGTGACCTTGCCGGCCGAGGCAGAGCGCATTTCCGACCCGCAGCTTTGGCTGCGCGATCCGCCCATCCGCGTCCGCCAGACGGTGCCCGACAGCTGGATAGTACTTATCATCCGCGAAGGCCGCAACCGGCAAGTGCGCCGCATGACCGCCGCGGTCGGCCACCCGACATTGCGGCTGGTGCGCCATGGCGTTGGCGATTGGACGCTGGACGATCTTGCCCCCGGCAGCTGGCGTGAGGTCTGACGCAGCGGCTTAGTCCGCCGGGCGCGGCACGCGCTTGCCCTTGGTCCGGCTCGTCAGATGATATTGGCCACATCGGTCGCATCGGTAATGGCGCAGCGTCATTGTCGCCGCCGTCATGGCGGCAATGGCCTCCGCCTCCGCCGCATAGCCCGCCTTTCTTCGGCAAATGCTCAGCCGCGTGCGCAAATCAATCTTCGCCTTCGAACGCGATGCACCCCATGTTGCACAGCTGCGTCAGCAGGTCGATTGCCGCGTCCACTGACGCAAGTGCGGTGTCGACGACCAAGGCATCTTGCGCACACAGCTGCCGCGCCAAATCCGCTGTCTCCGCGCCGCAGTCAAAGCATGCGCCATCGGCAAAGAACATCACGGCATCCGCGCCATCACCCACAAATGCCAACCGGCTTGCCGGATTGCGCGACAGCAGGGCGTGACCGGCAATAGATTGTCGGACATCATCGGCTGCAACGGGGGTTTCCGGTTGCCAGTCCATTTCGGCATATTTGGGCGTGCTGTTGAACATGCCGAACCACCGCGCAAAGGCGCGCGGGTCGGAAAGCGAATCCAGCGTCATCCGGTGCAAGCGCGACAAGGCGTCGGGCATAATCTCGCCGGGGTTCGCCTGAGCGGACAAATCCGGATCGCGGTACAAATCATCGTCGGGAATCTGCTCAAGCATATCATCGACAAAATGCCCCAGCAGGTCGGCGCGCGACGGCGCACGAAAACCAACCGAATAGGTCATGCAGTCCGCACCCACCGCAACGCCATTATGCGCGATGCCCGGCGGGACATACAGGATGTCGCCGGGTTCAAGCACCCATTCTTCGGTCGCTTCAAATTCTGCGAGCAGTTTGAGGTCCTCGTGCGGCACCAGCGGGCTGTCGCCGTCGCAATGCGGCCCAATCTGCCAACGGCGGCGACCGTGGCCCTGAATCAGGAAAACATCATATTGGTCGAAATGCGGGCCAACCCCGCCTTGGTCCGCGGCGAGGCTGACCATGACATCGTCAATCCGCCAGTTGGGGATGAACCGGAACGGCGCGATGAGGTCCGCCACCATCGGCACATGGTGATCGACCGCCTGCACCAGCAACGTCCAATGCGATTCACCAAGGCCACCCAAGCGATCCTCATGCTGCGGCCCCTGCTCCATTTCCCAGCCCTTGGTGGTCTGACAAATCAGGCGCGACTCCACTTCTTCTTCGCAGGCGAGACCGGCAAGCTCATCGGGCTCAAGCGGGTTTTGCCAATTGCGCCACGGATTGCGGATAAGCAGCGGCTTTTTCTGCCAATGTTCGCGCAAGAACGCGTCTGTATTGAAGTTTTCCAATTCCATTCCCACCCGCTGTGCATTCGCGCGACAGAAAGCAAGTGTTGATCATGCTGATCATGGTCATCGCGGGCAACCCATGCGGACATCGCACGGAATATGCCGGCGGGTTAAAGGCTTGCACTTGCGGCCGTTCGCGGCTTAACCCCGCAGGCAATGTTGAAACGCCTCTATGATTGGATGATGGAAAAGGCTGGGCACGCCCATGCCGAACGCTGGCTGTTCCTGTTTTCCTTCATCGAAAGCTCCTTCTTCCCGATACCACCGCACCCGCTGCTCGGCTTGATGTGCCTCGCGCGCCCGGACAAGGCGTTGCGCTATGGGGCGATTTGTACTTTGGCCTCGGTCATGGGCGGGATTTTTGGCTATGCCATTGGCTATTTTGCGTATGAAACCATCGGCACGGCGCTGCTAAAGGCGGTTGGGCTGTGGGACAGCTTTCCTGCCGCCGCTTGTTATCTGCGCGAATTTGGCGCGGAGATTATTTTGATCAAGGGCGCGACCCCCATTCCGTTCAAGCTGCTGACCTTGACCGCAGGGTTCATCAAAATGGATCTGTTCACCTTCATCTGGGCCAGCGTGTTGAGCCGGGCATTCCAGTTCATGCTGGTCGGATTTTTGTTCTGGAAATTCGGACGCCCGATTAAGGCCTTCATCGACAAATATCTGGCGTGGGTCACCGCCGCGTTTCTGGTGTTGGTCGTCGGCGGATTTTTTGCGTTCACGATGCTGGCTGGCAATGGCGCGCGCAAAACGGATGCCTGCTCCAACGTCACAACGATTGAAGCACGTTAGCACCGCCACACACGGGTTATTTAAAATATTGGGAAGCAGACATGGACAGAAGCTCACGCAGAATCGTCACCTTCATCGCGGTCGTCACCATCATCGTCATGGCCGCCATGGCCACGCGCTCTTATCTCGATGCGGACCAGAGCACGGCAGCAGCGCCGGTTGAGACCAATGATGATGCCGCTACGGAAGCACCAAAGCGGCAGCCGTTCGAAAATGTGCCCGACACAAGCGCCGAAATGCCCGTTGCCGAACCGGAAATCGAAGACATTCCGGCCATCACTGGTGAACCGTCGATGACGTTTGAAAGTGAAAACAGCGAGGCGCGTGAATCAGGGGCGCCGGAAAATGACGAATAAGGTCCGTTAACGCGCGAACAGATTTGCGTCGTCGGCGAATGCCTTGAATTCCAGTGCATTGCCGCTCGGGTCGCAGAAGAACATCGTCGCCTGTTCGCCAATTTCGCCCTTAAAGCGGACATGGGGTTCAATGCCAAAGCGGATGCCAGCTGCGGTGACACGTGCGGCCAACAATTCCCATTGCTCCATCGTCAGCACGACACCAAAATGCGGCACGGGAACGTCATGGCCATCCACCGGATTATGCGTCGACACGGATCGCGCATTGGCATCGAGATGCGCGACGATCTGATGTCCAAAAAAGTCGAAGTCGACCCAATGATCGGACGCGCGCCCTTCGGGGCACCCCAAGATGTCGCCGTAAAAGCGCCGCGCTTCGGATAAGTCACGGACGGGAAAGGCCAAGTGGAAGGGGCGTAAGCTCATTTTGATGTCACCGGTTTTGGAAGGGGTTGATCGGAAATATCGGCCGTAGCGAGTTCCTGCGACATTTGCATCGCGCATTTGTGGATTGTTGCCGGATCGCTTGGGCGCTGAAATTCGGCTTTCGCCGCCTCGGCCATGGCAACCGCCACCAACGCACGCGGTTGGCCGCTTTGTTCGGTGATGCGGCCGCCGACGATACCGGCCCACCGTTTTCCCGATTGCCCGACATTGGGCATATCGGACGGCGCGGTGCCAAGCCGCTGTCGCTCCGCCAAGGTCGCAAGGGTCGCAACACAGGCGATATCCGACTGATGCGTTGCAGTCAGGGCGGATGGCGCCGAAAGCGCGAGCGCATACACAAAAATAATCATGGCGATGAATTAGCATTGAAAGCCTGAACCGCAAGCAACGACGTTTTTGTGCGATTGCAATTGTCATATATGGTGGGCAAAAGCGCGCCATGCAGAAATTATCGGCTTTGCTCGGAAAGTTTCCCCGTTGGACGGCGCTCGTGGCGGGTGCAGCGTCGGCTTATGGTTTTGAACCATGGGGGCTTTGGCCACTGACATTTGTGTGCTTTGCCTTGCTCATCCAGCTGATAAGCCAAGCGCCGAGCACCAAAGGCGCGTTCATGCTCGGCTGGCTTTTCGGGGTTGGGCATTTCACCTTTGGCAATCAATGGATTGCGGTCGCCTTCACCTTTCAGGCGGCAATGCCGATCTGGCTCGGGTACATTGCGGTGTTCGGGCTGGCGCTATATTTGGCGGTGTATCCCGCACTGGCCGCGGCTGGAGCCCATTGGATCAAGCACCGCACGACCAAAGCCCTTCGGGATTCCGACGAAGAACGAGATGACGAGAAGCCAAGGCCCACAGCCACCCTCCACCTCATCCTGGCCTTTGCGGGCTTGTGGATCATCACCGAATGGCTGCGCAGCTGGGTGTTCACTGGCTATGTCTGGAACCCGCTCAGCGTGGTTACCCTGTCGGTTCCATTTCTTTCGCAACCTGCGACCGCCCTTGGAACCTATGGCCTTTCGGGGTTCATCCTTCTTGTTGTTGGGATGATCCTAAAGATCGTAACTTTGTGGACGCCAGCATCTGGCGTTGAACGCGGCGATGGCGGTTGGACCGGATATTTTCTTGGCGGTTTAATATTATTTGCGCTCGCAGCAGTCGTTATCACTGGGCAAAGCTCCAACGATCAAAGCGCACCTGATAGGACGTCTGTCGCACTCACCATCGCGCAACCCAACATTAGCCAAGCCGACAAATATGCGCCGGGCTATGACGCGATCAACTTTGCCAAGCTAGCGATGAACAGCCGCCCGATGCCCAATCAAGGCGCGCGCCTGATTTTATGGCCAGAGGCCGCAATTCCCGATTATTTGGAAGAGGGTTATCCCTATCGTTATTATCAGGGCCAGCCAGGCGAAAGCGCGTTCGGCGCGCGGGCGCGGCTGACAACGCTGATGGGTGACGGCGATGTTTTGGTCACGGGCGCAAACCGGCTGGTGATTGAAAAGGGCCAATTGATCGCGGCGCGCAACAGCGTTTCGGCGATGGATGCGAACGGCAATATCTTGGGCCATTATGACAAGGCGCATCTTGTCCCTTATGGCGAATATCTACCGCTGCCGTGGTTGCTGCGGCCTTTGGGCTTGGCGCGATTGGTACCCGGCGACCTCGATTTCTGGCCCGGTCCTGGACCTCAGACGATGACAGTCAATCTGAACGGCAAGCCGGTTAAAATCGGCATCCAGATTTGCTATGAAATGATATTCTCGGGCCAAGTGACCGACCGCACGAACCGGCCAGACTTCATCTTCAATCCATCCAACGACGCGTGGTTCGGCACCATCGGCCCGCCACAGCATTTGGCACAGGCGCGTCTTCGCGCCATTGAAGAAGGCTTACCCGTCGTACGCGCCACACCAACCGGCATCAGCGCCGTCATCGATGCGAATGGCCGGATCATCAAAAGCCTGCCGCTTGGAACATCCGGCCGGATCGACGCAGTTGTGCCGCAGGCAAAGGCGCCGACATTGTTCGCACGCTTCGGCAATATATTGCCGCTCGGCTTTGCAGGGCTGCTCATCGCTTGTGCGCTGTTACCGCTTGCCCGCCGCGTACGTTCTCGCTAAGGGCGAGGAACGACATAAAGAATTCTTTATACGCAGACACAGCCAACAGACTGGAACAACCATGCGCACAAATTACCTTTTCACGTCCGAATCCGTGTCCGAAGGGCACCCAGACAAGGTTTCGGACCAAATCTCCGACGCAATCGTCGACCTATTTCTTTCCAAAGACCCCGAAGCCCGCATCGCGTGCGAAACCCTGACCACGACTCAGCTGGTCGTGCTTGCCGGTGAAATCCGCTGCAAAGGCGTCTATGAAGATGGCGCATGGGCACCCGGTGCGCAGCAAGAAATCGAAGCCACCGTTCGCCGCACCGTGAAAGAAATCGGTTACGAGCAGGATGGTTTCCATTGGGAAACATTCCGCTTTGAAAATAATCTGCACGGCCAATCCGTCCAAATCGCACAAGGCGTTGATGCATCGGACAACAAAGATGAAGGCGCTGGCGATCAGGGCATCATGTTTGGTTATGCGACCGACGAAACGCCCGATCTGATGCCGGCAACGCTCTATTACAGCCATAAGATTTTGGAGCGCATGGCCGCGGACCGCCATTCCGGCGCAGCCCCGTTCCTTGAACCAGACACAAAGAGCCAGGTTACCCTGCGCTACGAAGGCAGCTTGCCCGTCGCCGCAACCGCCGTTGTCGTATCGACGCAGCATGCTGCGGGTTATGACAAAGGTGATAAGGAAGCGGAACTGCACGCTTATGTGCGCAAGGTTGTGGCCGAGGTTATTCCGCCGGTATTGCTGCGCGACACGGTCTATCACATCAACCCGACCGGCAGCTTTGAAATCGGCGGCCCTGACGGTGACGCTGGCCTGACCGGCCGCAAGATCATTGTCGACACCTATGGCGGCGCAGCGCCCCATGGCGGCGGCGCATTCAGCGGCAAGGACCCAACAAAGGTTGACCGCTCTGCGGCATACATCACGCGCTATCTGGCGAAGAATATCGTGGCCGCTGGTCTTGCGACCCGCTGCACCATCCAGCTGGCTTACGCGATTGGCGTTTCAAAGCCGCTTTCGCTGTATGTCGATACGCATGAAACCGGCACGGTTGGTGACGACAAGATTGAAGCGGCGATCATGAATATCGAAAAGCTGGGCGGACTTACCCCGCGCGGCATTCGCACGCATCTTGGCCTCAACAAGCCAATCTATCGCAAGACTGCGGCTTATGGACATTTCGGACGCAAGCCCGAAGGTGATTTCTTCCCGTGGGAACGCACCGACCTTGTCGAAGATTTGAAGGCGGCTCTCGCCTGATTACACTTGCAGCGTGGCGGCTGAAAGTTTAGCCGCCACCGCTATGACTGCGAACAAGCCCGGAGACCCCACGACACTGAACCGCCTATATGGCCGTTCAAAGGGCAAAAAACTGCGTGTCGAACAGGCTGATCTGGTCGACAATCTTTTGCCGCAAATATCGGTGCCTGAAACGGGCGAGCTGGGCAGCATGCAATTGTTTGGCGACGATCGCGCCATGCACTTTGAAATCGGCTTTGGCGGCGGTGAGCATCTGGCTTATCGCGCGGACCTCTTACCCGACCACGGATTTATAGGCTGCGAACCTTTCATGAACGGGGTCGCGCAAGCGCTGTCGCATGTGCGTGAAGGCGCGCTGCGCAATGTGCGTTTGCATATGGGCGATGCGCTAGAAATATTGCGCCGCGTGCCCGACAAGTCGCTTTCCTTCGTCTATCTGTTGCATCCCGACCCTTGGCCCAAAGCGCGGCATGTAAAGCGCCGGATGATGAACGATGGTCCGCTTGATCTCATCCACGCAAAATTGAAACCCGGCGGGGAATTCCGGTTCGGCACGGATCACCCCGTATATTTGCGCCACGCCCTCATGGTCATGCAGCGCCACCGGCACCAATATAACTGGCTGTGCGAAGCCGCAGCAGACTTCCAAAGCCGGCCGGGCGGTTGGCCCGAAACGCGTTATGAAGCCAAAGCCCGCCGTTTAGGGCATGAAGTCTGGTATTTCCGTTATCAGCGCAAACCGGATTAAGTAGCCAGCGGCAAAACATTCGACGAAATCGACGAAGCGTTCGACGAGAAACGGTAGGCGTGGTGCAACCGGAGGAAAATCCGGTATGAAAGGCTATGGAGAATTTCACGTCGCGAAAAGCACTGATTGGCCATCAAATGGCTTTGCTCACGATCATCGGGTTTTGGGCTTTTTACGCGCTCATCCTGTCGCTGCGCGCGGCATTGCTCGATTTTCCAGCGCAGGCAGTGCTGTTTGAACGGCGTCTCATCGTTGCGCTGGTGGGCGTATTGGTCACCTGGATTTTATATTGCGGTCTGCGGATGGCGGACAGGCGATCGCTGGGTTTCCGCGTCAGCGTCGCGTTTCTGGGCGCAATTCCCTGTGCCATCGCCCTTGCGTCCGCAAATTTCTATATCTTCAACCTGTATGATCCGATCAGCCTTTTCAAAGACCCCAGCGTTGGGCGCAGTTTTGAAGATCTGAAGGCCCAATTGGGGCTGTCGTTCTGGCAAGAAATCGCCGACATTTCCGTCACCCATTATTTTTTCCTGATCGCGTGGAGCTCGCTATATGTCGCCATCGGCTATGCGCGCGAGGTGCGCGAAGCCGAACGCAAAACATCCAGATTTGCGCAAGCCGCACAAGATGCCGAACTGCGATCGCTGCGCTATCAGGTCAATCCCCACTTCCTTTTCAACACGCTGAATTCGCTCTCAAGCCTGGTCATCACCGGTAAGCCCAAAGAGGCCGAAGCCATGATCCAGAACTTGTCCAATTTTTACCGGACGAGTCTATCTTCCGATCCGTTGGAGGATGTCACGCTTGAGGAGGAAGTGGAACTGCAACGTCTGTATCTAGAAATCGAAAGCGTGCGTTATCCCAAGCGACTGCGCGTCAGCATCAACATTCCGCCTGAGCTGATGAACCAGCATGTGCCTGCCCTCATTCTCCAGCCGCTTGTTGAAAATGCCATAAAATATGGCGTGTCGCGGGCAACACGGCCGGTCTCCATTACGATCAGCGCGGATCGCCGCGATGACAATTTGGTGCTAAGTGTCATTGATGATGGAGAGGCTGTTGACGCCGCACATGTCGGCGGAAATGGCATTGGCCTTGCCAATGTGCGCGACAGGCTGGAGGCGCGATATAAGTCTGCGGCACGGCTCGATACACAGTCAGTCAAAAGCGGCGGGTTCATCGCGATACTCACTTTGCCTTTGAGCCACAGGATCGCGGCATGAAGCGCCTGCGCACCTTGATCGTTGACGATGAACCTTTGGCCATTGAACGGCTGGAAACCCTTTGCGCGGATCATCCCGCCATCGAGGTCGTCGGAACAGCGAATGATGGCGTAGAGGCGCTGCGCATTGCACAACAGCTCACGCCGGACCTGATTTTCCTCGACATCGGCATGCCCAAAATGGACGGCATCAACGCCGCGCGTGCATTGGGCCTGATGCACAAAAAGCCGGCCATCATTTTGATTACGGCCTACGATAATTTTGCGGTCGAAGCCTTCGACCTTGATGTCGTCGATTATGTTTTAAAACCCGTATCGAGCGAGCGGCTGGGCCGCGCCATTGCGCGTGCGGCGGGCACACAAGAGGCAGAGACCAGCCCTGCCACAACCACATCGAAATCCGACAGCCGTTATGCGCATGAATTTTGGGTATCCCATCGCGCCGAACTCATCCGCATTGCCGCAATGGATATTGAACGGATTGAGGCCGAGCGCGATTATATGCGGCTGCATACTGGCGGGCGGAGTTATTTGTTGCACCAGACAATCTCGACGCTTGAACAACGGCTGGACCCCGAACAATTCCAACGCATCCACCGCAGCCATATTGTGCGCCGGGACCTGATTACCGGGCTGCGCCACGAAGGCGGCGGCGTGTGGCACGCGTTGTTGGGTGAAGACCTGTCGATGCGCATCGGGCGCAAATATCTGGCAGAGGTCAAACGGCTCGCCGGGAAATAGCAAACTCCGGCTTTGTTTGCCGGAGCCAGCCAGAGATGGCGACCGGGATTGTTTAGATCAGACCGGCAAGCGGGCTGGACGGATCAGCATACATGCGCCGTCCCATGCGACCGGCCAGATAGGCCATGCGTCCTGATTGGACGGCCAGCTTCATCGCTGTCGCCATAGCGACGGGGTCTTTGGCTTCCGCGATAGCTGTGTTCATCAACACACCATCGCAGCCCAATTCCATCGCCACTGCTGCGTCAGACGCCGTCCCGACGCCAGCGTCGACCAGCACGGGAACTTTCGCGCCCTCGACAATCAAACGGATCGTCACACGGTTTTGAATGCCAAGCCCCGAACCAATCGGCGCGCCCAATGGCATCACCGCGACTGCGCCGGCATCCTCAAGCTGCTTGGCGGCGATGGGATCATCGACACAATAGACCATTGGCAAGAATCCCTCCTTCGCCAATATTTCGGTGGCCTTCAATGTTTCGCGCATATCGGGGTAAAGCGTCTTCGCTTCGCCGAGCACCTCAAGCTTTACCAAATCCCAACCGCCTGCCTCACGCGCCAAACGCAGCGTGCGTATCGCGTCGTCGGCGGTAAAGCAGCCTGCGGTGTTCGGCAGATAAGTATATTTCTTCGGATCAATATAATCCGTCAACATCGGCGCTTTGGGGTCCGAGACGTTTACGCGGCGCACGGCAACGGTGATGATTTCGGCGCCCGATGCCACAAGCGCGGCAGCGTTTTGTTCGAAGTCTTTATATTTGCCGGTACCGACGATCAGCCGCGATGAGAAATGGCGGCCAGCAACGGACCAGCTATCGTCTTGTCCGCCGCCTACGAAATGGACGATTTCCAAAACATCTCCATCGGACAAGCTTACGTCTTCCAATGTCGAACGCGGCACGATTTCAAGATTGCGCTCGACCGCGACCTTGGCCGGATCCAGCCCAATATCGCGGACAAGGTCGGCAACGGTCGCCCCGGCCCGAAATGGCCGCGGATCGCCATTCAGCGTGAGGGAGATAGAATCGGTGGTAAGGGAAGAGGTCATTTCATCTCGCTATTTTTATCGACGCGCATATAGTGCGGGAATGATGCGGTTCGCAACCGCTGCTTTGACAATATCAGGGGACGTCCTTTGGCGGATAAGCCGATAATCTTTGTTCTGAATGGACCAAATCTCAATTTACTCGGTACCAGAGAGCCGGAAATTTACGGCACAGATACGCTTGATGACATTGCCGGACATCTGGATGACCGCGCACGGGCAGCCGGCGCGTCTATCGACTTTCGCCAGTCAAATCATGAAGGGCATCTGGTCGATTGGCTGCAAGAGGCTCAAGCCGTGGGCGCCAAGGCGGTGTTGTTGAACGCAGCAGGATACACCCACACATCCGTGGCGATACTCGATGCCATAAAGGCCATCAATGTTCCGGTTTTTGAGGTGCATTTGTCCGATCCGCACAAACGCGAAGCATTCAGGCATTTAAGCTATGTTAGCATGGGCGCAAAGGCGGTGTTTGCAGGTCATGGCGCAAAGTCGTACGAACTGGCGCTAGACGCGGCGTTGCAAGTTTGACATTAGGCGCATCATTGCAAGTTTAGGGGCCAAGGAGTTTTAAATGGCGGCGAAAACAGGAAATAGTGGCAGCATGCAGGTCGATACGGACCTTGTCCGCGAACTCGCGGCCATGTTGAACGACACCGGTCTCAGCGAAATTGAGGTTGAGGACGGCGAGCGCAAAATTCGTGTCTCGCGCACCATGACTGCGGTTGCAGCGCCTATGGCGGCAGCGCCCGTTGCGGTTGCGGCCCCCGCTGTGGCTGCGGCCCAAGAAGCCGCAAGCGCGCCAGCGACTGCAGCCAACGCCTTGAAATCACCGATGGTGGGCACCGCTTATCTAACACCTGAGCCCGATGCCGCGCCGTTCATCAGCGTTGGTCAGCAAGTGAAGGCCGGTGACACCGTCCTGATCATTGAGGCGATGAAGGTCATGAACCCAATCATCGCGCCAAATGCAGGAACGGTTACCGCGATTTACGTCGAAAGCGGGCAGCCTGTCGAATTTGACCAGCCACTGCTGGTGATTGCTTAACCCATGGCAATCGAAAAAATCCTTATCGCCAACCGCGGCGAGATCGCGCTGCGCATTCACCGTGCGGCGCATGAAATGGGGATCAAGACCGTTGCCGTGCATTCGACGGCAGATGCCGACGCCATGCACGTGCGCCTCGCCGACGAAGCGATTTGCATCGGACCGCCATCTGCAACCGACAGCTATTTGAATATTCCGGCGATTATTTCAGCCGCGGAAATCAGCCATGCTGACGCGATCCACCCCGGCTATGGCTTTCTGTCGGAAAACGCACAGTTTGCGGAAATCGTTGAGAGCCATAACATCAAATGGATTGGCCCCAAGCCCGAACATATCCGCACGATGGGCGACAAGGTTGAGGCCAAGCGTTCGGCAGGCGCATTGGGTTTGCCGCTTGTACCCGGCTCTGACGGCGCAATTGAAGATGTCGCCGAAGCCAAAGCAATTGCCCGCGAAATCGGATATCCGGTAATCATCAAGGCGGCGTCGGGTGGCGGTGGCCGCGGCATGAAGGTCGTCAACAGCGAAGAAGAGCTTGAGACCCAAATGCAGCAAGCAGGGTCCGAAGCAAAGGCCGCCTTTGGCGATGCGACGGTCTACCTCGAAAAATATCTCGGCAACCCGCGCCACATTGAATTCCAGATTTTTGGCGATGGCAACGGCAACGCCGTCCATTTGGGCGAACGCGATTGTTCGCTACAACGCCGGCACCAAAAAGTTCTCGAAGAAGCGCCGTCGCCGATTCTGGCGACCGCCGAACGTGATCGCATGGGCAATATCTGTGCCAAGGCTATGGCCGACATGGGCTATCGCGGCGCGGGTACCATCGAGTTTCTGTGGGAAAATGGTGAGTTCTATTTCATCGAAATGAACACCCGGCTTCAGGTCGAACATCCGGTCACCGAAATGATTACCGGCATCGACCTCGTCCGCGAACAAATCCGCGTCGCCGAAGGCAAGCCGCTTTCGTTCAAGCAAGAAGATGTGACCTTCACAGGCCATGCCGTCGAATGCCGGATTAACGCCGAAGACCCGCAAACCTTCATGCCGTCACCCGGAACGGTGTCATGGTATCACCCACCCGGCGGCCTGTATGTCCGCGTCGATAGTGGCCTGTATCATGGCTATAAAGTTCCCCCATATTATGACAGCATGATTGCCAAGCTGATCGTGTATGGCCAGACGCGCGAGGGCTGCCTGATGCGGCTTCGCCGTGCGCTTGGCGAATTTGTGATCGAAGGCATGAAGACGACCATTCCGCTGCATCAACGTTTGTTGGAAGAGCCCGATTTCCAAAATGGAAATTATACGATCAAATGGCTTGAAGAGTGGCTGGCGAAAGACGCAAAATGATCCTCTCCCGCCGGGAGGTGGCTTTTGGGCTAGCGGCACTGCCGCTGGTCAGCTGTGTTCCGGTTGGTCCCGACCGCGATGTGTCGTTCATCCCCGCCAATGCCGCTGCACGGATTAAAGCGGACGATCCCAAGCGCCTGATCGAGTTGGTCACACTCGACCCTGCGATTAAGCTCGATATGCGTTATGCGACCGCCAACAATTTCACTGGGCGCGTGCTGTACGACGAAGCGCGTGCCTTTTTGGCCGCCCCTGCCGCCCAAGCGGTCGCCCGCGCCAGCACAGCAGCCCAGGCGGATGGCTTTGGCCTGACAATTTACGACGCGTATCGGCCATGGCGGATAACCAAAAAATTATGGGACGCAACGCCGGTTGGCCCCAAGAAAGAATATGTGGCGAACCCCAAACGCGGGTCCAAACATAATCGTGGCTGTGCCGTCGATTTGACTTTGCATGACCTGCGCACCGGACAGCTGGTCGAGATGCCGACCGAGTTCGATGATTTTTCCGAAAAAGCCCATCGCGACTATATGGATGCCACCCCGGCAGCCTTGGCCAACCGCGCCCGCTTACAAGGCTATTTGGAAGCCGAGGGTTTCGTTGGCCTTTCCAACGAATGGTGGCATTTCGATTTCGCCGGTTGGGAACAGTTCCCGGTCATGGACATACCGTTTCACAAGATAGCTTAATGAAACCGTGCATAAACATAAGAGAGGTTTTTTGATGTTCCGTAAGATATTACTCGCTGGCGCAGCTTTATGTGTTTCAGCCCCTTCATTGGCAGCGACGCAAGCCATCATCGTCGGCAATCTGGTGCCCGACGCGGCAACCGGCCCAACCGGCCCAGCAGTTATCTTGGTCGAAGACGGACGCATTAAAAGTATCGCCAAAGGCACAAATAATCCGTTTCAGGCGGATCGGGTGGTCGACCTTTCGACCAAAACATTGGTTCCCGGCCTCATCGACCTTCACGTCCATTTGACCGGCGACCCCGGCGATGATTTCCGCGACGAAGCCGTCAATCCTGACGAATGGGGCGTCGTCATGGGCGTGAAAAACGCGGCATTGACCGTCAAGGCAGGTTTCACAACGGTACGCGAAGCCGGTTCTGCGCAAAATACTGCTTTTGTCCTGCGCCGTGGTACCGCGGAAGGGCGCATTGTTGGCCCGCGCATTATCGCTGCTGGTCCAGCATTGTCGATCGTCGGCGGGCATGGCGATGTCACTGGCTTCCGCAGTGACGTTTTGACCGCACTGGATTCGGGCTTCACCTGCACTGGCCCCGTTGAATGCGCCGAAAAAGTCCGCAAATCGTCAAAGGCTGGCGCCGATGTTATCAAGATTACCGCGACCGGCGGCGTATTGTCGCAACAGGGCAAAGGGCTGGAAGCGCATTTCACCAATGAAGAAATGGTCTCCATTGCCAACACCGCGCGCTCACTTGGCCTGAAGGTCATGGCGCACGCCCATGGCGCCCGGGGCATTGAGGCAGCGGCGGCAGCCGGCATTGATTCCATTGAACATGGCACATTTGCAGATGAAGCCGCTTTGAAGGTGATGAAGGCCAAGGGCACGGCATTGGTCCCAACGTTGATGGCACTGGAGGGCGTGCGCGCCCGCCTTGGTAAAGGGATTTACACGCCGACCGTTGAGGTCAAGGCCAAGCAAGCGCTCGAATTTGCAGGGCGTCAGGTTAAGCTAGCAAAGGCAATGGGCGTTACTGTCGCCTTTGGAACCGATGCTGGCGTCTTTGAACATGGCAGCAATGCCAGTGAGTTTGCTTTGCTGGTGAACGCGGGCATGACCCCAACCGAAGCACTGGCCAGCGCAACAACCGTTGCAGCCAAAACTCTCGGGCTGGAAAATGAAATCGGCCGGATCGCCGTGGGATATTCCGCCGACATGGTCGCCGTAAATGAAAATCCGCTGACCAATATCCGCACGCTGGAAAAGGCGGAGTGGGTCATGGTAAGAGGACGTATCATTCCGTGATTCGGTGACAATATGCAGACTGATACGCCACCCAAAGAGTTCGACTCCAATAACGATCCGGCAAAGCTGTCGCGGATTGGTTCGCACGTCACAAAGCGGCTAAATGCCAATCCGCTTGTCCAGCCGGTCGAACACCCTGATGCGCAATTATATGTGTATCAGGGCTTTTTGGGTGCGGCGGACTGCAAAACGCTGATCGCCAAAATTGATGCCGAGGCCGTGCCGTCGACATTGTACAAAGGGACCGAGCAAGCAGGCTTCCGGACAAGCTACAGCTGTCACCTGAACCGCTGGGACGCGTTCATCGCCAAAATCGAGGCACGGATGAGCGATGTGCTGGGCATCGACAACAGCTATGCCGAGACAATGCAGGGGCAGCGTTATCAAGTCGGTCAAGAGTTCAAGGCGCACCACGACTTTTTTCACCCCAGCCAAAGCTATTGGCTTCAGGAAGGTCCGGCCGGCGGCCAGCGCAGCTGGACTGCGATGATATTCCTCAATGAACCAGAAGAAGGCGGCACGACCGAGTTCCCACATCTTGGCCTTGGCGTGCGACCGCAAGCGGGCATGATGCTCATCTGGAATAATATGAATCTGGACGGATCGTTGAATTATAAAACGCTGCATACCGGAACGCCTGTTACCCGCGGCGTGAAGCATGTGATTACAAAATGGTACCGGCAGAATAACTGGCTTGAACTCAACACGCAAAAGCCGTCCTAATTGCGGAAACGACACGGCAAGAGATTGCAAATATTGTATATCGTCTGCCACAGATTATCCGTCGTCTGTCGAATGTATCTTGTGTCGGAGCCGCAGAGGTCAGACATCCGCTGCCACTTCCACACAACATATTATTGATGCGTCCAACACATTTTTGGAGAGTCCCATATGAAATATAGCCCACGCATTCTTCTTCTCGTCAGTGCCGCACTATTGGCGCCATTTGGCGCAGCGCACGCGCAAACGGTGACAGCCGAGGCCAGCGCGACGGAAAGCCAGCGGCTTGCTGCTTTGTTCGCTGCGGACGACGAAGCCAGTCTGAAGCGCAACCCGCTCAACGCGATGTTCCGCGGCGATATGCGCTATGCGGACCGCTTTGGTGACTACATCTCCGACGCCTATTTCGACAATGAACGCAGCGCAGCGCAGGCCAATCTGGACGCCTTAAAAACAATCGACCGCGCAAAGTTGAATGACACCAACAAAATTGCGTACGACGTTTACAAACAAAGCCAGATCGATGCGCTGAAGGGCCTGTCCAAAGAAATTATGGACCTGACGGTCGTGCGTCCACTCAATCACTTTTTCGGCTTTCACACTTTTTATCCGACCTTCGCCAGCGGACAGGGTGCAGCGCCGTTCAAGACGGTTCAGGATTACGAAAACAACCTGAAGCGTCACAAGGAATTCATCGTCCTGATGGACGCATCAATTGGCCGTTTCCGCCAAGGCATGGCGTCGGGCGTATTCGAAACGAAGATGACGATCCGCAATGTCATCGACCAGCTCAACACACAATTGGCGCAAAAGACCGAAGAGTCGCCTTATTATGGGCCGGTACTAAAATTTCCTGCGGATTTCAGCGATGCGGACAAAGCACGCTTGACCGCGGAATATCGCGATATCATCGTAAACGGTCTATACCCAGCCAATGCCCGTCTGCGTGACTTCCTGCGCGACAGCTATTTGCCATTGGCACGCGAACAGGTCGGATTGTCTGCCATGAAGGGCGGCGAAGGCCTGTATCAATATCTGATCGAACAAACGACGACCCTGCCATTGAAGGCCGACGACATCCACAATCTGGGATTGTCGGAAGTCGCCCGGATTACATCGGGTATGGAAGCCATCAAGAATGAAGTTCGCTTCAAAGGCACCTTGCCCGAATTTTTCGAGCATCTGCGTTCGGATCCGAAATTCAAAATGTCGAGCCGTGATGCGCTGACGCAGGGTTATTACGACATCGGCAAAAAGGTCGACGCAACAATTTCGACGCAGTTCAAATATCTGCCCAAGGCACCGCTTGAAATTAAGCCCTATGAAGAATTCCGCGAGAAATATGAAGCAGGCGGCAGCTATCAATCAGGTACCCCAGATGGATCGCGTCCCGGCACATTTTATTTCAACGCTTATGACCTGCCAAGCCGCACCACGCCTGGCATGACCACGCTTTATTTGCATGAAGGCGCACCTGGGCACCATTTCCAGATCAGCATCGCACAGGAAAATGAAAAGCTTCCCGCGTTCATGCGTTTTGGCGGCAACACGGCCTATGTCGAAGGTTGGGCGCTATATT
>NZ_JBILOS010000083.1:0-9035 GCF_044374345.1 Sphingorhabdus sp. | reverse complement strand
GAGTATCTTCCTCCGCCCTTTGTTTCCGCCAGGTGGCTATTTTCGCATGATCCCCCGATCGCAACACTTCAGGGATCATTCGCCCTTCCCAATCATTGGGTCGGGTATAGTGCGGATATTCAAGCAATCCTTGTTCAAAGGACTCCTCATCACCGCTGGAAGTCGCGCCCATTACGCCGGGAAGCAGCCGAATGCAAGCATCTAACAGCATTAAAGCGCCAATTTCGCCGCCCGAAAGCACGATATCGCCCATCGAAACCTGTTCAATATGGGGTCGGGCATCAAAAATGCGCTCGTCAAAGCCCTCAAAGCGGCCGCAAAGCAAGGTAACGCCGGGGCCTGCAGCAAGCTCCCGTATGCGGCTTTGGGTAATCGTCTTACCACGCGGCGTCATCGCCAAAACGGGCACATTGGGCTGCTGAACAGACGCATGATCGACCGCTGCGGCGAGTATGTCCGCGCGCAGCACCATCCCTGCCCCGCCGCCAGCGGGCGTGTCGTCAACGGTCCGATGCTTGTCGGTCGCAAAGTCACGGATATGGATGGGCGCACATGACCATTTGCCCTCTTCAAGCGCGCGGCCAGCCAATGATATCCCCAGAGGACCGGGGAACATTTCGGGATAAAGCGTCAGGATCTGGGCGGCGAACGTCATATGACGAAGTCGGCATCGATGACGATGCGTCCGCCCGCTTGCGCGCCCCATTCAGGTACAGCCTCGGCTGTCATTGGAACCATGAACTTTTTGCCCGGCTTGCCATCAACAGAGGGCATCTGGATTTCCAGAACGTCACTGGCGCCAAAATTTTCAACAGCAATGCAACTGCCAAGGTCAGTGCCATCGGTTGAAACGCAAGGAAGCCCGAGAAGGTCGCTATAATAATATTCGCCCTCACCCAGTTCAGGCAAGGCATCGCGCGGCACGGTCAACAATGTGCTGCGCAGTTTTTCCGCTGCGTTGCGGTCATTTATTTCGGCAAAGCGCGCAATCGCGCCGTCTTTTGTTGGGCGGAGGGACTTAACCGTCAACGCACCATCATTAAAACTTTTGTAGCGTTTCAAGCTGTCTATATTTTCTGCAAACAGCTTGAGACGAACTTCACCCGTCACGCCGTGCGCGCCAGAAACGGCGGCAAGCGTGACGGTTGAGTCAGCCAAGGCTTAGCCCTCAGCCTTTTCTTCGGTAGCTTCTTCAGCTGCAGGTGCAGCTTCTTCAGCCGCAGGTGCTTCTTCAGCTGCAGCTTCAGCAGGCGCAGCTTCTTCAGCGGCAGGCGCTTCTTCAACCGCAGGTGCGGCTTCTTCAGCGGCTACTTCTTCAACAACTTCTGGCTCTGGCTCTGGCTCAGGTGCTGGAGCGGCTGCAGCTGCTGCTGCCGCTTCTTCAGCTTCTGCAAGCTTGGTTGCCTTGTCTTCAGCGCGATCCTTGGCCTTCTGGCCTGGTTCACCCTTGTTCGGGTTGTTCTTAACCTTACGCTCTTTGACGCCGGCGGCGTCAAGGAAGCGTGCAACGCGGTCCGAAGGCTGCGCACCAGCGGCAAGCCAATGCTTCGCACGCTCGGTGTCGAGGATCATACGCTCTGCGCTGTCCTTCGGAAGCTGTGGGTTGTAGCTGCCGATACGCTCAATGAACTTACCGTCGCGTGGTGCGCGGGCGTCGGCTACGACGATTTTATAATAAGGACGCTTTTTCGAACCGCCCCGTGACAAACGCATGGATAATGCCATAAAACTAACTCACCTTTCTGAAATATTCTTAAACTAAATGTGATACTTATTTCTTTTTACTAAGAAGTCTTGCGAGGTCTGGCGGCATTCCGCCACCGCCGCCCATTCCGGGCAGACCGCCGAAACCGGGTGGCAAAGCGCCGGGGGGAAGCCCGTGCATTCCCTCCATCGCGCCACCCAAGTCGCCGCCGCCCATGCCACCCTTGCCGCCGCCGAACATGGCGGCGAGGCCCTTTAGGCCGCCCATCTTGCGAATGCGCTTCATGGCGCTCGCCATTTCCTGGTGCATTTTAATGAGCTTGTTGACGTCCTGCACGGTCATGCCCGAACCCTTGGCAATCCGGATCTTACGTTTGGCGTTCAACAATTCAGGCTTCGCGCGCTCTTTTGGCGTCATGGAACCAATGATGGCGTCCATATGTACGAGCAATTTGTCGTTCATACCGCCGGCGTCCATCGCCTGCTTGGCCTTTTTCATGCCCGGGATCATACCCGCAAGCGCGCCGAGGCCGCCCATTTTGGACATTTGGCGAAACTGCATGCGCAGGTCTTCCATGTCGAACTGGCCCTTGGCCATTTTGGCCGCGAGCTTATCCGCGTCCTCTTTTTCGACCATTTCAGTCGCGCGCTCGACAAGGCCGACAACGTCGCCCATGCCCAATATGCGTCCGGCAACACGGCTTGGGTTAAACGCTTCGATGGCATCCAGCTTTTCACCGACGCCTGCAAATTTGATGGGCTTGCCCGTAATGGCGCGCATCGACAGCGCAGCACCGCCGCGTGCATCACCGTCCATACGGGTCAGCACGATACCGGTTACATTAACGCGCTCACCGAAGCTTTTGGCGACATTTACGGCGTCTTGACCCGTGAGCGAGTCGACGACGAGCAGGATTTCCTGCGGAACGGAGACCTTTGCCACCGCCTGCATTTCGTCCATCAACTGCTGGTCCACATGCAAGCGGCCAGCGGTGTCGAGGATCAAAACATCAAAGCCCTGCAACTTTGCAGCCTGCATCGCACGCTTGGCAATGTCGACGGGCTGCTGCCCCTGCATAATCGGAAGCGTCGCAATTTCGGTCTGTGTGCCAAGCGTTGCCAACTGCTCTTGTGCGGCAGGACGATTGACGTCCAGCGAAGCCATCAGGACTTTCTTGCCCTGCTTGGCCTTCAGCATCTTCGCAATCTTGGCCGTCGTTGTGGTTTTACCTGAGCCCTGCAGACCGACCATCATGATGATCGCAGGCGGCGCTACAGCAAGATCAAGGTCGCTTTGTTCCGCGCCGAGCATTTCGACAAGGGCATCATTGACGATTTTGACGACTTGTTGGCCGGGCGTTACCGATTTCAGAACCTGCGCGCCGACGGCTTGCTCGGTGACCTTCTCAACGAAGTCACGAACGACGGGCAACGCAACGTCGGCTTCAAGCAAAGCCACACGCACTTCGCGCATCGCTTCACGCACGTCAGCTTCGTTTAACGCACCGCGACCGCGCAGGCGATCAAACACCCCTCCTAACCGGTCGCTCAGCTTGTCAAACATCGACATTCCTTACCAACATGCCCCGTTTGAGGCATAAACGAACAAAAAGCCGGTGAGCGAATCTTCGCCGACCAGCTTGGAAACAACGGATTTCCAACAAAATTTGAAAGGCAATATCCTTGCCTTGGACGCGCCCCTACCCTCCTTGGCGTCGCAAATCAAGTTTTTCCGTTGGTTGGAGCGGCTGTGACCTGTGCCCAATCACGGCGGCTCCATGAACAATAGGTTGGCCATATTCGCCATCAACGGTAGACTTGATGCCCCGCTACCCCTAAATCGCCGCCATGACGATGGGTGAATTTCACAAGATGCATGGGCTCGGCAATGACTTTGTCATTATCGACGCACGCGTCCAATCCATTGAAATGTCCCCTGCCCGCGCGCAAAAGATCGCGGATCGCAAGTTCGGGATTGGCTGTGACCAGCTTATCCTTTTGCTGCCTTCAGAAATCGCCGATGTCCGCATGCGGATATTCAATCCTGATGGTAGCGAGGTTGAGGCATGCGGCAATGCGTCACGCTGCGTCGTTGCATTGTTGAACCAAGACCTCAACATCGAAACCTTGGGCGGCATCATTTCAGGCAAGTTGTCAGGCAATGACGTCGAAGTGTCGATGGGCGACGCGACTTTCGGATGGCAGGAGATACCGCTTGCTTTCCCGATGAATACTGATGCCATGCCACTGGCTTGGGACAATCTCGCCGCGCCAATGGCCATCAATATGGGCAACCCCCATGCCGTATTTTTTGTCGATGACGTTGATGCCATAGATTTGCGCCAGCTTGGCCCGACAATAGAAAACGACTCCGTGTTCCCAGAGCGTGTGAACGTAAATGTCGCGTCGATTGCTGGGAACGAAATCCACCTAAATGTTTGGGAACGCGGCGCCGGCTTGACGGGCGCTTGCGGAACCGGGGCCTGCGCCACCGCCGTTGCGGCCATCCGTCAGGGCAAGGCGACATCTCCGGTTACAGTCCACCAATCGGGCGGAACCCTGACCATCGACTGGAGCCCCGGACAACCCGTTATCATGACCGGCAGCGCCACTTATGTGTTCAAAGGTCAGGCCGACTGGGATGCGTTTGGATGAACGCACCCGTCAAAAAGCCTGAAGTCATCAGCATGGGTTGCCGCCTAAATTTGGCGGAGAGCAATGCCCTCGCTGAACAACTCGCGGGCCGCGATGACATTGTCATCATCAATAGCTGCGCGGTGACCAATGAGTCTGTGCGACAAACACGCCAAGCCATCCGGCAGGCGCATCGGCGTCGCCCGGACGCGTCCGTGTGGGTCACTGGCTGCGCTGCGCAAGTGGAGCCCGAAACATTTCGGGCCATGCCAGAGGTTGCGGGCGTCTTTGGCAATCATGAGAAACAAGACGCGCCCTTGTTACGCGATTTGATGGATCGTTCCGACAGGCCAGTCATTGTCTCGGACATCATGACCATAGCGCAAACCGCGCCGCATCTCGTCACCGCCTATTCGGGCAAAACCCGCGCTTTTGTCGAAGTACAAAATGGCTGTGATCACCGCTGCACATTTTGCATCATACCCTATGGCCGCGGCAACAGCCGCTCCGTCCCTGCTGGCAGCGTCATTGAACATATCCAAAAGCTCGTCGACACGGGGTTTAAAGAGGTGGTGCTGACGGGTGTTGACGTGACCAGCTATGGCCATGATCTTCCGGGCAGCCCCAATTTAGGGTCACTGGTCGAACGGATATTGAAACTCGTTCCCGATCTTGCACGCCTCAGGCTGTCGTCGATTGATGGTGTCGAAATTGACGACCGGCTGTTCGATTTGCTCACGGAAGAGGCCCGCGTGATGCCGCATGTTCATCTGTCGCTGCAAGCTGGCGACAATATGATCCTGAAGCGGATGAAACGCCGCCATAGCCGCGAACTCGCCATCGATCTGGTTGCGCGGCTTAGAGCAAAGCGACCCGAAATCGCCATTGGCGCGGATATTATTGCAGGCTTCCCGACCGAAGACGATGCGATGTTTGCCAACAGCATGGATCTGGTTGAACAATGCAGCATCGTGCATGGCCATATATTCCCATATTCACCCAAAAAAGGCACTCCAGCCGCGCGCATGCCGCAACTGCCCCATCCGGTTATAAAGGCGCGTGCCAAGGCGTTACGCGAAGCCGTAGCCGCGGAAAAATCCCGTTGGCTGGAGGGGCTCATTGGTACCATCCAGAATGTCGCGGTCGAAAATGGCGGCAGGGGTGGCCACGCGGAGAATTTCGCGTATTTGCAGCTGGATAAAGTCATGACCGAAGGCAGCATTGTCGCCGCGCGGGTGTTGCGGTCAACAGACGGAATATTGCAGGCAGAGGTTGAAGAATGAGCGAGAATGCTGGGTGGAAAGACCGACTGTTTGGCGGCCTGAAGAAAACATCAGGAAAGCTGACGGACAATATCGCGGGGCTTGTCACCAAGGCGAAGCTGGAAGCACGCGACCTTGATGAAATCGAAGATGCGTTGATTGCTTCAGACCTTGGCCCAGCCATGGCAGCGCAAATTCGCGACAAGATTGCTGCTGGACGTTTTGACAAGGGCATTGATGCAGAGGGCATTCGCCAGATTGTCGAGGACGAAGTGGCCGCCGTGTTGGCACCCGTCGCATCCCCGCTCGAAATCGATGCATTCCCGCGCCCACAGGTCATATTGGTGATTGGCGTAAACGGATCGGGCAAGACCACAACGATTGCAAAGCTGGCCCACCTTTTCCTTGAACAGGATTATGGCGTCATGCTGGCCGCAGGCGATACGTTCCGTGCCGCAGCCATTGGCCAGTTGAAAGTTTGGGCCGAACGCATTGGCGTACCCATTGTGACTGGACCCGAAGGTGGCGATGCCGCTGGTGTCGTGTTTGACGCGGTCAAAAAAGCAACAGCAGAAGGCATCGACGTGCTGATCGTCGACACCGCTGGACGGCTTCAGAACAAACGCGAGTTGATGGATGAGCTGGCGAAAATCCGCCGGGTGCTTGGGCGCCTAAATCCCGCAGCGCCGCACAATGTGGTGTTGGTTCTGGACGCGACGACCGGGCAAAATGCGCTATCGCAAATCGAAACCTTTAAAGAAGTCGCTGACGTAACTGGGCTTGTGATGACCAAATTGGACGGCAGCGCGCGCGGCGGGATCTTGGTCGCGGCGGCCAAACAATTTGGCCTGCCTATTCACGCCATTGGCGTCGGTGAGACCATCGATGACCTGCGCCCCTTCAACGCGCAAGATGTTGCCCGCGCGATCAGCGGGGGTTCGTTGTGAACGACGCAGCCGCGGCCAAAAAGCCGTCGGGCACCTTAAACTTCATTCTCGATTTTGGACCGCTGCTGCTATTTTTCGTGGCATCAAAATTGGGCAGTTCGGACACCGATCCGAAACAAGGCGCGATTGTCGGCACCGCCACATTCATGGCCGCGATTCTGATTGCGGTCATTGTCTCAAAGGTAAAACTGGGCAAAATTTCGCCCATGCTGAAGCTCACGGCAGCTTTAGGTGTGTTTTTCGGCGCGCTGACGATCTGGTTTCATGACGAACGCTTCATCCAGATTAAGCCGACGATCATTTACGCCTTTTTTGCGCTTCTGCTGCTTGGGGGATGGGTCCGAGGCAAGGCCATGCTCAAATATGTTCTGGAGCATGCCTATCAAGGTCTGGACGAAACCGGCTGGTTAAAACTGTCATTAAGTTGGGGCGTGTTCTTCTTGGCGCTTGCCGGATTGAACGAGATTTTTCGTCGCCCAGAGTGGTTCTCTTTCGATACCTGGCTATCCATCAAGGTGTGGGGCGTAACGGCCTGCACATTCCTGTTCGCGCTTGCCAATATCCCGATGCTGATGCGCCACGGGCTAAAACTGAGTGATGACACCGAGACACCACCCAAAGCATAAATCAGCGCTGGCCAGCGTTGGCATTGCGACGCACGCCAAGCAAATAAATGGGGCGTCACCCATTATATTGGTTACCCCATGATTTCGCAGAAATTATGTGACAAGCGCCGCCTACAAAGATAGGCTGCTATCCATCAGGGGCAAAATCACCTGAATGCCTACAGGAGGAAAAAATGGCGAAATTTTTTGGAAATCTACATCTGGTGCTGGTCGCCGGTCTCGTGCTGTCATTGGCACTTATGTTCGGTTTGCACGGCGACGCATTGACCGCGCAGTCTGTCACACGTTGGCTGCATACATTCTTCGGGATCGTCTGGATTGGGCTGTTGTATTATTTCAACCTCGTTCAAATTCCGACCATGCCGAAAATTCCCGCAGAGCTGAAGCCAGCTGTGTCGAAGCATATCGCACCATCTGCGCTGTTTTTCTTCCGCTGGGCCGCAGCATTGACCGTGTTGCTGGGACTGATCATTGCCGTTCAGGCCGGTTACGCCCATCAGGCATTCACGCTGCAAGATCCTTATAAGCTGATCGGTGTTGGCATGTGGCTTGCAGTTATCATGGCATTCAACGTCTGGTTCATCATCTGGCCTAATCAGAAAAAGGCGCTTGGCATCGTTGAAGCCGATGATGCGACAAAGGCAAAGGCCGCCACGACAGCGATGATGACATCGCGTTTGAACACATTGCTTTCGATCCCAATGCTCTACACGATGGTCAGCTTTAACGGCGGCTAATCGTCACGATCTTCGTAAAGTTAAAAGGGGTGGCCGATGCCGCCCCTTTTTTTATCCCAAAAGGTCATGCTTCTTAAGCGTATGACGCAATTGGTCGTAGCTCAGGTTGAGCGCTTTGGCCGTTTGCCGCTGATTATACCGACACTTCGCAAGTGCCTGCTCAAGGACGGCCTTTTCATATTTTTCGGTCGCTTCTCTAAAATCCGTAACATCGACGGCCTGACTTAAGTCATTGGCGACACGTGGCTCGGCATTAGCGGCCTGATTATCAGACTGTACCTGCGCAGGGGCAGAAGCAGCTAGCCCGCCGCGCCACGGGCTATCGAACGGATCAAACTGAATATAATCGACGGGCTGTTCTGGGTCAGCCCAACGATAGACCGCACGTTCGACCACGTTGCGCAATTCGCGCACATTGCCCGGCCACAAATGGTTTTCGAGGGCCTGGGTCGCAAGCGCGCCGAAACCCGGCCACCCTGCCCAACCCAGCTCGGCCGCCATCCGACGCCCATAATATTCAGACAGCACCTCAACATCGCCTTCGCGAACGCGCAATGGCGGCAAGGTGATCACCTCAAAGCACAGCCGGTCGAGCAAGTCCGGGCGAAAGCGTCCCTTATCCACCATGTTGGGCAGATGCTCATTGGTGGCAGCGACAATACGGACATCGACACGCATTGGCCTTGAGGACCCAATACGCGTGACCTCACCATATTCGACAGCGCGCAACAAACGTTCCTGCGCGCCCATGCTCAACGTGCCCAGTTCGTCGAGGAACAGCGTGCCGCCGTCGGCTTCTTCAAACCGCCCCTCGCGCGCACGGGTGGCTCCGGTGAAAGCGCCGGCTTCATGGCCAAACAGTTCGGCCTCAATCAATGTCTCAGGCAACGCGGCGCAGTTGATCGTGACCAAAGGCCCGTCCCAACGCGAACTCAGGCGATGCAGGCGTTCAGCGATCAGTTCTTTCCCGGTTCCGCGTTCCCCCACAACCAGCACAGGCCGATTGAGCGGTGCGGCGCGGCTTGCGCGCTCGACGGCATCAAGAAATGCGGACGATTGTCCAATGAATTGATGACTATCGCGTTCCATTTTCAAAGATTGGCATATTTCACCATAGTGTGGCAA
>NZ_JBILOS010000015.1:0-32035 GCF_044374345.1 Sphingorhabdus sp. | reverse complement strand
GAATAAGGCAGGAGCCGCGTTGCGTTTCTAACCAAACACAAAAGGCCGGGCTCCCACAAAGAGCCCGGCCTTTTTTATTGTGTGTGCCCCGGCGCAGGCCGGGGTCCAGACTTCGGTATAGTCCTCCAGCGATAGCTGGACCCCAGCCTTCGCTGGGGAACACAAAAAGGAAGTTAACATGGGTTATCGTATCGTAGTTGCAGGCGCGACGGGCAATGTTGGCCGCGAGGTCGTCAATATTCTTGCCGAGCGCGCATTCCCTGCCGATGAAGTGGCTGTGCTGGCGTCATCGCGCAGCCAGGGCATCGAAATCGAATATGGCGATACCGATAAGATGCTCAAAATCCAGAATATCGAGAATTTCGACTGGTCGGGATGGGATATGGCGATTTTCGCCATCGGTTCCGAAGCGACCCAGAAATATGCACCGATTGCCGCTGCTGCAGGCTGTGTGGTCATCGATAACAGTTCGTTGTTCCGTATGGACCCAGATGTCCCGTTGATCGTGCCTGAGGTCAATCCAGACGCGATCGACATCTATAAGCGCAAGAATATCATTGCGAACCCGAACTGCTCGACAGCGCAGCTCGTCGTCGCGCTGAAGCCGCTGCACGATTATGCGAAGATCACGCGCGTCGTTGTCTCGACATACCAGTCCGTTTCGGGCGCGGGCAAAGAGGGTATGGATGAATTGTTCGAGCAGAGCCGCAACATCTTCGTCGGTGACAGCGCGGACGCGAAAAAATTCACCAAGCAGATCGCTTTCAACGTCATTCCGCACATCGATAGCTTCCTCGACGACGGCTATACCAAGGAAGAGTGGAAGATGATGGTCGAGGTCAAGAAAATCCTCGATACCAAAATCAAGCTCACCGCGACTTGCGTGCGTGTTCCTGTCTTTGTTGGCCACAGTGAAGCGGTCAATATCGAATATGAGCGCGAAATGTCTGCAGAGACTGCCCAAAACATCCTGCGTGAAGCGCCTGGCATCATGTTGATCGATAAGCGCGAAGATGGCGGCTACACCACACCTGTTGAAGCTGCTGGTGATGATGCGACCTATGTGAGCCGCGTGCGCGAAGATCCGACGGTGGAGAATGGTCTTGCGTTCTGGTGCGTCTCCGATAACTTGCGCAAGGGGGCAGCGCTGAATGCGGTGCAAATCGCCGAACTTCTTGGACGTCGGCATTTGAAAAAGGGATAAGTATATGGGGCTGCAAGCCGATGTTTTTTGGTCGTTTCGCAGCCCTTATAGTTATCTGGCGACGCGGCGTTATCGCGCGCTGGCCGAACAATATGATCTGACCATCAACTTGCGTCCGGTCTATCCGTTGGCAGTGCGTGAGCCCGACTTTTTCGAACGCAGTCATCCCAATTGGCTGCGCTACACATTTACGGATATGTTTCGCGTCGCGCAGTTTCACGACATTCCGTTCGGTCCGCCACGACCTGATCCGATTGTGCAGGATGTCCGCACCCGTAAGATTGCTGATGAGCAGCCCTATATCTTCCGCCTGACGCGTTTGGGGCAGGCGGCTGCACGCAGGGGCAAGAGCCTCGCATTTTGTGATGAGGTATCACGCCTGATCTGGGGCGGTGCCGAAAACTGGCATGAAGGGGATCATCTCGCTGGCGCAGCGACGCGCGCCGGACTGGACTTGGCTGAACTGGATGCTGAAGCCCTCAGCGATGCTGAAACGCTCGACGCCGAGATTGCGGCCAATCAAGCGTCTCTCGAAGCATCGGGGCATTGGGGTGTCCCGACATTGGTGTTCGACGGAGAGCCGTTTTTTGGACAGGACCGCATTGATATGGCGGTATGGCGGATGCAGCAAAAGGGTCTTGTTGCGCGATAAGCCTTATCGTCAGTCGGCCATAGCGGGTTGCTGTCCGGGGGCGGCTGCACCCGGCTTCAAAAAGAAGATCAGCGGGCTGATGACGATCAGTACTATCATCATCAGTTTGAAATCATCGAGATAGGCAATCATTGCCGCCTGTCTGTTGATTTCCAGGTTCATCATTTGCAATGCAGCCTCCCCGATCCCGCCGAGGCGGTCGGCGCTCGCGGGGTCAATTGCGCTCATAGACGAAGACGTGACGTGCGATGCCAGGTCTTCATGGCTCGTCTGCATGTTGCGCGCCAACATGGTGGTCATGATGGAGATACCAAAGCTGCCGCCAAGGCTCCGGAACAGATATAGCAGGCTGGAGCCATCTGTACGCAGACGCATGGGCAATGTCGAAAATGCGATGCCGTTAAGCGGAATGAAGACAAAGCCCATGCCAAAACCCTGAAACAAGCCAGTGTACACAATCAAGTGCCAGTCCATGTTCAAGGACCAGCGTGTCATGACCCACATCGATGCTGCGGTCATTAAAAAGCCGGCAAAAACAACGATGCGCGGATCTACCTTACCGGCAAGTTTTGCCGCGATGAACATTGCGAGCACGATGCCGACACCTCTGGGTGCCAATAATATACCGGTATCATATACCGAATAGCCGTAGAGATTTTGCAGCATTGGCGGCAGCAACGCGAAAATGCCGAACATCATCATACCAACCAACAGCATCATATTCAGCGAGATAAAAAAGTTACGGTCGGTGACCAAAAGCCGTTCAAACATTGGACGATTGGTTGTTATTTGATGCATCGTAAACATCCAGAGAGCGGCCACGACAACCAAAAGCTCAATGATGATTTCCCAACTTTGCAGCCAATCTTCCTGTTGGCCGCGATCCAACAGCAACTGCAAGGTGGCGAGGCCAATAGCGAGCATCGCAAAACCAAAACGGTCCAGTTCACGGCGATTGATGGGGCGTGAAGGCAGCAACCACCACAATAGGGCCAGCGTTGGAATGCCGATGGGCAGGTTAATGTAAAACACCCAGCGCCAGTTGTAATTCTCGGTCAGCCAGCCGCCAATCATGGGGCCCAATATTGGCGCAATCATGATGCCCATGCCCCAGATGGACATCGCCCGCGGCGCCTCCGACGGCTTATTGATATCCAGCATGATCGTTTGGGAAAGCGGGCCAATGAATGCCGCGCACACACCTTGGAAAATACGGAAAGCCACCATCTCGGTGAGGCTTGTCGCAATGCCGCACAGCATAGATGCGAGAATGAACCCGGCAACTGCGCCCAGAAACAGATTGCGTGAGCCGATCCTGTCGGCAAGCCAACCCGTAATGGGCATGGCCACTGCGCTGGCGACGATGTAGCTTGTTAACACCCAGGTGATGGTGTCCATCGTCGCGCCAAGGCTTGTCTGCATATGCGGGATGGCGACGTTGGCAATGGTCGAATCCAGAATTTGGATAATCGTCGCGCCCATGACGGCAAGCGTCAGCAGCCCCTTGTTTTTGACCGGATAAGCGGCTTGATCGAGCGGATTATTTATTGGTGTCGATGCGGACATGGGCCGACAATCCTGCAATCATTGCACGCTTTGGCTTGTCGGTAATCGATATCCGTACAGGGACGCGCTGCGTTACCTTGACCCAATTGCCATTCGCATTTTGTGCCGGAAGGACAGAAAATTCTGAGCCCGTGCCAGCGCCAATGCTTGCTACCTTACCGCGGACTTTTAGGTCGGGATATGCATCAAATGTGATTTCGGCAGGTTGGCCAACGCGCATATGCGCAAGATCGGTTTCCTTGAAATTGGCCTCAATCCAGCTTTTGTTGCTCGCGACAATCGTCACACCGGGCAATCCCTGCACCATCATTTGGCCAGGTTGCAAACGTTCAGCCTGACTTACGACCCCAGCGATAGGCGCGCGCACTTCGGTGCGTGAGAGGTTAAGCAGGGCCTGTTCGCGTTGAGCTTGGCCTGCCTTAATGGCTGGATTTACGCCGGGCGCCGCCGATCCCGTGGCGAGTGCTGCGCGTGCCTTGGTTGCGTCGGCTAGCGCTGAGGCCACGCGGCTCCTTGCGTCGGACAAGGCATGTTCTGCGGCCTGCAACCTAGCGCGGGTGGTGAAGCCAGCCTGCATCAGAGCTGATTGCCGCTGATATTCTTTTTCATAATAGGCGACATCTTCACGTGCGCTCTCGATATCGACACCCGTGGTTTGAAATTCGGTCTGGAGCGCTGAAACGCGGACCTGCGCTGCGGCAATGGCGGCGTCGGCTTGCGAAATGGCTATACGATACGGCTCTGGATCAATCCGGAACAACAGGTCGCCTTCTTTCACCACGTCATTTTCACGGACAGCGACTTCAACGATCCGCCCTCCAACCTCAGCGGAAATCGACACCTTGTCTTGCTGGACATAGGCATTGTCGGTCGACACATAATGGTCATTGGCAATGTAATAGGCAGTTGCTCCGCCAACCAGCACCAAAGGAACCGAAACCATTAACGCCAATCGGCCAAGGCGCCCCGACTTTGTCTTGGTCGTTGTCCCAGCATCAATTTTTGGATCAGCCTCAGCCATTCGACACCTCATGCGGTTTACGGGTTAAGTTGGCACGAATGACGTTCAACATTGCTTCCAATTCTGTTTGTTGCGTTGCATCCAAGCCGGCCAAAGCATCATCAAACAATGCAAGGGCGGTTGGTCGCAGAGCTTCAATTTTTTGTTCGCCTTGTGCCGTTAAGTGCAGCCGCCATGTACGGCGGTCATTGGGGTCCGCTCGGCGTTCGACGAGCCCCGCATCCTGAAGGCGATCCACCATTCTTCCGAGCGTGATCGGTTCGACGTCAAGCATATCGGCCATCGTAACCTGCGCGCTTCCATCGAAACGCTTTAGCAGCGCCAGCACCCGCCATTGTGGCCGTGTCACGCCAACGGCGCGGGCGCGCTCATCGAAAGAACGCCGCAGCAAACGCGCCGCATCACCCAATAGGAAGCCTAAATCATCACTCATGCCGTCGATATAATAGCTATGCTTATTATGTGCAATAATTTTGGGTGCGGCGCGCAAAAATATGGAAAACACTTTCCGGATCAATCTACGCGTGCCAAACCAGAGACATCCGCTGACGACAGAAGAACGACACAATATATGATTGAATCCAACAGCTTCGAAACATCCGACGGCACGGAAATCGTCTGGCGTGAAACGGGGCAGGGGCGTCCCTTATTCCTCATCCATGGTTTCATGTCCGAGGCCGACACCAATTGGATCAAATACGGCCATGCGGCGGCTTTGGCGGGCGCGGGGTATCGCGTCATCATGCCCGACCTGCGTGCCCATGGCCTCAGCGGTAAGCCGCATGCGCCAAGTGATTACCCGCCCGACATATTGGCCGATGACCAATTCGCATTGCTCGCGCATTTGGGGATCGCAGATTATGACCTTGGTGGATATTCATTGGGCGGACGAACGGTCGCGCGGATGTTGGCGCGCGGCGCGCAGCCCGGGAAGGCAGTCATTTCGGGAATGGGTCTGCAAGGGTTGACGCAAACCGGAAATCGCGGCGCGCATTTCCGTCATGTCTTCGACAATTTGGGGCGTCATGAAAAAGGGACGGCTGCTTGGATGGCCGAGGCATTTCTGAAGACAACAGGCGGCGATCCATTAGCGTTGCGCAATGTATTGGAGACGTTTGTCGACACCAGCGAAGCCGAGATTGCCAGTTGGGACTTGCCGGTGGGCATAGTGTGTGGCGAGCAGGATGATGACAACGGATCTGCCGCGGATCTTGCTGCACTCCTGCGCCACGGAAAGCTCTTTTCCGTCCCCGGCAATCACATGAGCGCAGTAACCAAGCCCGAGCTGGGTCAGGCATTTGTAGCGGCGCTGACGACGACATGGTAGTGCCTGCCCATGCCGATTTGCAACCAACACTGGTTGGCGACAAACTATTGCTGCGTCCACTGACCGAAAACGACTGGGACGCAATGTATGCGGTGGCGTCTGACCCGTTGCTGTGGGAAGTCCACCCCGCATGGGATCGGTATAAAGAACCGGTGTTCCGTGAATATTTTGCCGGCGCGATGGCATCGCGCGGAGCATTGGCTGTGATCGACCGTGCTACGAACAGCATCATCGGTGGCAGCCGATATGGAAATTACGCACCTGATCGCAATGAAATTGAAATTGGCTGGAGCTTTCTTGCGCGCGCATATTGGGGTGGAGCCTATAATCGCGAGATGAAGGCGCTCATGCTTTTCCACGCTTTCCAATTTTTTGACAGCGTTCGGTTCAATATTGGCGCAACAAATGTGCGCTCGCGCCGCGCCATTGAGAAAATCGGCGCACGCTTGGATGGTGAATATGTGCCCGAAGCGATTAACGGCGTACCGCCAGTGCCGCATGTCATTTACCGAATGAATCTGAATGATGCCAAAGCGGCGGACATGCTGTTGGAATCGAAGCACAATGGCTGAAAGTAAATTGGAGCGTCGCTTTTGGCGATTTTGGTTGAGTGGTCTGTTGCTGCTTGCCCTGATGATCGCCATGGATCCGGCATTTTCAAACGAGATTTCACCATTCGGCATGCGGGACCATCAAACCGCAGGTACGGCCTTGCGGGTGGATGCTATCCAGGGCGCATGGCAAGCAGCCGGAGTTTTGAATCTTGCGAGATTCGGCATGGCCATCGACCTGGTCTACATCGCGATTTATGCGTTCGGCGCCTATTGCGGCGGGCGGCTATTTTCCCAATCATCAAAGCCTGCTTTGCGGCGGCTTGGTTGGACCATCGCCTTGACAGCTATCATTGGCGGCGCGGCTGACGCCATCGAAACATTATGCCAATGTGTTCAGATAGTGATGCTGAAAGGCAGCGACCTGTTGGCTGGGGTCGCAGCCACTGCGCAGCCGGTTAAAACGATCGCATTTCTCGTTACATTTTTTGGTCTGCTGATGGCGTTATACATTCGACGAACAACGCGCCGGGCGGGTTGACGCCGCCACATGAAAGTTTCACCATCGGAACATATTGTTTTTCCGGGAACCCTTCATGAAAAATCTTGTATCAATCGCCGCGCTGGCATTTGCCTCACTTTCCCTTCCGACCGCCGTGCTTGCGCAGGATTCGGCGCAAGCTTCATCTGCGCCGACCGTGGCTGAGGCAGATGCCTTCGTCGCGACTGCGGAAAAGGACCTGTTTGATTTTTCGATTGAAGCGGGGCGCGTTGCATGGATCAACTCAACCCATATTACGGACGACACCGATGCACTTGCGGCACGCTATGGCGAGATTGGCACCGAAAAATCGGTCCGGTACGCGTTGGACGCGGCGAAGTATCAGGCGCTTCCTGGCCTGTCGTACGACACCAAACGCAAGCTCGATATCTTACGCGGCGGTATCGTGCTGCCCGCGCCGACAACAGCGGGTGCAGCGGCTGAACTTGCTACCATCACCACCAAGCTGCAGTCCGCTTATGGCAAAGGCCGTGGCACGCTTAACGGCAAGGAAATCAACGGTTCCGATATTGAGGCTGCGATGGGGGCAAGCCGCAACCCCGAAGAACTGAAAGAAATGTGGGTGAGCTGGCATGACAATGTCGGCGCGCCAATGGGCAAGGATTATGCCCGGATGGTTGCAATCGCAAATCAAGGCGCGACTGAGCTGGGCTATGCAGATGTCGGCGCAATGTGGCGTTCAGGCTATGATATGCCAGCCGATGACTTTGCCAAGCTGACGGATAAATTGTGGCTTGAGGTAAAGCCGCTCTATGACGAATTGCACACCTATGTCCGCACCCAGCTAAACAAGAAATATGGCGATGCGGTCCAATCCAAGACGGGGCCCATTCGCGCTGATCTGTTGGGCAATATGTGGGCACAGGAATGGGGCAATATTTATGACGTCGTCGCGCCTCCGGGGGCTGGCGATATCGGTTATGATATTGGCGCGTTGCTCGTTGCCAAAGGATACAAGCAAACCGAAGCCGATGATTTTAGCCCCAATCGTGGCAAGGCGGAAAAAGACATGGTCAAGGTCGGCGAAGGCTTTTTCTCATCGCTTGGCTTTGCCCCATTGCCCAAGACATTTTGGGATCGCGCGCAGTTTATCAAGCCCGCCGACCGCGAAGTTGTCTGCCATGCCTCTGCATGGAATATCGACAATGTCGATGATTTGCGTATCAAGATGTGCATCAAGGTTAAATCCGATGACTTCGTGACCATCCATCACGAGCTTGGGCATAATTATTACCAGCGTGCATATAACAAGCAGTCATATCTATATTTGAACGGCGCGAATGATGGGTTCCATGAAGCGATTGGCGATGCCATCGCGTTGTCCATCACACCGAATTATCTGGTGCAGATCGGTCTATTGGATGCCAGCAAAGTTCCCGGAGCCGACAAGGACAATGGACTATTGCTGCGCCAAGCCATGGATAAAGTCGCGTTCCTGCCATTTGGATTGCTGATCGACAAATGGCGCTGGGGTGTTTTCAATGGTTCCATTACGCCAGCCAATTACAACAAGGGCTGGACCGACTTGCGTTTGCAATATCAGGGCATTGTCCCGCCGGTGGCGCGCCCAGCGGACCGTTTTGACGCCGGTGCGAAATATCATATTCCCGGCAACACGCCATATACCCGCTATTTCCTCGCGCGGATTTTGCAGTTCCAATTCTACAAGGCAGCCTGCGATATTTCGGGCTGGAAAGGCCCGCTCCACCGCTGCTCATTCTATGGAAATAAAGAGGTCGGCACGCGATTGAATGCAATGCTGGAAATGGGCGCATCAAAGCCTTGGCCAGATGCGTTGCAAGCATTCACAGGAACGCGCGAAATGTCGGGCAAGCCCATGCTGGAATATTTCGCCCCGCTCATGAAATGGCTCAAGGCGCAGAACAAGGGCGCGAAAAAGGGCTGGTAAGCAAATAGGCCCCGCTGTCACAGGCGGGGCCATTTCGTTTTTGATTAAGCTGAAGTCTTCGGTGGCGTCTTCACCGGTGCCGCCTTTTTTGGTGCAGGCTTTGCGGCTGCAGCTGGCTTAGATGCCTTTGCTGCCGCCGGTTTTGCAGCCGCTTTCGGAGCAGGCTTGGTTGTCACAGCTTTTTTAGCAACGGGCTTTTTGGCAGCTGGCTTTTTCGCTGGTGCCTTTGTCCCGCCGACTTTGCGGTCATACACCTTTTTGCCAGCGACCGCCGCGGCGGCAGTGGCGATAACTGCGCCTGCAACAGCAGCAGTCTTGCCGGGGTTTTCCTTGATCACGGATCCAGCGGTCGCAGCTGCGGTGGACGCCTGATCAACTGCGGATTTTGCCGTCGTCGACGCAGACTGCGCGACCGAACGCGCGCCGCCGGTCAAGCCGTCGGCGAATGCGCGGAATGTATTTAACAGTTTGTTGAGCGGTCCGGTGTTTTCGGGTTTCTTCGGCATGGGCCGTACCTCCTTGGTTATGCTTTAGGGATAATCAATTGCTTCAGTATTCGTTCCTGACCCTATCTAAAGGGCGGTTCGTTAAAGGCGCGAAGTTTGCGACTGTGCAGGCTATTTCCCGCCTCCCGAAGCAGTTCGCATGTCTGGATGCCGATTTGCAAATGGGCGGCGATCGCTTCTTCGTAGAAACGGTTGGCTTGCCCCGGTAGCTTTATTTCACCGTGCAGCGGCTTGTCGGACACGCACAGCAATGTGCCATAGGGTACACGGAAGCGATATCCTTGGGCCGCGATGGTCGCTGATTCCATGTCTATCGCAATCGCACGGCTTTGTGAAAAGCGCAGGGCCGATGCCGAATAACGCAGCTCCCAATTGCGGTCGTCTGTCGTAACCACAGTGCCGGTGCGCATGCGTCGTTTCAGATTGGCACCGCTGGTCCCCGAAACATGCTCTGCCGCACTTGCCAGTGCCTGCTGCACTTCGGCGATGGGCGGAATTGGAATTTCGGGCGGCAGCACGTCATCCAAGATATGGTCGTCGCGCAGATAGGCATGCGCCAGGACATAATCGCCAATCCGCTGCGTTTCACGAAGACCGCCGCAATGGCCAATCATCAACCATGCCTCCGGGCGTAGCACCGCCAAATGGTCGCAGATGGTCTTGGCATTGGAAGGCCCAACGCCGATATTCACGAGGGTAATCCCCGATCTGTCCGGCGCGATAAGATGGTAGGCAGGCATCTGGTGCCGTCGCCATGTGCTGTCCGCAACAAGCTGCGCCGCGTTGTCGGTAGGTTTGTCGACATACAGACCGCCAGCGCCCGACAAGGCTGTATATCGGCCATTGCCAACTTGCGTGCATGCCCAACTGACAAACTCATCCACATAACGGTGGTAGTTGGTAAACAGGATGTAATGTTGGACATCCTCGGCGGGTGCGCCGGTATAATGGCGAAGGCGCGCGAGCGAAAAATCGGTGCGTAGGCCGTCAAACAGAGCAAGCGGCGCGCTGGCATTACCCTTGATCCGAAGCAGTCCGTCGGCGATTTCATCGCCAATGTCGGCAAGCTCTGTCGTAGGGAAATGGCGTGCAAGTTCGTTGGGGCTGACCGTACCCAGTTCCAAATCCGCCGACCCGTCGAGTACATAGGGAAAGGGGATTTCCTGTTTGCTGCGGCCAACCGAAATCTCCAGCTCATATTGTTCCATCAGCAGATCGAGTTGCTCACCAATATAATCTGCAAACAAATCTGGCTTGGTAAATGTGGTCCGGAATGTTCCGACTTTTTCAAGCTTGCCAAATGCAAGGTTGGACTGCGTCTCGCGCTGTTTACCGGCGTAGGTTATGACCAATTCGGGGTAACAGAAATCATTACTCGCGCGTTGGTCGGATGAAGGCGGAGTTCTATCCTTCAAATAATGGGCAAGTGCGGTTTGTAAGCGTTTTACCGAGGCGTCATATTCGGTAACGAGTTGATTAATGATGTTTTGAGCTTGTTCACTAGGCATGGATACACATCACCGAAATTTCCAATTTTCGCAACAAAAAAAGGGAGGGTTGCCCCTCCCTTTAAATACCCAAAAGGGCAAGATTTCGTAAACTTAAAGCTGACCGAGCATATATTCGGCGGAGCTAACGTTGAAGTCACCGGGGGCTTCGACATTCACATGCTCCACGACGCCGTCATTGACAACGAGCGAGAAACGCTGACCGCGCTTGCCCATGCCAAATGCCGAACCGTCCATTTCGAGGCCAAGTGCAGCCGCGAAATCGCCATTGCCATCTGCCAACATGGTGATCGCGTCTGATCCGCCAGACTTGTTCCACGCGCCAAGGACGAAGGCGTCGTTCACGGCGGTGCAGGCGATTTCATCAATGCCCTTGGCGGCAAGTTCATCGGACTTTTCAACAAAGCCGGGAAGGTGACGCGCAGAGCAGGTTGGCGTGAATGCACCGGGGACCGAGAATAGCGCAATGCGGCGGCCTGCGAAATATTCTGCCGACTGAACAGGCTGCGGGCCTTCGGCAGTCCCTTTTACCAACTTAACGTCAGGGATTTTGTCGCCAACGGAGATGCTCATATTTGGATTCCTTTTGAATGTGGGGTTGGTTGCATATTCCGGGACCCGGTCGGGCAAGTCAAGTAGCGGTTCCTCTTCAGTCGTAAATTGCGTTCCTCAAATCACGAAATAGCCAGCTGCAATGACATATAAAGCAATCTTTATATTTGATTTCGTTGAAAGCTGCAGCTAAGGGCTGGGCGTCAAAAACCTCCCGGAGACTAAGCCTGTGGCTTTCAACGATTATGTCATTGCCGATATTAATGAGGCCGATTTCGGTCGCAAAGAAATAAACATTGCCGAAACCGAAATGCCCGGCCTTATGGCGCTGCGCGAAGAATTTGGCGCATCGCAGCCATTGAAGGGCGCGCGGATCGTTGGTTCGCTGCATATGACCATTCAGACGGCGGTTCTGATCGAGACGCTGACAGCCCTTGGCGCAGATGTCCGTTGGGCCACATGCAACATTTTCTCGACACAAGATCACGCCGCTGCGGCAATTGCCGCGCAAAACATTCCCGTGTTCGCGGTTAAGGGGGAAAGCCTTGCCGATTATTGGGATTATGTCGGTCGCATCTTCGATTGGGGTGATGAAACCACGGCGAACATCATCCTCGACGATGGCGGCGACGCGACGATGTTTGCGCTTTGGGGTGCAAAGCTTGAGCGCGGCGAAAGCTTTGGCGAGCCTGAAAATGAAGAAGAAGTTGAATTCCAGCGTGCGCTGAAGGCATTTGTTGCCAAGAAGCCGGGTTATTTGACGGAAACCGTGAAGAATCTGAAGGGCGTTTCGGAAGAAACCACAACGGGCGTGCATCGCCTTTACGAAATCGCGAAGAAGGGGGAACTGCCATTCCCTGCGATCAACGTAAACGACAGCGTTACCAAGTCAAAGTTCGACAACCTTTATGGCTGCAAGGAATCGCTGGTGGACGCCATCCGCCGTGCCACCGACGTCATGTTGGCTGGTAAGGTTGCTTGTGTTGCTGGTTTTGGCGACGTCGGCAAGGGTTCGGCCCAGTCGCTGCGCAATGGCGGCGCGCGCGTTATGGTCACGGAAGTTGACCCGATCTGCGCATTGCAGGCCGCGATGGAAGGTTTTGAAGTCGTCACGATGGAAGAGGCTGTACAGCGCGCAGATATTTTCTGCACCGCAACGGGCAACGCCGACGTCATTACCGCCGAGCATATGATGAACATGAAGCCTATGAGCATCGTGTGCAACATCGGTCACTTTGACAGCGAAATCCAGGTTTCCGCTTTGTCCAACTATAACTGGACGGAAGTTAAGCCTGGCACGGATCTGGTTGAATTCCCAGACGGCAAGCAGATCATCGTTCTTGCAAAGGGCCGCTTGGTCAACCTTGGCTGTGCAACCGGACATCCAAGCTTTGTGATGTCGGCAAGCTTCACCAACCAGGTGCTCGCGCAAATCGAGCTTTGGACCAACAGTGCAAACTACAAGAACCAGGTCTATGTTTTGCCAAAGCATCTCGACGAGAAGGTCGCGACGCTGCACCTTGAAAAGCTTGGCGTTAAGTTGACGAAGCTGACCGAAAAGCAGGCGCGTTACATCGGCGTGTCGACCGAAGGCCCGTTCAAGCCAGACCATTATCGTTATTAACTCTTCGTCTTTCGAGACCTAAGAAAAGCCCGCTGCGGAAACGTGGCGGGCTTTTTTCGTTGCGCGGCGCAAGCATTTGGGCATTAGCTTGTTCTGGGTAAGTTAAAGGGCTTCATGACGATGACGGGCACGGGCCTGCCAGTTGCACTGATCGGGGTTTTAATGGCGCTGTGGTTGGTAGGAGCCATAGTTGCCATCTGGTTTGGGCTGTCCATGCGCAATGAATCGCGCAAAATTTTAGGTCAGACGTCGCGGTTACGAAGGCTGCTGGAAACCGCTCCGGCATTTCCGGTCGTGGTGAAGAGCGATGGGCGAATTGAAGCGCCAGAGCGTTTTTCGAGATTGCTTGGCCTGACAACGCCTGCGACCACGCTTTCGGACTTGGGCGGTTATGATGACGCTGGCCTTGCCATAGATGATGCGGCAGCACTTGATGCAAAAGTGCGCGAGACCCAGCGTACGGGAAAATCCTTTGTCCTTGCTTTGGCCATTAACGGTTCCGAACGCCGTTTGACAGTTGTCGGAAATATCGCCGATGTTGCGGTCTGTCCCAATGGCGCTGCTTTGTTATGGTTTTTCGATTCCACGGATAGTTTGCGAGAGCTTGAGAAAAGGACGCAAGAATCAGAAGAGGCTCGCACTGCATTTGCGGCACTGGCTGGCCTAATCGAAGCTGCTCCTATTCCGATGTGGCATCGACGCCCGGATATGCGCCTGCACTTCGTAAACCATGCATATGTTAATGCCGTCGGCGCAAATGATAGCCTTCACGTGGTTGAAGAAGGTCTTGAATTACTGGAACCTGAAAACGGTAAAAGTCCATCTGACTGGGCCGCTGAAGCCGCCGCTGCCGACGTTCGGCGCGAGCGGGTTGTTTCCACCACCTTGAACGGAGAACGGCGCCAGTTGCGGGTGTTTGATATTCCTTTGGGGCAATCGGGCGTTGCAGGGCTGGCAATCGATGTTCAGGATTTGATTGATGCCAGGTCTGAGGTGCGCGCACTTTCGGAAGCACAGCGTGACCTTTTGAACATGATGTCCGCCGGCGTTGCCCAGTTTGACGCGCGCCATGGGTTGAGCTTTGCAAATTTGCCCTTCCAAAGCCTGTTCACTTTCCGGGATCAATGGTTGTCTGAAAAACCGGAATTCGCGCGCGTGCTGGACCGGATGCGCGAAAACGGAAAGGTGCCAGAGGTCCGGGACTTTCCAGCCTGGCGTCAGGAACGTGAAGATTGGTTTAGATCGTCCGATCCCGCTGAAGAAAACTGGCTGTTGCCGGACGGAACGCATTTGCGGGTGCACGCGCAGCCAATCCCGGACGGCGGCCTATTGATGATTTTTGAAGACCGCACCGAACAGGCGCAACTGGCCAGCGCGCGGGACATATTGCTGCGCGTGCGGACTGCGACCTTTGACAATTTGTTCGAAGCGATTGCGGTGTTTTCGGCGGATGGCCGGCTGAGCATCTGGAACCGCTTATTTGCCGAAACATGGGAACTGAACGACGACTTGCTGCTTCAACATCCGCGGCTGGATGAACTATTGCCCTCGCTCGCCCGGCATTTGCAAAAGCCATCGCAGATTAGCATCTTGGATGAACTGATCCGGACGACGTCGTCAAACCGCGAACGGCACAAGAGCAAAGCGGTCTTCGCCGACGGACGTATGTTCCAGATTGCGACGATACCGCTACCCGACGGCAATACGCTGTTCACGATGTTGGATATGTCGAACAACCTTAAAATCGAGCAAGCACTGCGTGACCGGAATAGCGCATTGCAGGAGGCTGATGCGATTAAGGGTAAATTCCTTGCAAATATGAGTTATGAATTCCGCTCGCCACTTACGTCCATCAGCGGATTTGCAGACTTGCTAAAGGCAGGCATTGCTGGCGAACTTAGCGATCAGGCGAAGGAATATGTGGATGCCATTTTGCAATCTGCAGACCGTTTGTCCGACCAGATCAACACTGTTCTGGATTATAGCCAGATTGAAGCCGGCGCGTTGCCGCTTGCGCTCGAACAAACCGATGTTCCAACATTGGTCGCGCAAATTGTGGACAGCAAAGCGGAGATGGCACAGGCGGCTGAGGTCGATTTGCAAGTCGATTTGGACAATGGTGCTGGAGAGATGGCGCTTGATCCGAAACGGATTACGCAAGCGGTCGGCCAAGTTTTGGACAATGCGATCCGGTATAGCAACAGCGGTGGGCAGGTTTTAATGCTTGCACGTTGGCAAGGCGATGCCCTTGAGCTCGTTGTATCAGACGATGGGCCGGGTCTGCACGAGGCAGACGTGCTGCGCGTCTCGTCGGACAATGCGGTTTCAAAAAGGTTGGATAGTAACGGTTCAATCACGCAGGGTTTAGGCTTGCCTTTGGCGCGTCAGATTATTGAATCGCATGGTGGGACGTTGCAACTGCATTCTGCGCCGGGCGAAGGTACGACCGTTATCATGGTGTTGCCGCGGCCATGATCATTGCGAGTGATTTGGATATGCGTGAATATGGTCGCGAGCTGGCGAAAACATTGTCGCCATCAGATTGGGTCGCGATCAACGGGCCGCTGGGCGCTGGAAAGACCGTATTGTGCGCTGGCATATTGGCCGGCCTTGGATTTGAAGGCGAAGTAGCGAGCCCATCCTATGCCATTGTGCATAGCTATGACCCGCCAGAGGTTTTGGTTGCCGTTGCCCATGTCGATTTGTATCGCTTGGACAATATCGACGATTTGGACGAATTAGGGCTCATCGCGGAACGCAGCGATCGCATAACGCTGGTGGAGTGGGCGGAACGCTTCGGCGTCGGCTATGTGCGCCCCAGCCATGTAATCGATATCGTACCGCAAGCGGACGGCAGCAGAATTTTGACTTTGAAAATGGATAATGATGACACCCGTAACTGATATGGTTCCGCCCGCTGGACTAGACGAATTTTTGGCGCGCCACGGCTGGACCGATGCGCAAATTTCCCCGGTGGCGGGCGATGCGTCTTTCCGGCGCTATTTCCGCGTCAATTCCGCTACCCGCGGCAAGGCTATATTGATGGACGCGCCACCACCGCATGAGGACCCGCAGCCTTTTCTCGACATTGCCCAATATCTGACCGGGCATCAATTTCGTGCGCCAGAGATTTACGGCACGGACCTGACACGTGGACTGGTGTTGCTAGAGGATTTTGGCGACCGTAGGATGCGCGAGCATCTCGATGATCATCCAGAGGACGAGGTAGAGATTTATCGCGCCGCTATTGATACGATCGTGCGATTGACGCGCACGCCTGCAGCGGATGCGCAACCTTATGACATGGCCATCTATCTGCGCGAAGTGCAGTTGCTCAGCGAATGGTATATGCCGGCGATGGGGCTTTCCTGTGACGCGAGCGCATTTGACCAGATGTGGGTTGATGCGCTTGCTCCATTGGCGTCCTGCCAAGATGTGACAGTCTTGCGGGATTATCATGCCGAAAACATCATGCTGCTTGATGATGGGGAACAAGGCATCATTGATTTTCAAGATGCGCTGGTGGGGCATCCTGCATATGATCTGGTATCGTTGTTGCAAGACGCGCGGCGCGATGTCCGTCCAGAGCTTGAGGCAGACATGCTGGCTTATTATCTGACGGCGGCCAATCCGGGCCCGGACTTTGACGCGCATTATGCGTTGCTGGGTGCGCAGCGGAATACCAAGATTATCGGCATATTTACGCGGCTTTGGAAGCGCGATGGTAAGGAGAAATATTTGTCCTTCTTGCCACGCATGTGGGGCTTGCTGGAACGCGATTTGGCGCACCCGGCGCTGGCGAACGTCAAGCAATGGTTCGATACCCAGATACCGACTGAAGTCCGCAGCCTTAGCCCATTAGACATTACGCATGGTTAAGCATGTGAACACCGCAATGATTATGGCGGCGGGCAAGGGGACGCGGATGATGCCGCTGACCGCTGATCGCCCAAAGCCATTGGTTGAGGTCGGCGGCGTTGCCTTGCTGGATCATGTATTGGATCATTTGCGTGATGCCGGCGTTGGCAAGATTGTCGTCAATGCACATTATCGCGCCGATCAGGTTGAATCGCATCTTGCTGCCCATGCGACGGATTTTGACGTGTCGATATCCGATGAACGGGATTTGCTGCGCGATACAGGCGGCGGGCTGGTTCAGGCATTGCCGATGATTTCCGACGATCCATTCATCTGCGTGAATGCGGACAATTGGTGGACCAACGACGGGGAGAATGCGATCTCGCGCCTGATGGCGCATTGGGATGCTGCATGCATGGATGTTCTCATGCTGCTGGTGCCATTGGCGACGGCCTATAACAGCCAAGGCATTGGTGACTTTAACATGGATGCGGATGGCCGGCTGTCGCGTCGCGTGGGTGACGCGCCTGCGCCTTATGTCTGGACAGGTATTCAGCTGCTTTCGAAGAAGCTGATTGGTGACCCACCGTCTGACGTTTTTTCGACCAACGTCTTTTGGGATCGTGCCATTGCAGAGGGACGGTGCATGGGGTTGGTGCACGAGGGAATGTGGTTTGATGTAGGTTACCCCGCGGCAATAACCGCCACGGAAGAACGTTTGGGGCTGCATGGCGTCGGATAACACCATGGCGCAGCGCGTGCGCGTTTTTAACGTTCCGCTCGGGAACGACTTGTGCGACGTAACTGCGCAGTGGATATTGCAGACATCGGGGCAGGACCCGCTCACGGTTAGCAGCACAATATTGCTGCTACCTAATAACCGCGCCATCAAGGCCATGACGGAGGCGTTCGTCCGGCAGGCCGCACCGGGTTTGCTTTTGCCGCGCATGGTGGCGGTGGGCGATATGCAACTTGACGAGGCATTGGGGCCATTGCTCGACCCCATTGCGTCGGAAGACGTTATTTGGCCCGTCATTGGATCATTTGACCGGCTGATGCTGTTGGCGCGCTTGGCGCAGGAACATCGGCCGCAGGGCACATTTCTATCGTCCGCTGAAGCGCTGCGTTTGGCGCGCAAACTGGCCGAGCTGATTGATGAACTTGAAGTCGATTTAGTCGACTTCGATGCGTTGTCAGACATCGCAATCGAGGCTGATCTCGCCGGGCATTGGCAACGTGCTTATGGTCAGCTTTTGACGATCTTGCCCGCCTACCGCGCCGAACTTGCTGCGCGAGAATTGATGGGCCCTGCCGAACGCCGAAATAAGCTTTTGGCCGGGTTGGAACGCCGTCTAGCTGAAAGCGGTTTGGACATGCCGATCATTGCGGTTGGCATTACGACGTCAGCCAAGGCCGTCGCAAAATTGCTGCGCCGTGTTGCCCTCATTCCAAATGGGCAGGTTATCCTTCCCGGTGTTGACCTCGAACTGGCTAAGGATCGCTGGGACAGCCTGTCTGCCGCAGCTGAACCCGATAATGTGCCAACGCGTCGCCGGAATTTTGAGGTGCATCCCCAATTCCACCTGAAACATTTGCTCGACCTCATGGGGATCGATCGCAGCGAAATCGATACGTTGCCAACTGCACGCGTCGAACGCGTGGCCGACACCATTTCGGAAATTTTCTGCCTGCCTGAACATAGCGTCGGTTGGCAAGAACTCGCACCTGCGCGCAAGGCGCTATCACATACACAATGGTTTGAGGCTGATGACAGCGCGCTGGAAGCAAAGGCGATCGCGGTGCGCATTCGCGGCGAGTTGGAACAGGCCGAAAAGCGGATCGCGCTGATCACGCCTGACCGGGAGCTCGCGGTCCGCGTTGCGGCGCAACTGCGTCGTTGGGACATATATGTCGACGACAGCGCGGGTATACCGCTTTTGCAAACGGCAAATGGTTCGCTTGCGCTCGCGTTGGTTGATGCGATTTCGGGCCGCTTTTCCGGCACGTCGGCATTGGCGATTGCCAAGCACCCTTTGGTGTTTGCAGGTCCCGACAGGCTCGATTGGCTCGATAAGGTGCGGCTATTAGATCTCGAATTGCGGGGAACAGCCAACGGTGTCGGGCTGGGTGCCATTACGCGGCGGTTGGAAAATGCCCGCAAAGTGAAACCAGAGCTGGTTGAATGGTGGCAGGGCTTTGTTCAAATCCTTGCGCCGCTCGAAAATGTCGATGGGCAACCGTTCAGTTTCATCATCGATGCACTGCGCGACGTTGCGACGAATTTGACTGACGGCGCTGTGTGGCGCGGGGCAAGTGGCCGCGAACTTGGGCGGATGTGGGAAGAAGTGAGCGGCGGTGACCTTTCGACGCTTGGCCGTATCGATGCCACAGGGTTGGCGGCGACGTTTGACGAAATCTTTTCAAGCGCTGTGGTGCGTCCCCCATATGGCGGGCATCCGCGTGTGGCCATTTACGGTCTGTTGGAAGCACGATTGCAGCAGGCAGACCTCATCATCTGTTCGGGGTTGAATGAGGGGACATGGCCGCAAATAGCGCAGCCGGACCCTTGGCTCGCGCCCGCCATCCGGCGGCATTTGAAACTGCCGACGTTGGACCGGAACATCGGATTGTCGGCGCATGATCTTGCGACCGCATTGGGTGGACGCGAAGTGCTGTTAACGCGCGCGCGGCGTGATCGTGGCGGACCAACCGTTGCCTCGCGCTTTCTGCTGCGGATAAAGGCGCTGACGGCGGACGTGCTGCAGCAGGACCAACAGTCGCTTGCGCTGGCAGCGCAGCTGGATGAACCTGCTGATAAGGTGCCCTTTGAAAGCCGACCATTGCCGCGCCCTTCGGCGCCGCAGCGATTGGTGAGCCTGTCTGTCACCGATTTTGACCAGCTGAAGTCCGACCCTTATTCATTTTACGCAAAACGCATTCTCGGCCTGCGTGTGCTGGAAAAGGTCGATGCCGAACCTAGCTTCGCGTGGCGCGGATCGTTGGTGCATGACCTGTTGGAACAGTGGTTCAAACAAGACAATTGTGCCGTCGATAAGCTCGTGCAGCGGGTCGATGACTTGCTGGCACAAGAGGCAACGGATCCGTTGTTACGTGCATTGTGGCAACCACGCATTGCCGCTGGCCTGCGCTGGGTGGCCGAAGAAACCAAAAAGCAGATGCATGACCATGGCCGCGTTGTCGCGGTGGCCGAACAACCCGGCAAGGTCGACATCATGGGCATAACCGTGAACGGCCGCGTTGACCGGATTGACAGGCTTGCGGACGGAAGTCTGGTGATCGTTGACTACAAAACCGGCATGCCACCATCGACCAAGCAAGTGAATGCGGGCTTTGCGCTTCAGCTTGGCCTCATCGGCTATATGGCCGAGCAGATGGCGATCAAAGGTGTGGCGGGCCACGCGACTAAGTTTGAGTATTGGAGCCTTGCGAAAAGAAGCAAAGACAAAGGCTTTGGTTATGTCACTGTGCCGACGAGCACGCGGCCGAGCGATAAGAAGCCTGCAAGCACCGACTTTGTGGCCTTTGCCGTCGCGCAAGCAGAAGAGGCTATCGCGCAATGGATTTTGGGCGACGCGCCCTTCACCGCAAAGCTGCATCCCGAATTTGCGCATTATGGTGACTATGACCAATTGATGCGGTTGCAGGAATGGAACGGCCGACAATCGATTTCGGAGGAACAGCCATGACCTCTGAATCCCCAACGCTGAAACCACTGATTCCGGCGCAGCGCAGCGCGGTCATCCCCGGTGATAACATCTGGCTTAGCGCTTCTGCAGGAACCGGCAAAACGCAGGTTTTAACCGCGCGTGTGATCCGCTTGCTGTTGGAAAGCGATGTCGAACCTGAAAATTTGTTGTGCATCACCTTTACCAAGGCTGGTGCGTCCGAAATGGCGGACCGAATTAATGAGCTTTTGGCGTCTTGGGTGCAGCGCGAAGATGGAGCGCTGTTTCACGACCTGGAAGCCATTGGCGCCAACGCGGGGCCGGAGGCACGGAAACGTGCACGTCAGCTTTTTGCAAAGGTGTTGGACGCGCCGGGTGGCGGCTTACAAATACTGACCATCCATAGTTTCTGCCAGTCGTTGCTGGGCAGCTTCCCCGAAGAAGCCGGATTGGTTCCGGGATTCAAACCGATTGAAGGGCGCGAGCAGCAAGAATTATTGCGCGAGGCATTGGTCAATCTAGTGCTGGAAGCCGAAGCGCGCGGCGACACGAAAATGGTCACGGACCTGCAGGAACTTTCCCTGAATATGGGGGAGGACGCTACGCTGCGGTTCCTGCACAGGGCGGCGGCATCGCCCGATCTCATGACCATGATTCCCAATGATGCCGGCGCGGTGGTCTGGGCACGGCGACTGGCAGGCGTTCATTTCGATGGCCCTGTTGAGGATATGCTGGAAGACGCCTTTGCCGATGCGCGCATTCCACGCGCGACATTGCAGGCGATTATTGATGCCAACCTTTTGTGGGGCAAACACAAGGCAGATAGCCGCGGCGGCAAGCGTGCGGCAGTCCTTCAGGATTGGCTATCGCGAACACCAACCGAACGCGCGGCGCTCTTGACCGATCTGCATCGTTGTTGGTCAACGGCCAAGGGTGATCCCCAGATTTCGACGAGCGGACATACCCCGACGACGGAGGTCTATGCCGAACACGCGCTCGAAATGTTCAACTGGACAGAGCAACTATTGGGCGAAGTGACGCGTGCGCAATATGCCGACAGGCTGGCGCGTGCATTGTGCATCGGCAAGGAATTTGCGGCGCAATATAGCCGCGCCAAACATGCCATCGGCGCGGTTGATTTTGATGATATGATCCGGCGCACCGCCGAACTTTTGCAGCATGGCCAAATGGCGCAATGGGTGCGGTTTAAACTCGACAAGCAGATTGACCATATCTTGGTAGATGAGGCGCAGGACACCAACAAAGCGCAATGGGATATCATCAGCGCGCTGAGCGACGATTTTTACAGCGGCATGGGTGCCAATCCAGAAAAGAACCGCACGCTGTTTTCCGTCGGTGATTTCAAACAAGCGATATACGGGTTTCAGGGGACCGCACCCGAACGCTATGAGGAAGCGGGGCGCTATTTTGCCGAACGCATTGATGCCGCCGGAAGCGAACTGAAACGGCTTACTTTATCGCGCAGCTTCCGTTCGACCGCGCCAATACTCGATTTTGTAAACGCCGTGATCGATGGGTCTGGTCCTGCGGATTTTGGCATCAACGATATCATTGACCCGCATTACAGCGAAAAACCGCATTTTGGCATGGTTGAGCTTTTGCAGCCCATATCCGCAAAGCCCAACGCAGCGGACGATAGCGATGCGTCGGATGAGGAAGAAGACTGGTTCAGCGACGAAAAACGGGCACTGGCCGAACGATTGGCCGATCATGCGAAAGCCCTCATCGACGAGAAACCTTGGCTTGAAAGCCAGGGGCGTCATTTGGAGCCGGGTGACATCATGTTCCTGCTGCGCAGCCGCGGTGACATGGCGTCGCTGCTGGTTGCGCAATTGCACGAACGCAACGTCGCAGTCGCGGGCATCGACCGGCTGAAACTTTTGCAGCCGTTGGTGGTGCAAGATCTGCTGGCCGCAATCAAATTTGTGCTTCAACCAAATGATGACCTGAGCCTTGCGTGCTTGCTGGTCTCGCCCATCATCGGGTGGACGCAGGACCAGTTGCTGGCTCATGGCTATGTCGGTGATCGCGAAGGCAGTCTGTGGCAGCATATCCGCGGGAAGCCAGGACTTGCGGATGATCTTGCGCCGTTGCGCGATATGCTGGCGGCGGCTGATTTTACGACCGTGTATCATTTCCTCGAACAAATTCTGTCCGGACCCATTGGCGCGCGTCGCAAATTTACCGCGCGTTTGGGACGCGAGGTTTTGGTTCCTATTGAAGAAATGTTGAATTCGGCACTTCAGTTCGAACAACAGCATGGCGGCGGCCTGCAAAAGTTCATGGCTTGGTTCGACCGCGGCGAAATTGAAATCAAACGCGAAAGTGACAACAGCAACAAGGAAGTCCGCGTCATGACCGTCCATGGTGCCAAGGGCTTGCAAGCGCCCGTGGTCATTTTGGCGGATATTACGTCTGATCCCACCAAAAAGCCCGATCAGTCGGTTGAACTGTTGATGGATGAGGGGCAACGCACGCCGTTGCTGCCCATTCGCAAAAGCGAGCAGTCAGGCCGCTTGCAAGACATCGTCGAGATGCAGAAAACCCGCGAACTGCAGGAGCATAAGCGGTTGTTATATGTGGCCATCACGCGCGCGGAGGAGCGGCTGATTATGGCGGGGTCGTTGGGCATTAGCCGCAAGGGCGAGGCACCTGCCGAAAGCTGGTGCGCCGCGATTGAAAAAGGCATGGCGGCGCTCGGTTGCAGTTGGGAGGACGACCCGCGCTGGGGCAGGGTGATGCGCCATGTGGGCGCGGAAGGCGCGTCGATGGTGGCGCCGGTAACTTCTGCGGAAAAGCAATCGCCGACCGTACCTCGGCCAGCCAGACCCGAATGGCTATTCGCGCCTGCGCCGATCGAGCAGCGCCCACCGCGTCCTTTGGTGCCATCGCGGCTTGACGATGACGATTATGGCGATGCACCCGCAAACGCAGCGATGCGCAAAGCCGCCAACCGTGGGAAGCTGATCCACGCTTTGTTTGAACGCATCACGGATAGCGAGTCGCTCAAAACCGCGGAGCAATGGTTAGCGGTGCAGGCACGAAACGATGATATCGACCCGGCCCGATTGTTGGCCGAAGTGAGCGCGGTTATCGCCGATCCGGTCTGTGCGCCGTTATTCGGTCCGCTTGCGCGCGCCGAGGTTCCGCTTGTGGCTGTTGTGGGCGAAACAGTGATCAATGGCCGTATTGACCGGCTGCTCGTCGAACCGGGATTGGTGCGCGCGGTCGATTTCAAAACGGGTCGAAGCGTCCCCGGCGATGCACATAGCGTTCCCGTTCCGCGTTTGCGCCAAATGGCACATTATCGCGCGGCGCTGCAGACGATTTTCCCGGATTGTAAGATTGAGGTCGCTTTGCTGTTCACGCACGCACCCCGGTTTATCACGCTTTCGGACGAGATATTGGCGCCTCATTATCCTGCCTCTTGATGGCAGAACAAAAACTATCTGCCTTGGCGCTTGTCAGCATTTGGCAGTGGGCATACATGGGGTGCAACAAAGGAGATAAACATGGCTACCAAATCCGTAGGTGATAATGATTTCGCATCAGAAGTATTGGCATCGGGCAAACCCGTGTTGGTCGATTTTTGGGCCGAATGGTGTGGTCCATGCAAAATGATTGGCCCCAGCCTTGAAGAAATCAGCGAAGAGCTCGCTGGGCAGGTCGAGATCGTGAAACTGAACATTGACGATCATCCCGATACGCCGGCAAAATATGGCGTACGCGGCATCCCGACGATGATCCTGTTCAAAGGCGGCGAAATTGCGGACACGAAAGTCGGCGCTGCGCCAAAGGCTCAGCTGAAAAGCTGGTTGGAAGCCGCGCTTTAACTGCGATAATCGGCGTTGATGCTGATGTAGCCGTGGGTTAGGTCGCAGGTCCAGACCGTTGCACGCCCGGCCCCGATACCAAGATCAACGCCGATTTGAATTTCATTCTGCTTAAGATGTTGCGCCACCGGCGCTTCGTCATATCCGGCGACCGCTAGGCCATTGTGCGCAACTTGCGTCGCCCCGAAACTGATCGATAGGCTGTCGCGGTTGGCAGGCTCTCCCGCTTTGCCAACGGCCATAACGACGCGGCCCCAATTGGCATCTTCACCCGCAATCGCGGTTTTCACCAAGGGCGAGTTGGCAATCGCCAAGCCGATCCGCCGCGCGCTGTCATCGTTCGCAGCGCCAGACACATTTATTTCGATAAACTTCTGCGCGCCTTCGCCATCGCGGACAACCAGATGCGCCAGCTGACGGCAGATGTCATTTAGCGCCGCAGCAAACGCGTCCGCGCCAGCATCGTCATAAGACGTAAGCGGCGCATTGCCTGCTTTGCCCGTTGCAAATGCCAACACGGTATCGCTGGTCGATGTGTCGCTATCGACGGTGATACAGCTGAAACTGGTTTTGTTGGAAGCCGATAACATCTGCTGCAGAAAAGCGGCGTCCACGGCGGCGTCGGTGAAAATATAGCCAAGCATAGTGGCCATGTCAGGCGCAATCATGCCTGAACCCTTGATGATGCCCACGAGCTGCACTTTGCGGCCATCGACCACCGCGCTCGCGGTCGCGCCTTTTGCGAAGGTGTCGGTGGTGCCAATCGTGTGCGTTACGTCTTCCCAACTGCACGGTGCGGCATCAAAAACTGCGCGCAATCCAGACTGCGCTTTGTCGATGGGTAGCGGAACGCCGATAACACCCGTGGATGAAACGAAAACTTCCGAAGAATCGCAGTTCAGATGACCTGCAACTTGCGCGGTAATTGCATCCACTGCATCCTTGCCGCGCTGTCCGGTAAAGGCGTTGCTGTTCCCGGCATTCACCACCAAAGCGCGCGCGCGGCCATGCGCCAAATTCGCGCGGCAAAGGTCAACCTCGGCAGAGCAGCATATATTTTGTGTTGTGACGCCAGCGACCGTTGTGCCTTCGTCCAGCGCGATATAGCTTAAGTCGCAGCGACCCCAATCCTTATACCCAGCACGCGCCACACGGGGCGTTGCACCCGCGATTTCGGGCATGTTGGGAAACGGTTTTGCGAGCGGTGATTTTACTAACACTTAAGAAACCTTTTGCTAAACTCCCGTCAGATCAGGGAGAACAAAGACATGCTTTTTTATTCGGTGTTGGCGCTAGCATCAATCGTGGCCGAAACAAACGCCGAAAAACCTGCGCCGCCTTCGCCCGTTATCATGGCCCCCACGGTCCCAAATTCCTCAAGACAGTCGGACCCTAAGCCGAGGGGAAACCCGGGCGCATGGGTGAGCACTGCTGACTATCCTTCTATAGCGCTTCAGAAACAGTTGGAAGGTACGACGGGTTTTGGCGTGACCGTTGGCCCCGACGGCCGCGTGACGGACTGCGTGATTACTTCGAGCAGCGGTTCATCTGATCTCGACGTGGCAACATGCACAAATGTTAAACGTCGTGCACGTTTTGCGCCCGCCCTCGACGCAAACGGCAGTCCAACAATTGGCAAATATGCCAATCGCGTTCGTTGGCAGATTCCGAGCTTTGTCCCCTTAATCAGTTTTCCGCGCGGCCCGGCAATGCAAGGCAGTGCATGGGCAAAAATTTTGCCAGTAGATTTTCCGCAAAAGGCTTTAGCGGAACAACGTCAGGGGAAGGTGACTATTGAATTAGCAGTTTCAGCAACTGGTTCGATCGAGGGATGCAAGGTTATTGAGAGCAGTACGCATGAAGATATAGACACCGCGTCATGCAAAAGGGCATCCGAACGCGCAAAGTTTCAACCCGCGCTTGATTTTGCAGGGCAGCCAACTGCAGGCCGTGTACAAACCGAACTCAATTGGCGTCTCCCGGGTGAGCCTTCAGCTCCTCCTATCCCGGTCGTCATACCTTCATCGCTTCTGCCCAAAGCGGGTAAGTCATCGTTATCATTCACAGTAGCTGCAGATGGCAGCATAACAGACTGCAGCGGGGAAAGTACGATAGGCCCACCGAATTTTGCGCCGGATGCGATTTGCAAATTGAAGGTAAAATTGGCACCATATACCGATGAGAATGGTAAGCCTGTGGCTCGCAGGGTAACGACCAAGACCACAGTTGAAGTGCAAGATGTTAAATAGACAGGTCGCTTCGGGATAGACGAACAGGATTTGGTCCCCTATATCTGCCGTAGCACCTAACAGGGCCATATATGCGCATATTGATTTACTTACTGGCGATGTTGAGCGGGTTTTCCGCTGCGGAGGCTGCGCGCCCCGTTTCTTCATCGCTCATGTCAGTGGATTCGGCCGCAGTTCAGGCTTACGTCACCGCTTCTGCGCAGGAAGCCGATAAAGCGTTTGAGCAGCCGGTGCATGTGACGCCGACGACCCGCGTGCATCTTATGCCCGTCGAAGGCAGCATCGCCTTCGTCGCATTGGTGCCCGACACACCCGTTTATCGGCACGATATTATTTTAGGGTAGGGGGTCCGCACCCGCTGCGGTGCGACTTTTAATACCCTATTTCGCGCCAACTTGCGCGCGTCTCCCACATGATTTTAAAGGAATTAGTTATGCTCGGCGGAATTGCCAAAGCCATTTTCGGTTCGTCCAATGACCGTTACGTCAAATCGATCATGAAGATCGTCGACAAGATCAACGCGCTCGAAGACGAAATTTCGGTCATGGATGACGAACGGTTGAAGGGGCAGACCCAGATTTTCCGTGACCGCCTGACCGCCGGCGAAACGCTGGACGATATTTTGCCTGAGGCATTTGCGACAGTACGTGAGGCGTCGAAGCGTGTCATGGGTATGCGCCATTTCGACGTGCAGATGGTCGGCGGTATCGTGCTTCATCGCGGCGAAATTGCCGAAATGCGCACGGGTGAAGGCAAGACACTGACCGAGACTTTGGCGTGTTATTTGAACGCGATCGAAGGCAAGGGTGTGCACGTCGTAACCGTGAACGACTATCTTGCGCGCCGTGACGCCGAATGGATGAGCAAGATTTACGGCTTTCTAGGGCTGACCACGGGTGTGGTTGTTCCGAACATTCCCGAGCATGAACGCCGTGCCGCTTATGAATGCGACATCACCTACGCGACCAACAATGAACTTGGTTTCGACTATCTGCGCGACAATATGAAATATGAACGCGCACAAATGGTACAGCGTCCATTTAACTTTGCGATTGTCGACGAAGTGGACTCAATTCTGGTCGATGAAGCACGGACACCGCTGATTATCTCGGGCCCAACCGATGATAAATCAGAATTATATATGCAGGTGCATGCGGTTGTCCTTCAACTAGACGATGGCGATTACGAAAAAGACGAAAAGAGCCGCAACGTCACGTTGACCGAAGAGGGCACCGAAAAGGCCGAACGCTTGCTTGAGGACGCAGGTTTGCTGACTGGCACTAACCTGTATGATTATGAAAACACCTTGGTTGTGCACCATCTGGATCAGGCGCTCAAAGCCAATGTGATGTTCAAGCGCGACATTGATTACATTGTCAAAGACGGCAAAGTCGTCATCATCGACGAATTCACCGGTCGCATGATGGATGGACGTCGCTGGTCAAATGGCCTGCATCAGGCAGTCGAAGCCAAAGAAGGCGTCGACATTGAACCAGAAAACCAGACGCTCGCAACGATCACCTTCCAGAATTATTTCCGCATGTACCCCAAATTGTCGGGTATGACCGGAACCGCGGCGACCGAAGCGGGTGAATTCCACGAAATTTACAAGCTGAATGTCGTTGAAATTCCCACCAACTTGCCTGTGCAACGTATTGATGAAGACGACCAGTTCTACAAAAATACGCAGGACAAATTTGGGGCCATCGCCAAGACCATTCGCGAAGCAAATGAGCGGGGTCAGCCCGTTTTGGTTGGTACTGTTTCCATTGAGAAATCCGAATTGCTATCCGAGTTCCTGGAAAAGGAAAATGTGAAGCACAGCGTTCTGAATGCGCGTTTCCACGAAAGCGAAGCGCGTATTGTGGCGCAAGCCGGTCGTTTTGGCAGCGTAACCATTGCTACCAACATGGCTGGACGCGGCACCGATATTCAGCTGGGCGGGAACTTTGAATTCCGTTTGGAAGACGAATTGGGTGATGTACCCGAAGGCCCCGAGCGCGATGCCGCAATTGAAGCATTGAAAGCCGAAATTGCTGCTGAAAAAGCCAAGGTTGTCGAAGCGGGCGGCTTGTTTGTTCTCGCGACCGAACGGCATGAAAGCCGCCGTATCGATAACCAGCTGCGTGGCCGTTCAGGCCGTCAGGGTGACCCCGGTCTCTCGCGCTTCTATTTGTCGCTCGACGATGATCTTCTGCGCATATTCGGTTCCGAAACATTATTCTCGCGCATGATGAATTCCAGCCTGGAAGACGGCGAGGCCATCGGCGGGAAATGGTTGTCAAAAGCGATTGAAACCGCACAACGCAAGGTTGAGGCGCGGAACTACGATATTCGTAAGCAGTTGGTGGAATATGACGACGTCATGAACGACCAGCGCAAGGTCATTTACGACCAGCGCAGCGAAATTATGGACGCCGAAGCCGTCGACGATATCATTGAGGATATGCTCAACGACACGGTGAACAATCTGGTTGGCGATCACTGCCCAGAAGGTACCTATCCCGAGCAATGGGATGTGGATGGACTGAAGCAGCAATGTGCGCAAGTTCTGGGGCTTGCTCCGGACATCGATAGCTGGTTGCAAGAAGACGGCCTTGAGCCCGAAATCATTGAAACCCGAATTGCCGACCTGGCGACCGCCAGATTTAAGGCAAAGGGCGCTGATCTTGACCAAACCGTATGGCGTCAGGTGGAAAAGAGCATTTTGCTGCAAACGCTCGACCATCATTGGAAAGAGCATTTGTCGACTTTGGATGCCCTGCGTCAGGTTATTTACTTGCGCGCTTATGCGCAGAAGAACCCGGTCAACGAGTATAAGCAGGAAGCGTTTGGCCTGTTTGAACGCATGTTGGGTGCCATTCGTGAAGGCGTGACCAAGACAATCGCCACCAACGACTTCCGCGCAGAAGAAGAGCTTGTTCCGCCTCAACTGCCTGAATTGCCGGATTTCCTGACGACACATATCGATCCGTTCACCGGTGAAGATGACAGCAATGACATCGACGCTGGTTCACTTGGGTTTGTCACGACGACGATTCCACGCCCAGCGATCGCGTCGGGTTCAAACGACCCGTTTGCGGGCAACCCTGATTTGCGCCGCAACGACCCATGCCCTTGCGGTTCCGGGCAAAAATATAAACACTGTCACGGCGCTTATTAAAGGCATTGAACGGGGAGGGCGGGGATGATCTGGTTGACTGGACTCTTCGCTCTCGTCGCTTTTGTGTACGCCTCGGTCGGCTTTGGCGGGGGTTCGACCTATACGGCGCTGCTGGCGCTGTGGGGCGTTGATTATCGGCTAATCCCGGTCATCGCCTTGTTATGCAATATCATCGTGGTGACGGGCGGTAGCATCCGCTTCATACGCGCCGGGCTCGTGTCTTGGCCGCAAGTCATGCCATTGTTACTGGTATCCGCGCCTCTCGCGTTTCTGGGCGGGCTTGTGCCGCTGAAGCAATGGATTTTCCTCACGATATTGGGCGGGGCATTATTTGCGTCTGCCATTGCCCTGCTGCTTCAGCCTGAAAAGCTGTCGGCGCGTACGTTGCCCAAGCCATTGCTTATGGCAATTTCAGGCGGTGTTGGCCTTCTGGCTGGTCTATCCGGGATTGGCGGCGGCATATTCATGGCGCCGATATTGCATTTGATCCGCTGGGCGGAGGCGCGGCGTATCGCCGCCTTTGCTTCGCTCTATATCTTGATTAATTCGGCCGCAGGGCTGGCAGGGCAGGTCATAAAGGCTGGGGCACAGTCGCTTGCCGCGCCCGCGATGGAATATGGCGTGTTGCTCGCTGCCGTGCTGGTCGGCGGGCAGATCGGAAGCATATTCGGAATGCGCTATTTGTCGCCGCGGCTTCTGCGCATCTTTACCGCGATATTGGTCGGCTACGCCGCGCTGCGGCTGCTTTGGCAGGCGCAGGGGCTTTCGTAACATTAGGAGCGAGCGGACCTACAGAATACTAACGGTCACTTTGGCACAGCCCCGCCTTAAACCGTGAAGAGTATCAGGCAAGAACCAGCATATTTTTATCGCGCGTGATCCGCTTCGCAAGACTGAGTTCCATTGCCTCTTGGCCCCCGACATGTTCAATGAGCGCGCTCAGCCGCTCGCCTGCTTCGCCTGCGCTGTTCGCCGCCAGCTCTTGTGCTCTGGCGAACATCCAGAGCATATGCGGCGCGCTGCCCCGCTTCATCGTCACGCCGCGCCAAGGATATTCCACTTTCCCGACATTGGGATGAATTTGCGGTTCTCCCGATCGCGAGACTACATCGCCAGCTTTCTTGTGCGCCGCCCATGCATTGAAGCAGTCGGCATCGGCTTTCAATCCGGGCGTCCAGTCGGCAAAGACAATTTTGAGCACAGCGATGAGGGTTTCGGGAACGGCGTCCTGACCGCAATAGTCCTCACCATAGCCCGGATATTCCCCGTCGCTGATGGGCATAGCGTTCATCCGTTCCGTCCAACGGAACAGGTTGGGTGCCTTTGTCTTCATCAGCATGGCTGGAACAGGATCGCGGCCGAGATGCGCGAACAACGGCGCCATCATGCCAAAGTCCCCGCGGCACGGCCTGCCGCCCAGCAAATAAGGATGATGCTGAAAATGGTTATCCAGCGCATCGATTAGCGCCAGATAGGAATCTTCCATGGCAGCGACGACCTCTGGAAAGACACCAAGATTGGGTAAGAAACCGGCAAAAAATTCCATCGTCCGTGCTGCAGATTCGCGCCGTGCGGAGCGATCAGTTCCCGCGACCATTGCGCGCCCGAATTCTGCACGCAAAAATGTCTCCTGCTCATCGCGGTAGGACCAGCGGTAGTGCATCGCCAGCGGCAGCAGATATTCCGAACCAAAGGCATCAAAAATCAACGACACCCACTGCTGCACTGGCGATTGGGGCTCGAGCAGGGGTTCGGCATGGCGCTGCTCCAGAAAGTCTATGATATCGCCACTGTCCTGGATAATCTCGCCATTGTCCGTTTCGAGCACGGGTACAACAAAATGGCCGACCGCAGGCAATATCCTGCCGGCAAACTCGGGATCGGACGGATACCGCTCGCGAAAAGGCAGGCCCTTCTTGATGAGATAGGATCGCGCCTTGCCCGTATAGAGAGAATGGGCTGAGCCCCATAATGTGTATGTCATGTTCAAGCCCTAACCTATGAAAATGTAGCGTTCAACACACCAGATTAAACGGCCCGGCCGAAAGTGTATTGAAACTGGGTGCAGGGCAATGGATGCCGAATAACATATATGTTATTCATTGCCATATCAGGCAAAAATGGCTCCCCGGGAGGGATTCGAACCCCCGACCAATTGATTAACAGTCAACTGCTCTACCACTGAGCTACCAGGGAACAGCCCGATATGCTCGGGCAGAGGCGCGCCTATAGCAGCGCTTTTT
>NZ_JBILOS010000082.1:0-9068 GCF_044374345.1 Sphingorhabdus sp. | reverse complement strand
ATTTCAAGCGGGGTATCGCTTGCCTTTTGTGTCTCTGCTAGATGGGGCATATGGAAAGCGCTACCCGTTCCGCCCGCAACATACTGACCGGTCTTCACGAAGTGATGGCCTCGCGAAACCATGCGCAAGGCAAATTGAACCATGTGGTCAATATCATTGGTGAAGCGCTGTCGAGCGAAGTGTGCTCGATCTATCTGTTGCGCGACGGTGCGCTTGAATTATTTGCGACGCGCGGATTGAACGAAGCGGCGGTCCACGTCACCCGGCTCGGCTTGGGCGAAGGCCTTGTCGGCACGATTGCGGAAAATGTCGAAACATTGAACTTGGACGAGGCTGCAGCCCACCCCAATTTTCGTTATGTCCCCGAAACAGGAGAAGAACGCTTTCACAGCTTTGCAGGCGTGCCGATTGTGCGTTCCGAACGCGCGGTTGGCGTATTAGCCGTGCAACATGTCGAACCACGGAAATATGAAGAGGTCGAAATTGAGGCGCTTCAGACCGTGGCCATGGTGCTGTCAGAACTGATCGCCAATGCAGACCTTGTCGACGAGCCAAGCGCGCGGGGCGAGAATGACACCGGCACGATTAGCCTCACGGGCCTACCGCTTGTTAAGGGCGCGGCGGCTGGCGTTGCCATTTTTCACCAGCCCAATGTCCGTATTGAACATACCGTCGCTGAGGATATCGAAGCCGAGCGCCACCGCGTTTATTCCGCCTTTGACAAAATGCGCGAACAAATCGACCGCATGGCGAGCCAAATTGATTTCGGCACAGGCGGCGAACATGAAGAGGTCATCGCGACCTATAAAATGTTCGCATATGACGAAGGCTGGAGCCGCCGCATTAACGAGGCCATCGATAGCGGCCTGACGGCGGAAGCCGCCATCGAACGCGTCCAGCAACGCACCCGCATGCGTATGCGTCAGATTGACGATGCGCTGCTGGCGGACCGCATGCACGATCTGGAAGATCTATCCAACCGGTTGCTGCGGATTGTGTCGGGTCAGATGAGCACGGCTGCGCAACTGGGCCTGAAAAAAGACTCGATCCTGATTGCGCGCAATTTGGGGCCGGCTGAACTGCTCGAATATGACAAACGGCGTCTGCGCGGCGTGGTGCTTGAGGAAGGTTCGCTTACCGCGCACGTCGTTATTGTCGCACGCGCGATGGGTATCCCCGTGCTGGGCCGTGTTCAAGGCATCCGCCACAAGGTGCGCGATGGCGACATGCTGCTCCTCAACGCCGACGAAAAAAGCGTCATCGTCAGGCCATCGTCGGCTGCCGAAGAGCTTTTCCAGCACGATCTGGTCGACCGGCAAAAGAAAAAGGCCCGCTATGCAGCGATGCGTGACGCGGCATCGGTCACCAATGATGGCGTGCCGGTGACGTTAATGATCAACGCCGGGTTGCGCGACGATATGTCCGCCTTGGCCACCACCGGCGCGGAGGGCGTTGGCCTGTTCCGTACCGAATTCCAGTTTTTGATATCGGCCACGCTGCCTCAACGTGAGCGTCAGCAACGCTTTTATCGCGATGTCATTGAAGCGGCAGGCGACAAGCCGGTCATTTTTCGTACGCTCGATATCGGCGGCGACAAGCCCCTGCCTTATTTGAAAGACGAAACGAGCGAGGAAGAAAACCCCGCACTCGGCTGGCGCGCGCTGCGCCTGTCTTTGGACCATGCAGGGCTAATGAAAGCGCAAGCCCGCGCACTTATTGAAGCATCCGCAGGCCGCACATTGAACGTCATGTTTCCCATGGTGTCCGAGCCGTGGGAATTTGACGCGGCCCGGGAAATATTTGAAGGCCAGATGGAATTTTTGGGTCGCCGAAAGAAACGGCTGCCGACGAAAATCCGTTATGGGGCCATGCTTGAGGTGCCGGCACTGGCCGAAACACTCGATATGTTGCTACCTAAAATCGATTTTCTGTCGATTGGCACCAATGACCTCACCCAGTTCCTGTTTGCAGCGGATCGCGCAGACCCGCGCTTGGCCGAGCGATATGATTGGTTGAGCCCCGCCATTTTGCGTTTCATTCGGCGCGTTGTGCAGACAACGGACGGCTATCCAGTCGACGTCGCGGTATGCGGCGAAATGGGTGGGCGGACGCTCGAAGCGCTCGCGTTGATTGGCCTGGGCATCCGTCGTCTGTCGATCACGCCAGCGGCCGTGGGCCCCATAAAAGCGATGGTGCGCACGACCAACCATGCGGATATTCGCAAGAAGATGGACGAGCTTCTCAATAATCCCACGGGGAATTTGCGTGAGGAGCTGGCAATATGGGCCGCAAGCCAAGGCATTGAAACCGGCTAAATTGCAGGATTTCCCAAAGATGCAAAACTGTAATCGCCGTTGACTTTATCGGGAAGATGACCATTGTCCGCATAACTGCACAAAGAGGTAGAAAAAATGGGGCGTGGAGATTGCAGTGGACTTATTAGCTTCTGTTGACGAAGGGCACGGATCCGTAGGTAGCCAGCTAAAAGCAGGCCGCGAACGGCTGGGTTTAAGTCTATCCGATATCGCTGCAAAAACCCGCGTGCCGACCCGCCACCTTGAATCTATCGAGCAATCAAATTTTGACGCCCTCCCGGGCCAAACATACACGCTCGGTTTCGCGCGATCTTATGCAAATGCTGTGGACATGGATGCCGCCGCAATCAGTGAGGCGATGCGCTGGGAATTGGCGCGCAGCGGTCATGAAGGCTATCAGCCACCAGCTCAAAACTACGAACCAGCGGACCCCGCACGCGTACCGTCGAAAACACTCGCATGGACGTCGGCCGCAATCGCGGCGGTGGCGCTGGCGGCATATTTGATTTTCAGAAGCCTAACACTCACAGATGCTGCGCCAGCCGACAAACCGGTCACGTCACCGATCTCCGTAAAGCCAGCCGCCACTGCACCGATCGCACCGCTGTCGGCAAATAATGCTGATTCTGCGCAGTAAAGCGCCGACAACGCCGTATAAATCCAAATAAAATCAGGTTTTCTTTGCACTGAAATGGTGTGATGGCTATTTATCGCGTTGGTCCAATCAGCGATACGTCCAAACTTGTCAGTTTAAGGGGAATGAGCAATGAATTTTCGGCTTGCTTTGTTGAGCGGCGTAGCATTTGCACTCAGCGCATCCGCAGTTGCGCAAGATGCAAATATTGACGGACGCGTGGGCAAGCTTGAAAAAGAAATGCGCGCTGTCCAGCGTCAGGTCTTTCCCGCAGGTGCCGGCAAATTTATCGCGCCTGACATCCAGTCACCGACCACTGCCCAGCCCGAGAATTCCTCCACCACCTCCGCTACGTCTGACCTGTTGGTGCGTGTCGACGCGTTGGAAGCACAGTTGGCGACTTTGACGGGTCAGGTCGAGCAGCAGGGCAACAATATGCGTGGCCTCGAAGCGCGTTTGAAAATCTTGGAGGCGCAAATGGCGAGCGCGCAGCTGGCGAGCGCACCACAGGAAACCGCCGTGCCGGCAACCGCGCAGGCGTCAACCGCTCCAAGCGTCTTACCTGCAGCAGCACCTGTGCCTGCAGCAGTGGCCGTCAAGCCAAAACCCGTTGTAGCAGCAGCCAAACCGGTGGCTACGGCGGCTAAACCAAGTGCCGCCCGCGTTGCCGCAGTTGCTGCCATTGAACGGCCAGCCACTGGCGACGCTTTTGAAGATGGCTACACTTATGGCTTCAGATTGTGGGAAGCGAAATTCTACCCAGAAGCGCAAGCCACGCTGGAAGAAACGCTTAAAACATATCCAAAGCATAGACGTGCAAGCTTCCTGCGCAACTTGCTCGGACGGGCGTGGCTTGACGACAAAAAGCCTGCGACCGCCGTTAAAATTTTCTACGATAACTACAAAGCAGACCCGCGTGGCGAACGTGCGCCCGACAGCCTGTTGTTCTTAGGATCAGCGTTAACCGACCTCGGCAAAACCGCTGAGGCATGCGAAGCATATGGTGAGCTTACACGAGCCTATCCAGATGTTGCGACCGGTCGCTTGGCGGATCGGGTCACTGCCGGTAAAACACGCGCGAAGTGCAAGTAACCGTCGACGCAGCGCTTCTTGGCCGCTTTAACGGCGCGGTAAATGCGATGCATATCCCTGACGGCGCGCGCATATTGTGCGCGGTATCCGGCGGGCCCGACAGCCTGGCACTGCTGATATTGTTGCACAAAACCATGCCCGATCGCGTCGTCGCGGCGACCGTCGATCATGCGTTAAGGCCAGAATCTGCCGAAGAGGCGCAATATGTGCAGCGCATGTGCAAAGACATGCATGTGCCGCATGTCATTTTGTCGCCTGCCGAAAAAATCAGCGGAAATATTCAATCATCCGCGCGGCATGCGAGATACACGTTATTGGCGCAGGCGGCAGAGCAGCATGATTGTGCGTATATCGCCACCGCCCACCATGCCGATGATCAGCTTGAAACCATACTAATGCGGCTTGCGCGCGGCAGCGGCGTTGACGGGCTATCGGCTATCCGGTCGAAAAATGGGAACATACTGCGCCCCTTATTGGGGTTCACGAAAGACGAGTTGATGTCCATTTGCGCGGCCGCTGGACTCAATCCAGTGGAGGATCCCAGCAACGCAAATACCGACTTTGAACGGGTCGCGATGCGCCATTGGCTGGCGAACACCCATCACCCCTTTCGCGCCGACCGTGCCGGACGCACCGCCAGCGCACTGGCAGAAGCCTCAGAGGCGCTGAATTGGATGACCGAAACACTCACGCAAGAGAGGGTCCAGCGCGAAACGGACGCTATCATCTGCGATGCGCGCGATGTCCCGCGTGAGATACAGCGCCGCCTGTTGATCCATTGCCTGAAACTGATGGAGCCCGAACTTAGCCCGCGCGGCGACGCCATTGACCGCTTGCTTGCCGAACTTTCGGACGGGCGCACCGCCACCATGGGTGCTGTCAAATGCGAAGGCGGCACCAATTGGCGGTTTACCATGGCACCGCCGCGGCGGAGCTAAGTTTAGGTCCGCTGGAATTTTGCCAATCCCTATATTGCCATTCACATAATCGCACCTACATTGCAGCAGTATCTCCGCGTATTTGGCGCGGGGCTGAAATCAAGGCAGTTATGATGAACGACGAGCAGGAACCAAAGAGCAACCCGATGCTGCGGAATATGGCCATCTGGTCGGCCATCATTGTGGCGCTTCTGGTCGTCGCCTCCATTTTCAACGGCTCATCCACGCCAGCCAACGGTATCACCTATTCGTCCTTCCGCGACAAGGTTGAGGCAGGCGAAGTCAAATCGGTCGCCGTCGCACCCGATCGTATCACCGGCAAACTGCAGAATGATGAATCGTTCGTCACGGTTCCGCTTCCCAATGACTCTAGCCTCCCCTCTTTGCTCATTGAAAAAGGCGTGGTGGTCGAAGCGAAGGCAGAAGAACAACCCAGCCTGCTGTTAATCCTCATATATCAGGCACTGCCATTCCTGCTGATCTTGGGCATCGCATTTTTCGTGTTGCGCCAAATGCAAAAGGGCGGCGGTGCTGGCGGTGCCATGGGCTTTGGCAAGTCCAAGGCAAAGCTGCTGACCGAAAAGCATGGCAAGGTCACTTTTGAAGATGTTGCCGGCATTGACGAAGCGCGTGAAGAGCTTCAGGAAATCGTCGAGTTTTTGAAAGACCCTCAGAAGTTCAGCCGTCTGGGCGGGAAAATTCCCAAGGGCGCATTGCTCGTCGGTTCGCCCGGTACAGGTAAAACGTTGCTCGCCCGCGCCATTGCGGGTGAAGCAGGCGTTCCATTTTTCTCGATTTCAGGTTCTGACTTCGTTGAAATGTTCGTCGGCGTTGGCGCGAGCCGCGTGCGCGACATGTTTGAACAGGCAAAGAAGAACGCACCGTGCATCGTGTTTATCGATGAAATCGATGCCGTGGGCCGCAGCCGCGGCGCTGGCCTTGGCAACCAAAATGACGAGCGCGAACAGACGCTGAACCAGCTTCTGGTCGAAATGGATGGCTTTGAAGCGAATGAAGGCATCATCATCGTTGCCGCCACCAACCGCCCGGATGTGCTCGACCCTGCCTTGCTGCGTCCCGGTCGTTTCGACAGGCAAGTCGTCGTGCCGCGTCCTGACATTGATGGCCGCGTGAAGATCCTCGACGTCCATATGAAGAAAGTGCCTTTGGCACCTGATGTCGATGGCCGGGTGATTGCCCGCGGTACGCCTGGTTTCTCCGGCGCTGACCTTGCGAACCTCGTCAACGAAGCGGCCTTGTTGGCGGCACGCCGTGGTAAACGCCTGGTGGCCATGCGCGAATTTGAAGACGCGAAAGACAAGGTGATGATGGGCACCGAGCGTAAGTCCATGGTCATGACCGAAGACGAAAAGAAAATGACCGCCTATCACGAAGCCGGACATGCGATTGTTTCAATCCATGAAGCGGCGTCGGACCCCATCCATAAGGCGACCATCATTCCGCGCGGTCGCGCTTTGGGGATGGTCATGCGCCTGCCCGAGCGTGATAATTACAGCTATCATCGCGACAAAATGCACGCCAACCTATCGGTATCAATGGGTGGCCGCGTGGCGGAAGAACTGATCTTCGGTTATGACAAGGTCAGCTCCGGTGCCTCAAGCGACATCCAATATGCCACGAGCCTTGCGCGCGACATGGTGACCCAATGGGGCATGTCGGACGAAATGGGCCCGCTGCAATATGAAGAACGGCAGGACGGTTATCTTGGCTATGGCATGTCGCAGCGGTCGGCGATGTCCGACGAGACAGCACGCAAGATAGATGCTGAAATTCGTAAGCTGGTGGAGGGCGGCCATAAACGCGCGACCGACCTTTTGAAAAAGCACGACAAGCAACTTCATCTTCTGGCCAACGCGCTTTTGGAATTCGAAACCTTGTCCGGTGACGAAATCAAGCAGCTGCTTGAAACCGGCAAGTTCGAACGCGACGATGGCAAGGTTGCGCAACCATCGTCCGTCCCCACTGTGGGCACGGCCATTCCAAAGGCTGGCCGTCGCAAATCATCGTCTGTGGGTGACGTAACGCCGCAAGGCGTCTGATTTTCATCTTTGCAAGATAAGCTCAACGCTTTAGTCCGGTTGACGAGAGAGTTGAGGTCGCAAATATGAAGTTCGCCGTGCTGATTGCCAGCGGTGCACTATTGTGCGCCGTTCCCGCCCAAGCCATGGATGCGGAAACATTTTATGTGAAGGCGCTCGCCCTTAAGAAAAAGGGCATGAGCGCGGTATTTTCAAAAGAGATCAAGCCGATGGCACGGCTGTTTCAAGCAGCCGCAGCTTCCGTCAAAGCAGAAAATGAACAAGCACATGCGGCGGGCAAGCCGTTGTTTTGCGCACCCAAAAAATATCGTCTGACCGCCGAGCAATTTCTGGAGGGTTTCGCGAGCATTCCCCAAGAACGCAGGCGCATTCAAACCGTTCGGGATGCCTGGCGCGAGATCGTGATACGCCGTTTTCCTTGTTAGGCCGATCCTAAATCGCGCCGGAGAGCGGCAAAGTTAAAATGCATATATTGTCAGCTGACACCGATGGCGACAACGAGGACGGCAAATAACGTCAGCGCGGTCATGGCAAAGACGGATAACAAGCACATCCGCCAAAAGGCGCCAAATCGCGACGTTTCATATGCCTGATGCAATTGCCGGTACATGTGAATGGGCGGATAAAATGTGAGCAACAATCCGCCGATGGTTTCTGTCGGGCCAAAGCTAATCAATACTCCGCAGATCAGGGCAAGCAGCATCATGAAGGTCAATGAATAGGTCACGAACACTGCGTGATCGAACATCTTGAACCGCCGGCGCCAGAAAAACAGCAGCCAGACAAAGGGGACCGATATCGGAATAAGTGCCCAGCTGTATTTATAGGCATTAGATTGCATCTTATAAAAAAGCAGCTGCGGATTTTTCTTCGCCGTTTCCGCTGCCTTGTTGAGATAGGCTGCGCCCGGAAATTCCAAGTCGGTAAATTGGTACCCGTCGGCATCATTGGTTCCGTTGCCGAAGCTGTTCGCCGCGGTTCCCATGAGCTTAAGGCCCAACCTGTCGGATTTCAGCTCTTGCTCCAACGCTTGCGTTGGCTTTCCTGCTAAACGGGCAGCGACCACTTCCTTTTCCAGCCGGGCGATATCGTCCCGCAATTTGCGCTGTTCGGCCGCAAATTCGGGCGTCGCGACCGCTGCTTTGGTGGTTCCAGCGCCCAACTCAACAGCGGCTTCGTTGCCATGCGACATCGAGTTAAATACCGCAAAGGTCAGGAACACCGAAAATAGAAACAGCGCGAGTGGAGACACAAACTTGGCGCGTTCACCATGGACATAGCGCCGCGTTAATTCCCCGGGCTTCCAGAACAGCATGGGTAATGTCCGCCAAATCTTGCCGTCGAAATGCAGGACGCTGTGTAAGATGTCGTGGCCGAACGCACTCAATGTGCGGTGCGCCTTCGCCTTTTGGCCGCATATATGGCAATGTGTCCCAAGCAAGGCCGTGCCGCAGTTCAGGCATATATCAGATAGATCTTTTAGATCTTTTAGATCTTTGCCCTCGCCCGCATCCGGTTCAACAGCGCGTGCGACTGCTGCGCCAGTGATGATATCTGCTGCCGCTGCCAATTCCCCACTCATCTGACCTTTGTATCAGCGGAGCGGTGGAATGCCAAAAGAAAAGGCCCGGACAAGCCGGGCCTCTTTCTTCAATATATGTGCGCTAAATTACCGGTCGTAATCGCGCTGCATGCCTGCGCCACGTGCAGGAGCCGCGGCCGTGAGGCGAAGTGCTTCTGCCGAAAGGCTGATCGAACCGACTTCATCGGCTTCTTCATCCTCATCCACCTGAACCTTCTGCAACGACTGCACGAGGCCTTCTTTCAGCTGGTCTGGACGAATCGTTTCTTCAGCGATTTCGCGCAAAGCCACAACAGGGTTTTTATCGCGATCGCGATCGACAGTTAGTTCAGCACCACCAGAGATTTCACGCGCGCGTTCTGCGGCGAGTAATACGAGGTCAAACCGGTTGGTGACCTTGTCGATGCAATCTTCAACAGTAACGCGTGCCATCTTGGCTCCTGATTC
>NZ_JBILOS010000081.1:0-9073 GCF_044374345.1 Sphingorhabdus sp. | reverse complement strand
GTGAGGTCGGGGTGCTGGGTAAAACCGCTGGAATAGACCCGGCGCCACATATTTTCGATATCGTGCGGATCATTTCCCGCGACGTAGCGCGCGAACACATCCTCTATCATTTTGGCAACCAGATGCGGTTCGAACGGGACGCAATATGCCTCGCCGATCCCCGACACACCGCTGTCGGTTGTCAGTTTCACGAACACGAAATAGCGGCCGCCAAAATGCGGTGGCGGATTACCAACGACGAAGGTTTCGATATCGGTTAGTTTCATGGCGTGCGGAACCCACTGATCGATTTGATCTCCAGGAAATCGCGCACACCAAATTCGCCATATTCGCGGCCGTTGCCCGACTGTTTATAGCCGCCAAATGGCGCCATATAGTCTTGGCTCGTACCATTGATGCTCACACCGCCCGCCCGCATTAAACGCGCAACGCGGCGTGCGCGGTCCAAGTCACCGGTCTGGACATAGGCATAGAGCCCATATGGGGAGTCATTGGCAATCGCGATGGCCTCCGCCTCATCCTTAAACGGAATCAAAACGAGCACAGGGCCAAACACTTCTTCTTGGGCAATGCGCATCTTGTTGTGAACGCCTGCAAAAACCGTGGGTTTCACATAATAGCCTCGGTCAAAGCCATCGGCCCGACCTGTGCCGCCGGCGACAAGCTTTGCACCTTCATCGATCCCGACCTGGATCAGACCCTGTATCTTGTCATAATGTGCCTTGCTGACCACGGGGCCATAATGCGGGCCCTTCTCCATCGGGTCGCCAAGCTTCGCGGCCTGCGCAACGCGGGCTGCAATCGCAACCGCCTCATCATAGACCGATTGTTCCACAAGCATGCGCGTCGGGGCGTTGCACGATTGACCAGTATTTCCGAAGCAATGCAGCACACCGCGCGTGACCGCAGCCTCCAAATCACTGTCGGCAAAGACGATATTGGCAGACTTGCCACCCAGTTCCTGCGCGACGCGCTTCACCGTATCTGCGGCATTTTTGGCGATCTGGACGCCGGCGCGCGTCGATCCGGTAAACGAGATCATATCCACTTCAGGGTGGCTGGTCAGCGCGTCACCAACGGAAGCGCCCGTGCCATGGATCATATTGAACACGCCTTTGGGGAAACCGGCTTCCTCGACCATTTCAGCGAACAGCTGCGCAGAAAGCGGCGCCATTTCACTTGGCTTCAAAACCATCGTACAGCCCGTAATCAATGCGGGACCAACCTTGCACACGATTTGGTTGATCGGCCAGTTCCACGGCGTGATCAGCACGCAAACACCAATGGGTTCGTGCGTGACGATACCATCTGTGCCAACATCATAATCCCACGCCATTTCGCGCACGGCCTTAACCGTTGCGCGTAAATGGCCGGGGCCGCTTTCGGCCTGCGCGTCATGCGACAGATCGTACGGCGCGCCCATCTCGGTCGAAATGGCGGTTACCATTTCACCATAGCGCCGTTCGAAAATGGTAATCAGCTTTTCCACCAATGCAATGCGATGCTCAAGCGTGGTCGCAGCATATCCATCAAACGCGGCGCGTGCGGCTGTGACGGCCAATTCGACATCGTCACGGCCGCACACAGCAACGACGGCGCAGACTTCTTCTGTAGCAGGATTAACTGCATCCACTGTTGCAGTGGACGTCGCAGGCAAAACCCACGCGCCATTTATATAAGACTTCAGCGGCGAATTAGACATATCCAATGGCTCTCTTTTGATCTTCAATAATGTATTTTTCGGCGCGCCAATAATGCCACGCCGCCCACAGGCCGGTTGGCGCGAGAATAAGCTGTGCAAGGCGCAGGGAATCTGCATTGCCGCCACCTGCAGCGTCAAAAAAGTCGCTGAGGCCGCCAACAATTGCCGGTGCGATAATCAGGTTAAGCACATTGGCGACAACCAACGATATAGCGACGGCCATTGCCCGCATTTTCGGTGCAGCCAGATTCTGGCACAGTGCGAATGCCGGGCCGATGTAGAAATAAATGGCCGGAATGAACAACCACCACATGACCTGCGCTACCCCAAGGTCCCGCGTGTAATATGCAAGAAACGACGGGATAGTGGCCAATGCCGTTACCACAGCCAAAAGCCGGGCGATTTTACGTGGGTCGGTATATGTCGGACGTGCCACCACCCATGCCGTCAATAATGACGCACCAATGCCGCCAATAAGATAAATCCAGCCCAGCATGCTGCCGGCTTCGCCTTCATCCATGCCATATGTGCGCTGCATGAACAAAGGCGTGAACCACATCAATCCCCAGCCCCAAAATGCAGACAGACCGCTTCCGGTCATCGCATGCACCGCCGATTTTTGAGACCAGAGAAACTTCATCGTTTCCATGATCGTCGGCGCCTTATCTTCGGTTACGACGTCAAGGCGCCCGCGCTTCGGCTCCTTAATTGTTACCATGATGATCAGCGCCAAAATGATCCCGGGCACGCCCAACACAAAGAAAGCGGCGCGCCACCCGTGTAATGTCGAGACATAGCCAGCAATGTCCGAACCCAGCCACGCCCCGATGGGCGCGCCAAGGGCAAACACCGTCATAGCCATGGAGCGCCGGTCGGCGGGAAAATAGTCAGCGATAATCGAATTGCACGCAGGTGTGCCGCCAGCCTCACCAATGCCAACGCCAATACGCGCCAACAATAAATCAAAATATCCGCGGGTATAGCCGGTTATGGCTGTCATGAATGACCAAACGGCAACCGACGCCGCCAGAAGGTTGCGGCGATTGGTCCGGTCACACAACCATGACAAGGGGATACCCATGACGACATAGAAAAGCGCCAGCGGAAGGCCAAGCCATGCGGTCTCCGTATCCGTCAGGTTCAGTTCTTTGCTGATGGGTCCAAGCAATGTGGACAAAACATAACGGTCAGCGATGCTGATCGTGTACACAAGCATCATCATGATAAGGACATACCAACGCTGCCCCAGCGAGGAGACTTGATCGACATTTACCGGTGCGTTCGGTGCATTGTTAGCCATATTCATTCCCCCTCAGGTTGCGGCCAGTTCAGGCCCTAGTTTTTTACGCAGCGGATCGAGAAATTCGCTGAAATTTTCCCATTGATCAACGCCGCTTTTGAAAATCGGTTGTCGCACCTGTTCCGAACTCGCGGTGCGAACCGCGCGTTCATTCTGGTGGAAATTGAGACATGCCTCTTCAAAAGGAAGGCCGCAATAGTCGAGCAAGCGCCGGACCTGCGTTTCCAGATCGGCAACGACTTCCTCGTAACGGACGCGCAATATCTTGCCGGGCAACACATTATCCCAATGGTCCATTAACTGCACATAGTCAGTGTAATATTGGCCAACTTCCTCAAGCCCGTAAGTGAATTCCTGACCTTCGGCGAAGAGTTGCTTAAACCCGCTGAAACAGCATCCCATGGCCCCGCGCCGGGCATCGATAATTTTCGCGTTCGGCAAAATCATGTTGATGAGGCCGATATGACGGAAATTGTTCGGCATTTTATCTATGAAAAAGGGTGTGCCGCCCTTGCGGTAAATTTGCGTGTCGCGGATGAATTCTTCGCCAAAGCGGGTGACGTCCTCGTGCGTCAAATCCGCCAAGTTGCCGGGATATTCAGGCGCCTCGCCAACAACGCGCTGCCGGTCAAGCCGGAAGGCCAAAGCGAAGATATTCGGGAGCTCCATCGTCCCTTCAACCTGACTGTGCGATGCAAGAATTTGCTCGAGCAAGGTCGAACCCGCACGTGGCAACCCGACAATGAATATCGGGTCCCGCGCTGGGCAGCCTGCACCGGAAAATTTCCCAAGTAGGTCAGTAGTCACCAGCTCACGCTGCATCTGCATTTCGTTCGACAGCCTGCTCGGATTATATTTCAGCTCCTCGCGCTTCAAACGATTGCCGAGCTCATAATATTCGAACGAAGCGCTATGTTCGCCCCGATCCTCAAGCGCCTTACCCAACGCAAAACAGAGGTGATACCGGTCATCAAGCGCCGTCATGGGCGACGCTTGCCGTTCCCGCATTTGGGCAATCTCACTATCGTCAAAACGGTAAGTCTTGAGATTGGCCAAGCTCCAATAGGCATCACCGCAGTCTGGCCGCACCTGATAGGCGCGGCGATAGGCGGAAATGGCATCATCCTGCCGCCCGACGGTCTTAAGCGCATGGCCGTAGGTCAGGTTTATGCCTGGATTATTTGGCATAGACCCAAGCAAGGCCTCATAAATCAGCATCGCTTCATCAAAATTGCCGACGGCCAGATTTTCATTGGCGTACAGCATTTCAAACTCAGGATTACCCGGTTCTTTTTCGCGCAGTTCCGACGCTTCGCTGAGTGCCAGTTCGAATTTTTGGCGTTTGCGCAATACTTTCACATAATCGAAATGCGCACTGACATTATCGGGCTCCAATACCTTGCAAGACTCGAGCAAAAATTCCGCTTCGTCATAAGCGTTGAATTTCATGCCGATGTCGGCAAGCAGGCGCATCGCCTCAACATGGTGACCGTTGCGTTGCAGGAACGCGCGGCACAATTGCTCTGCCTTGTAGATACGCCCTTCCTGAATGAAGCTAGCGACGCTTAGCAACTCAGGTGGAAGGGCAGAAAGATGGGTATATTGGGCATGCGCAAAATTAGCCGGCCCCTCGCGCCCGGCTTTATCATGCATTTGTGAAAGTATACGCCAGCTTGCGACCAATGCGCCATTGTGGGTTACTGCGCGCTGGTAAGCGGCAATTGCTTCTTCGGTCAAACCGCTGTCGCGAAAACAATGCCCGCGTTCTTGCCACGCACGGCCGTAACCGGCATCGATGGCGATTAATCTATCAATTGTAGTGAGCGCCGCAGGAACTTGACGCTGCATCCGCTGCGTTACCGCCAAAGTGTACAGAGCATCAATGTTATCCGGCGCGGCTTCCAATATGCGCGCGCACAAAGCCTCTGCGTCGGCAAAGCGGGCATTTTGCAAATGCGACCGCGCTTCACGCAACATGGCGTCAATATTATCCGGCGAGGCCTCGGCCAACATTGTCACCTACTCTCCCATATTGTGACGAACGATTGCACGAACCCTGCCGCAATTCGCACGCTTAACGCAATGCAGAAATGCAGAAATGGCAAAGCGCCCCCGGTTTCCCAGGGGCGCCCGCCGTGTTGCTTAAATCTTGTACGAGAAACGCAGGCCGATTGTGCGTGGACGCGAGGTCGTTGTACGCAGCTCACCGTCATTCCCGCTCTTGTACAGCTCGGGACGCTCATCAGTCAGGTTGTCACCAAACAATTCCAACCGCCACTCGTCTTTCGAGACACCAAATGATGCCGAAGCTGTGGAGTATGAGCCAAGGTTCTGGGCTCCAGCGATTGGCGCAATGACGTCGCCAGGCCGCACCGTGACACCGTTATAGGTGACAGGGATTGAGCCAGCGTAGCCCAGTGTCGGATTGGATGATTGATACTTGATGTTTACGTTGTCGATAACGTCAGAGACGCTCTTTCCAACATAATGAACACCAATCTGTGCGAACGGAGCAAGACCCGAGGCAAGTTCCTTTTCCCAATGCAGACGTGCATTGAACTGGAATTTAGGGCTCAAAGCAAGCGGACCACCGAGCGGACGGAGCACTGTTGTGCTCTTCCGGTACTTCGTCATTTCAGAGTCGTTGTACGAAAATGCGCTGTTAAACGTCAATTCCGGCGTGGTGCGCCACGTTACGTCGCCTTCCAGACCCCGGATCCGTGCATCCACCAAGTTTGTGGTGAATGTTTGGTTCGAGATATTCTGGTCGAAAACAGTGATCTGGATGTTGCTCCAGTCGATCTGATACGCAGCGAAATTGACCTGCAAACGACGATCAAGCAGCGAGAATTTACCACCAACTTCATAGTTTTGAACCTTGTCAGGTACATAGGTACCCAAACGGACAAAGTCTGCATTGGTAGGGCAAATAGCACTTGGTACGCGGCAAGGACGACGGTTGAAGCCACCTGGACGGAAACCATCCGAGTATGTCGCATAAACCAACGAAGATTCGTCGAGGCGATAGGTCAAGTTGGCTTTGTACAACGTGCCGCTATACTTTGCTGGCGAAGCGTCAGCGTAAAGTACATTCAAGTTGGCGCTGACATTATACGTCGTTGGACCTGAAGTTGCAGCCGTGTAGGTTCCGGTAGTGGCGTTATAAACACCACGTGCGCCACCAAAGCTGCCGTTCGACGAACCGTTGATGGAAGCCTTTTCGTCATAATAACGAAGACCGCCAGTGAAAGTTAGCTTGTCTGGAACGATATCAAAGGACGCTTCACCATAAGCAGCAAACTGCGTATCCTTACGCTGGATGTCGTTAAAGAAGCCAACATTGACAGGGCGTACGCTCTTGTCATTGGCGTTCACCGCTGTATTCGGCGCGCGGCGATAGATGAAGCCAGCGGCCTGTTGCAGATATGACCAGTCGGTATTGTCGAACAATTTGTTATCATCGTAGAACAAACCAAAGGTACCGCGAAGACGCTTATCAGCAGGCGTTGTTACGCGGAACTCATGCGTCATACGCTCGGTCCGGTTACGAACCTGATAGCTTTTGCTCGGCGCATAGCAGGTATTGCCGATATTGCCGTTATACGCTGCGGTGTAATATACGCCACGATCGCATTCATAATAAGGCAGATACAGCCCGATGTTCGAATATCCGGCATAATCAGCAACTTGTGTTGCACGATGCTTCAGGAATGAACCGGTGTAGATCAAATCGAGCGCGCCAAGGCGACCGTTTACGCCCCATGTCGAGAGATTTACGCGGTCACGCAGCGAGTTGTCATTGAACTTGGTAACCTTCAGGTCGCCCACATCAGGTTCGAAGTCGAATACACCGTCCGTGTCAAGTTCCTGACGCACATGCATCAGATCGACAGACCAATCGTCCGTGACCTTCCAAGTCAGCGCCACACGGCCACCGCGGTAAGTCGCGTCGTTGTAGTTATCTTCTACAAATGCGTCATTGTTGATCGTCTGACGTGTTGGCGCACGGTAAAGGCTACCTGTGCAATTCGGAACCGCAGTCGTGGCAGTGGCTTGGCAAGACTGAATTGCGCGCATGACCAACAATGGGTTACCCGTTGGCAATTTTCCAGCGACGCCCACATTGCCGTTGAACGGCATTTGGTATGTTCCTGCGATATTGTCGATATAACCACCCTGACGGTCGGTATAGAACACAGCGCGGAATGCCAGCTTGTCCTTAATAAGCGGAATGTTGATGAACGCGTCGCCAGCAACGCTTTCTTCGCCACCCTTGGTGAAGGCGAAGCTTGAGTTGAACCCAGCATGGAATTCGCTCGTATCAGGCTTGTTGGTGATGTAGCGGACCGCGCCACCCATAGCACTTGCGCCGAAGAGCGTTCCCTGCGGGCCTGCCAGAACTTCGACGCGCTGAAGGTCAACCGCATAGAGGTCAAGGTTACGTCCGACGAGCGATGCTGGCGCGTCGTTGATATACAATGCAACCGTAGGCTGCGCACCAGCGGTACCGGCAATTTGCAGACCTGGCGAATCCGTTGAAAGACCGCGGATAAAGATGGACGATGCGCCTGGACCGCGCGAAGCAGCGCGAACATTCGGCAAATATTCGATCAGCTTGTCAAATTTCGTGATGTTGAGATCGCTCAGCGATTCACCGCCCAAGGCAGTAATCGCAAGCGGCACGCGGTTGGCCGACTCTTCACGGCGCGTTGCGGTCACAACGATATCTGCAATACCGCCGTCCTGCTCTTCAGCTGTTTGCTGCGCAAATGCAGGGTTTATGCCGATGCCGACACTAGCCGATGCGATAACAAGCGCCGCGGTAGAAATTTTCAAATAACTTTTCAATTTTCTTCCCCTCATCCTTCCCCCAATTTTCTGGGGGCTCTAATTCTCCAACAGTAAGACTGAAACTCGAGCCTCCGTCAAGCAATTGACCAAATTTTCGTGATTGGTAAATTAAATTCCCCGACCAATCATTTCATCTACATGTTGCGATTAGAAGACCTAATATATGCATGAGAGCAATGGATAGCGTAGGCTTCGGCGGCTACGCGGTCCCACGTTTTGCGAGATGAGGATTGAAAATGCATATGGGAGCAGATTTTGTACTGTTGATCGTTTGCGACGACCGTAAGGGTATCGTCGCAGCGGTGGCCAATTCGATTGCCAGCCAGGACTGCAACATCGTCGAAAGCTCGCAATATGGCGATGAGGTAACCGGACGATTCTTTATGCGGATCGCCATCAACTGCCCGGCTGATGTGACGACGGAAAGTTTCGAGGCAGCGTTCCTGCCTGTTGCGGCGGCGTTCCGGTTGGAATGGCGCATTCACGATTTGCGAAAAAAACTGCGCGCGATGATCATGGTTAGCCAAGGCGGCCATTGCCTGAACGACCTTCTCTACCGCACAGCAACCAAAAAGTTGCCGATGGATATAACCAGCATCGTTTCCAACCACCAAAATTGGCAACGCCGCGCGGAGCATGAGGGAATCCCATTCCATCATTTGCCGGTGACACCGGAAAATAAGCTGGAACAAGAAGCCAAGCTGCTGGCGATGGTGGAAGAACAGAATGTCGATCTCGTCATCCTCGCCCGTTATATGCAGGTGCTTTCAGACCAGCTTTGCCGGAAACTTGATGGGCGCGTCATCAACATTCATCATAGCTTCCTGCCGGGCTTCAAAGGCGCAAAGCCGTATCACCGTGCCTATGAACGCGGCGTCAAAATGGTCGGCGCTACGGCGCATTATGTGACACCCGACCTTGATGAAGGTCCAATCATTACCCAAGACGTGTCGATCGTTGACCATGCCGATACGGTTGACGATTTAATAGCGCAGGGACAGGAAACCGAAAGCCGGGTTCTGTCGCGGGCGGTCAAGCTGCATCTGGAGCACCGCGTGATGCTGAATGGCAACCGCACGATTGTGTTCAAATAAAAGGGCGCAATCCGCCCAACGATTTGGTTAAGTTTAGGAGACCCGAATACCATGAAGACGCGCGCAGCTGTTGCCTTTGAAGCGAAGAAGCCACTTGAGATTGTTGAGCTTGACCTTGAGGGTCCC
>NZ_JBILOS010000014.1:0-32214 GCF_044374345.1 Sphingorhabdus sp. | reverse complement strand
ATCTGGATGACATTGCCGCCGCTTTCGTCAAGCAGCTTGCGAATTTCGGCGACGCATTTACGCGGCACGATGATGTCGGGCATATTTTCTGCACCAGCAGGACGCGGCAGCGTGACGCGGGCGAGACGGTGGCCATCGGTGGCCGCTGCCTTCAATACAGGATCGGCATCGTCGGTGACGTGCAGGAAAATACCGTTGAGATAATAACGCGTTTCTTCGGTCGAAATCGCAAAGCGTGTTTTGTCGATGATCTGGATCAGCGAGCTTGCGGGAATTTCGAACGAGGTGGGCAATTCGCCCTCTGCGATCGTTGGGAAATCCTCACGCGGCAGCGTTGCGAGCGAGAAGCGCGCGCGGCCAGCGTTCACCGCCATGCGGCCGTCTGCGGCATGCAGTTGAACCTGCGAACCTTCGGGCAATTTGCGCGCGATTTCGAACAAGGTGTGCGCTGAAACGGTGGTTGCACCGGGGGTTTCAACATCGGCTGCAAAGGTTTCAACAACCTGCAAATCCAAGTCTGTCGCGGTCAGCTTGATCTTGCCGCCTTCGCTGGCTTCGATCATGACGTTGGACAAAATGGGAATAGTGTTGCGCCGTTCCACAACGGATTGGACGTGGCTCAGGCTTTTCAGCAGGGTCGCGCGTTCGATCGTGGCTCTCATTCAAATTCCCCTTATCGGGCATGGCGAGCATAAAGCAGCCAAAAATCCCTATTTCTATGGCGACTCTTCCATAACCGCTTTGGCCAGCAGGGCAAGCCGATAGGTTTTGCGTCGAAGAATATCCTGTGGAATAAGGCCATTATGACGATTTCAACGAACGGTAGACGGCTTTTCATCGCACGGCATGGGGAGACGGTGTTTAACAAAATTGCGCGGATGCAGGGGCAGGCGGAGCTGCATACCCCGCTGACATGGGAAGGCTGCGTGCAAGCGCGCGCGATGGGCCGTGCGTTGGCAAATTATCTGGGCGACGACCCCATACCGCAGCTTTGGTCGTCCACCGCTGGGCGCGCGTTGCAGACGCTGGCCTTGGTCGCAGAGGAAATCAACGCGGACTGGCACCAAACGATGCGCGACGACCGGCTGCTGGAAATTGACGTCGGCCTTTGGTCGAGCCGGACCTATGCCGACATATCCGCGGAAATCGGTCCAATCGTCGATATCGAGCACAAGCTGTTTTCCGTGCGTCCCGAGGGCGGCGAATTTTACGACGATGTCGCGCAGCGACTGCGTCACTGGATAGCCGATCAAAGCTTTGAACAGGACATGCTGATCATTTGCCATGGGATGACGGCACGCGTGCTGCGCGGCGTTTTGCTGGGGCTGGAGCCTATGGAACGCTTTGGCGCGCCTATCGCCCACAGCCTTGCGCAGGGTAGCATGGTGATGATCCGCGATGGTGTCGAAACGCTGGTGATTGACGGCGACGGCGCAGGGGAGCGTGCTTGAGGTTTGTCACCCCACATCATGGGTTCTCCTGCGCAGGCAGGAGCCCAGGACAGCCCAGCGCAGCGCCGCGCTGGATTCCGGCCTACGCCGGAAAGCACATGCTTTTTATGTTTGCGTTGACGCTTGCGGTTGCCGCGCCGCTGTCTGCCAAAGACCGGCTTGGCGTATATCAGGGGTGGGCGGCGTTTCGTGACCCGGATACCCCCCGCTGCTATGCGATTTCGGAGCCCGACGAGACGATAGGTCCGCCAACGCGGGCGGCTTATGTCTCCATCGGTTTTTGGCCAAAGCGCAACGTTACGCACCAGCTTTACGTGCGGCTGTCGCGCGATCGGTCTGCCAATAGCGGCGTGACATTGACCGCGGGCGGAAGGCGCTTTCGTTTGAAGGCCGATAGCAACGCGGCATGGGCGGCGGACCGGCGGATGGACTTGGCCATTATCGCCGCCATCCGCTCGGCAACGTCGCTCAGCATCGAAACGATTGGCCGCGATGGCCGGTCGATTGTCGACGCCTACGCATTGCGCGGCGCGCCCAGTGCAATTGATGCGGCGGCGTTGGGATGTGCTGCACGATAGGATAGCTGGCATTTCGGCGATTCATTGCGTATAGGCGCGGCCATCATGCAGATTCCCGGCCATATAGACCCCGTTGTCACCCCACGCGCGATTACGCAGCGTGCGGATGGCCGAATTGACCTTTTGGGCTTGAACCATCTTCAAATCCGGCAGCTTTTTGAAGAATCGCAGTTGGATGAAAAAGCGGCAAAGCTGCGGTCAAAGCAGGTGTTCCATTGGATATACCATCGCGGCGTAACCGATTTTGAAGCGATGACCGACATCGCCAAAACCATGCGCCCATGGCTCGCCGACCGCTTTGTCATTGGCCGGCCAGAGGTGGTCGAGGCACAGGTTTCGACCGATGGCACGCGCAAATGGCTTTTGCGCACCGATGATGCCCAAGATTATGAAATGGTGTTCATTCCCGATGCGGATCGCGGCACCTTGTGCATTTCCTCGCAAGTTGGCTGCACGCTCAACTGCCGTTTTTGCCATACGGGCACGATGCGGCTGGTGCGCAACCTGACACCGGGCGAGATTGTTGGTCAGGTCATGTTGGCGCGCGATGCGCTTGGCGAATGGCCAAAGGGCAATATGGCGTCGGTTGCGGACGATGATGAAGATGATGATGTCGGCCATTATACCGCCGACGGCCGCATGCTGACAAACATCGTGTTGATGGGCATGGGTGAGCCTTTGTATAATTTCGACAATGTCCGTGATGCGATGAAGATCGTCATGCATGGCGATGGCCTTGGCCTGTCGCGCCGCCGCATTACGCTTTCGACGTCTGGCGTTGTGCCGATGATGGCGCGTGCGGGCGAGGAAATTAACGTCAACCTTGCGGTCTCGCTGCACGCGGTGACAAAGGAAATCCGCGACGAGATCGTCCCCATCAACCGCAAATATGGCATTGATGAACTTTTGCGTGCCTGCGCCGAATATCCCGGCGTCAGCAACGCGCGGCGGATCACATTTGAATATGTGATGTTGAAGGACAAGAATGACCGCGACGAAGACGCGCACGAGCTTGTGAACCTCATCCGCCAGTATAAATTGCCGGCAAAGGTCAATCTGATACCGTTTAACCCATGGCCCGGCGCGATTTATGAATGTTCGGATCCAGAGCGCATCAAGCGCTTTTCCAGCATCATTTTCGAAGCCGGCATCAGCGCGCCCGTGCGCACACCGCGCGGCCGCGATATCATGGCGGCGTGTGGGCAGCTAAAATCCTCCAGTGAAAAGAAAAGCCGCGCCGAACTGGACCGCCTCGCCGAGGAAAAACAGGCGGCATTGGGGTAAGGCCATGAGCTTCACTTGGTGGAAATGCCCCACACGACAATTTGCAATCGACGGACTGTCCTTCACTGTTTCCAGCAAGGCACGCGGCGATGGCCTGCGTTCGTCGTTGGCCATGCTTGGTGTAGAACAGGCGCATGACGCAACGCCCGTTTTTGGTCCCGAATCTGTCCGCAATCACCAGTTGCGCGCTAAGCTTCCCGATGGTCGGATGTTGGACGTTGAGCTTGGCTATATGGGCATGTGGACGACGGGGATTGTCGCCCGGCTGGATGGCGCTGTCGTTTATGAAAGCCACAAAGGCCGCGTTCCTGCCTATCCAGAAAAATATCGTGATGCCGCCGCGCAACATAAGAGCTTGCGCGAACATGTGCAGGCCAGCCAATCTGCCCAAGGGATGAACGGCGGCGTATTTGCGCGCCACAACCGCTTGCCATTTGCCATTGATATCATCACGGGCCTATTGTTCTACTTTGTTGCAAAGTTCACCGATTTGCAGACTGCGGCGATTGTCGGCGTGGTCGTCGGGTTCGGGCTTGTCCTGTTCCAGCGCATAACGAAAATTGATGTCACCGGCGGGCTTGCGCTCTTCGGCATATTGATGCTGTGCATTTCGGCCGGCCTCGCAGTGTGGCTGAACGATGATGAATGGATCAAATTACGCGGCACAATCACTGGATTAATCGCCGCAAGTTTCTTCATTATCGATGGCGCGCGCGGCGGCCCATATATCGGCAAGGGGTTGGCGCGCTATATGCCCTATTCCGATATCCATGCGGGCCGCTTTGCTATCGCCATGGGCGTTATCGGCCTGATCATGGCAGCGTTGAATTATGGCGCTGCAAAATTGCTGACGACCGACAATTGGTTGTTTTATAAAACATTCATCGACAATTTCATTGTCGCCGGGCTGGTGATTTTTGCCTTGCGCTTTGCCCGCGCAAAACCAGCTGTTTAAGCGAAAATTGCGACTGACTGCATGCCGGTCAGCACCGCTTCGCCGCGGCTGTTCCATGCGGTCATATATTGGCTGCTCGCGCCGTTGGCGGCGTGATGCGTTTCGCTGGAGAGATACCACCATCCATCTTCGGTCGTGGGCGTATCCGTCAGCATGTTGATCTGCCAGTTCATTGAGCTCACCATGCCCTTTTCGGTCATCAAGCCCATCGCAGACGGCGGCAATGCGTCCCCAATGCAGATAAGCTCTGCAATATGGTCAAGCCCGTCATGTTCGGTGAAGCGATGCCAGCTGGCGAGCCGGTTGGTCGCTAACCCCAGTTCGAGCCGCTTGTCCGGATATTGCATATGGCCCGTGAAAAATTCAGGCGGGCCGCTGCGCGCCGTGTCGGCGGTCGGTAGGGGCGGAAATTCGGGCTGGGCGATGTTGATATAGTCCAAATGGCTCTGCCGCCGGTTCATGAAAATGAACGTGCAGGTCAGGCCAATGCCATCTGCGCCCATGATGTCCGCCTTGATGAATGCCGTGTTTTTACCACGGCGCAGAATGTAGGCGCTGACCTCAACGTCGCCCGCCAGAGGCCCAACAAAGGCGATCTGGGCCGATTGCAAGGGCGGAAGGTCGTCTGCAGACAACTTAGCTGCCTGATAAGCAAGAACAGCGCTAAGACCGCCATACGAAGTGCGGCCCTGATGCCATGAGGGCGGAATGCAAATTTTATGTGTGTCGTCGCCGGGTGTAAATTGGGCGAGAAGCGATGCTAGGTTCATGACATGAGCCTAGTAAGTCGAAATCGAATTCGCAAGTTGAAAGCAAAATGTTATTTCGCATCATATTCTTGGCGATTTTGAGTTTTGTTCATTGAAAATATAGATGGATCACTAACGGGATATCGTTTCGCCGATCGGTGGCGCATTGTTCACATATAACACAAAAAATTCAATAACTTCTGAGCCAGATATTTGACAGCGCCGCTCGGCGTTACCTTAATCAAATGTCAATAGCGCGCGTTCCCAACCTGCATCGTTGAATTTGTTATGCGTAGCGGCTAGCGTAGATGGCATAATCTTATGCAGCAAATGATACTAACGTTTGTACTAAACGATTGCACTATAAGGTCACACCAGATAATGGCCCTGGACGTTATATTTATCCTAGAGAAACTTGGAAAAAATTTGTGATTAGAGTGTCTCCGTTATTCGTTTATGCCACATTTTTTATGTGGTTACCTGGGTCGGTGCAGGCGCAGGAAATGGGCGACGTTCAAGGGCCACCCGCGCCGGTCCAGACAAGCGTGGAGCCTGTATTCTTAGACGATGAGGCCCAGGCAGGCATGCCAAGTTCAGGCAGTGGCTTTCTGGCCATGGGCGAAGATGCTGCAGAGTTGGCTACTGCCATTGAACTGGCAGCCCGAACCTTCCCAACAGTTGCCGCTGCTAGGGCGTCCGAGCGTGCCGCCCGCGCCAGCCTTGGGGGGGCAAAGTGGGCGCGCTTTCCGGGCGTTAGCTTGGAATTGCTTGGCGGTACTTCTGGATCTTCTTCTAGTGACTACAGGCTCTCCGTAGAGCAGCCTCTTTGGACTGGGGGACGGATTACCGGCATGATCAAAATGAGCCGCGCCCAGCTAATGGCGAGCCAATTCGCCGTATCCGAGGCCCAACTCGATGTTGCGATGAGGGTGAGTGCAGCTTACTTCGAATTTCAACGACTTATCCAGCGCGAAGCGATCCTTGACGAGAGTCTTGGAGAGTACCAAAAGCTCGTAGATTCAATGGAGCGCCGTGTCGCTAATGAGATTAGTCCTGCTGCAGACCTCGAACTGGCTCGCTCGCGTGCGGCGCAAGTTGCGCAAGAAAAGGCTATCACTTTTGGCCAGCGGCGCATGGCGCTGGCACGACTGCGTGAGCTGACCGGGGACCCGGCTTTCAGCATTACCTCTATCATTAGTTATGACCCAGCAATACACCATCCGGACCAAGAAGGTCTGCTGGAGCAAGCCTTGGCCTTCGACCCTAAGCGCCGCAAGCTCAATGCCGATGTTCTTGTCGCGGCCGCCGATGTTCAGGTCCGTAAAGCGGCGATCTTCCCTCAGCTCAATGCGCAGTATGAGAAGCCGACCTTTGGACCAGATCGGGTTGGTATCGTTTTGCGGGCTCAGACCGATGGTGGGCTGTCTCGCTTTTCAGCGGTGTCCGTGGCGCGCGAGCGTCAGGCGAGCGCCGAAATTGCTCTACTTTCCAACGAGCGTGAGCTTAGGGAGCAGATAGAGGTTGATGAGCTTGAAAATGCCGTCGCCAAGGATCGCGCGGCGAGCAGTGCAGCCTCTGCCACTTCAGCTACCGCTGTCACGGAATCATTTATGCGTCAGTTCGTTGCTGGCCGTCGAACTTGGTTCGACGTGATGAATGCCGTGCGTGAATCGATGACCGCGCGCATCAGCGAAGTTGATGCTCGTGTCAGTGCTATGGCTTCGGCCTCGCGCCTGCTCATGCGAAGTGGGCGATGGACGCCTCAGGCCCAGAAGGATCAAGGTCAATGAACCTAGAAATTGTTGAACTCGTTGCTGAACTGGCTCGCAGACGTAGGATCGAACTTGCTCCCTCATGGGCAAATAATGTGGCTGAAATTGCCGGCGATCCCTCACTTGAACAGCTATTGACGCTAAGTGAAGCGTTGGGTTGGGCTGCGCCACTTTTAGATGCCCGCGAACCCGGGCCGGCAGACTTTCCTCTCCTGGTATTTAGCGATAAAAAGGGGTGGGCGCTTGCGGAACAATGGGAGGCCCCAGGGCTTCTGCGTATCGTCGTTGGCGGACAGTCCGCTCTGTGGTCGGTTGCTGAAAATGAACTGACTTACGCGGCACCTATTTTCCCCGCTAGTGCCGCCGCGCGATCGCCGCAGCGTGCACTACCAGTATTCATTGACGCTATGTGGCGCCAGAAGCAGGCGGTGATTAACTCAGTTTTGGCCACCGTGGTCATCAATGTGTTGGCGCTCGGTGTTTCATTCTACACTATGCAAGTCTACGACCGGGTAGTGCCGAGTGCCGGTTATGCCACCCTGTGGGTGCTGACCTTTGGCGTGGCCATTGCAGCGGCATTCGATTTTGTCCTGCGCGTGGTTCGCTCGAACTTGCTTGAACGCGCGAGTGCCGACGCCGACAAGGAGATCTCCGAGTTCTTTTTCGCCCGTGCGCTGGCGGTGCGGCTCGATGCCGGCAACGGCGAGGTTGGGACCATGGCTGGGCAGCTGCGCGGCTATGACCAGGTTCGCTCGCTGCTGTCTTCAGCCTCAGTCTTTGCCCTCGCAGACCTCCCCTTTGCGCTGCTCTTTGTGTGGGTCATCTATATGCTGGCGGGCGAGGTAGCCTTAGTGGTATTGCTTTCTTTCACAATTTCGATAGCCCTTGCATTTGTATTTGCGCGGCTCATACGCAAGCAGGCTGATGGAGTGCAGGTAGGCACGACCCGCAAGAACGGCTTGATGGTCGAGGTTCTCGATGCGGCCGAAACTATTAAGGCTAACCGAGCGGGATGGTCGATGCTGGCAAGGTGGAACCGGCTTATCGCGTTGGTAGAAGTCGACGACTTCGACATGCGTCGGCTCTCTGCCATAGCTCAGGCAACCAGTGGAACAATCCAGCAAATTGCTTATGTCGGACTTATCTCGTGGGGTGCGATCCAGGTCATCGATGGGGAAATGACGGTTGGCGCGCTCATTGCGGCTTCGATTATTGCGGGGCGTGTGAATGGACCTCTAGTGCTGCAGCTTCCGGCCATGATTGTTCAGGCTTCCTATGCCAAGGCAGCGCTTAAGGGGCTCGACAGCTTTCTTCGACTGCCCGTTGATCGAGAGCCCGACGTTGAATATCTGCGCCCCGAGCAGCTTCGAAGTGAAGTGCGATTGGAAAAGGTTGCCTTCATGTATCAAGGAGCTCGTAGTGGGCTCGCCGTTGAGGAATTGAAGATTAGCCCCGGTGAGCGCGTTGGCATTATTGGTCCTGTTGGGTCAGGAAAGTCGACTTTGCTTAAGGTTATGGCTGGTTTATTTCCGCCCCAGAGTGGGGTTGTCTATCTCTCGGACCTCGATTTGAATCAAATCGCCGAAGACCAGCTACGGCGCCATGTCGGTTATGTTGGCCAGGAGTTTCGTCTGGTTAATGGTTCACTACGTGAGCAGCTCACTTTTGGGATATCTGATCCAGGCGATGACGCAATTCTTGCCGCGGCCGAAGCCACTGGCCTAAATAAGCTGATTTCCGCTCACCCCAAGGGGCTTGAATTGCCAATCAGTGAAGGGGGCAGGGGAGTTTCGGGGGGGCAGCGTGCGCTGGTTGGCCTTACCCGGTTGATGTTGGCTAAGCCGAAGATTTTGCTGCTAGACGAGCCAACAGCCGCTCTCGATCAGGAGACCGAGGAGCAAGCGTTGCGCGCGATAGTCGGTAACCTTGAGACTAATGATGCCCTAGTCATGGTCACCCACAAAATCTCATTGCTCAACATGGTTCAGCGCTTGATTGTTGTCGTGAATGGTAAAATCATTTTCGACGGTCCAACCGCTGCAGTCCTCCAGAAACTTAGTCCAGCCTCGGCAAACGCTAAGGCTCCGGTTGCGGCAAACACACAGAAGGTAACGATATGAATGTGCGGTCCAACAGCAGGCGACTGACCTCGATCCCCATAATTTCTACTATTCTCGTTGTCGTATTGATTGCCTGGGCTTCGTTTGCCAAGCTGGACCAGGTTAGTCGCGCGTCGGCGCAGATCATTCCTGCCGGTCGCACGCAGTTGATCCAGAGCGCTGAGGGGGGCGTAATTGACAAGATTTTTGTCCGCGAAGGTGACCTAGTCAAACGCGGACAAGTTTTAGTCACTCTTGATTCTGCAAAGCTATTGGCTGCCGTGACTGAGGGCGAATCCAAGGTTGCTTCACTTAAGGGCACTTTGGCGCGGATCGAGGCGGAACTTTTCGACCGGCCACTGAATTTTCCGAAGGAAATCGCAGCTTACAAAGATGTGATCGATAATCAGAGCATGCTCTACGCCAAGCGTCGGTCTGCCCTGAATGCTGAGGTGCGTACCTTGGAGCAGGTCCAAGTGCTAATGCGGCAAGAAATGAATATGACCGAGCCACTAGTGGAAAGCGGCGACGTTAGCCGGACAGAGGTATTACGCCTGGCACGCTCTCTCGCTGATATTGGCGGTCAGATTGCCAATCGCCGGGCTCGCTATATTCAGGAACTCCAAACGGAATACACCAGGGTCACGGACGAATTAGTGACTGCCGAACAGTCACTCGCTCAGCGAAAGGACTCTCTCGCCTACAGTAAGATCATTGCACCAACGGACGGGATTGTGAAGAATGTTCGCCTGACCACAGTTGGGGGTGTTCTCCGCCCGGGCGACGAAGTCTTAGTGATCGTGCCGACCGGGGAAGAGTTGATTTTAGAAGCTCGTGTCTCCCCAAGAGATATTGCCTTTGTTCGGGCAGGACAAAGCGCAGGGATCAAATTTGACGCTTATGATTCCGCCATCTACGGCTCGGCCAAAGGCAGAGTTACTTACGTCAGTGCAGATACACTGACCGAACAGGCGTCGGACGGTAGTGCCGTGTCTTATTACCGTGCCTTCGTCACTGTTGACCTGCGGTCCATGCGTTCAGCCAAGGGTTTGGAAAAGATCGAGCTCCAGCCAGGGATGGCCGCTAGTGTTGAAATTAAGACTGGTGAGAATACCGTGCTACGTTATCTCACCAAACCTATCAGTAAAAATTTCTCGGAGAGCTTGTCAGAGCGCTGACCAAGCATGGCAAAAAAGGTATCTCCAATTATGCGTGGCTCTGGCGAGGGCTTGATACCACGATTGCGGATTCTTGCCTTTGCGTCGAATGCTCAAAGGGGCGGGGTGCTGGTCGACCAGTTGATAGCGCTGGGCGTAACGTCGAACTTAGTTGTAGATGATCCTACGAAGGCTATGCGCATATCGGGTGATGCAGAGTATGATGCAGTTGTAGTTGATGCAGCCGTAGCTCCAGCAAGGCTTGAGGAGCTGTTGGCGCAGGTGACGGCGATAAGGCCAGGAAAGTCCTCCATAGGCATTATCCACATAGTAGACGATTTAACGCCTACCCCGAGTGCAGCAACTAACCGGTCGCTCAGTCCTTTGACGCAATTTGTCGCTCCGCAACATCTGGGAGCGGCGTTAGACGCGTTGAGCCGGTCAGCGGCGCTGACGGCTGATGACCTACAGCGTCAGGTTGAGATCATTGCACGGGCGGCCATACGGCTAGGCCAGCGGCTTAACTCCATTAACCACAGCACCACAACTTCGCCAATTTTCAGGGAGCGTGACGATCCAGTGTTGGATGAAGGGTCGTCGCTCGATGTCGCTAGCACAGTTGGCGTTTTGCGACGAATAATTCGAGAACGGCGAGTGCGCGAGCGCTACTTCAATGAAGTGCGCTTTGGTGAACCCGCGTGGGACATTATCCTTGACCTTACGCTCGCCTGGTTTGAAAATAAAACTGTAGCTGTGTCCAGCTTGTGCATCGCCTCGGGTGTGCCAATGTCAACGGCAATGCGTTGGATAAATGATATGATTGAGGCAGGGATCATTGATCGCTGGATTGATCCAGCCGATGGTCGCCGCACTCTGGTGCGAATTACTCCTGCTACTCGCGACGCAATGCTTCGCTACTTGGCGGCGCTCAACGTTTCTGAAAACGCGCTCAGCCAGAGTTCCGCGGAGGCGAATGTGCCTCGCTCAACATAGCACTAGGTCAGCAGCGAGGTGTTCTGTACTAATGGCGCGCCAAACCTAGAAATAAAGTCATCGAGACTATTTCGTGGACCTTTAACGATAGTAGCTTGGTCACTTAAGAATTTTGCACTCATATGAGAGAGCCGAACAGACAATTGAGCTGCGAAAATATTTTAAGCAAGTGACTATCCAGCTCCCTTTGACCAGTGGATTTCAAGGTGGGTGTTATAACAAGCTAGCTAGGCCGTCATTTGTCACTGCTACGCACATAGAGAAGTGGACTGGCGATATCAATTTCGCCTTAGCTTCGGTGGGCTGACTCTAATCGGTCGCCGCTGTCAATCCGCAAAGTCTCGCGGCATTGTTTAATCGAGGGTTAGCGATAGAATGACCCTAAGGGTCGCATAGCCGCCAAGGATCGGGTGATTAGGGCACTAGATATAGACGCCCGCCTCCGTAATCCGCCGATGCGCAATTCAAATTGTTGAAGGTGGAGCTAATTGGGGAGCAAAAGCGCCCAACACGAAAGAAGCAAGAGGTGAATAAATTTAGTTAAAAAAACCTATCATCAAGGTTGGCAGCCGTCAGTCATATATGGGTTGCATCAGATTGCAGGACTTAGTAGCATAAGAATTGCATAATGAGTTCAGTGAGCTGAGCAAAGCTGTCGCAGCACTCCTTCTGTACCCAATTATGCCGATTTAGAAAATGTTGTTCAAAATGGTTGTATCTAATAAAAAAAACCGATATGGGTGTTTTAGTGCATAGAAAGTGGCGAAACCCCTGCTAAGGGGGCCAGGTGTAGTTTTTTATCAAGAGGGGTTTACCTAACATGACTGCGAATATCAAAAATGCTGGAACGATCCGGGGCTCCAATGCCCTAGCAAAGGCAGCAAAGAAGAAATTATCAGTAGAAGTCGCTGCAGAGGCAAAGCTTGCAGCTGAAGCTGCTTCGGCTGTAGCTGCTGCTGAAGTCGGTGCTGGCGCCGCTTCTGCTGGTGGTATTGGTTCCACAGCGTTGATCGTCGGCGGCATTGCTGCTGCTGGTCTTGTTGCTGTTGCTGCAGGCGGCGGAAGTGAAGCTGCGGCTCCACCACCACCACCACCACCACCACCACCACCACCACCCCCTCCTCCTCCTCCTCCGCCTCCTCCGCCGCCGCCGCCGACAACAGTCACGGCAGCTGCGACTTCGGTTGATGAAGGCAAGACAGTTACCTTTACGGTATCGGGTGCTGCGGGAGCTGAAATCAGCTATACCCTGGCAGGTACTGCCGCTAACTCGGCTGACCTCAATTCGCCTTTGAACGGAGTTGTGAAGCTCGACTCTTTCGGTAAAGCGTCCGTAATTGTTGACGTGAAGGCTGACGCCGTCACTGAAGGCGCTGAGACGCTGAACCTCGTTCTTTCGAATGGCGCGAAGGTTGCTGCCGACGTGACAGTTAACGACGTTTCGTTGACTCCTGCTCCTGTGTCGAAGACTTTTACACTTACTTCTGGTGTGGACGTTATTTCCGGTACAGATGCTAATGACACGATTGATGCAGTTGATGTTGTTATCGGTACCACGACAACTAATGGCGTGACGACCAATAATTTTGGCACCTCACTTGGCGCAGCAGATAACATTTCTGGTGGTGCTGGTAGCGACACGATTAACGTTGTTGGCTCGGCTGCCATCACCGTTGCTGCAACCACAGTTGTTTCCAGTGTTGAGACAGCTAACTTCACAACTCTTGATGCTCTCACAGCGAATGTTTCGGGCTGGACTGGTCTTACAAGTGCAAATGTGCTTAAATCTGTCGCGGCTTCAGTCACGGCTGCTGCTACAACTGACGTCTCGGTCACTGGGGCAACGGGTGCGATCGCTGTAGATGGCGGTCGGGCTGTTGCCGTTTCTGCTGCCACATTGAACCAGGCGGTCGCCATCGGTGCGACAACTGTTAACGCAGGGGCTGTTAGTGTAACCCATACCAAGCAAGGTAGTGGTGCTATTGCGATCGACGGCGGCACTTCGGTTTCAGTTACTGCATCAGGTGTTACCACTGGTACTACCGGAGTTGGTACTGGTAATGCGGCAACCGATCGACCTTCGGGCGATGTCAAAATCAATTCCACTGGTGCTGCCTATGCGGCCGGTACAGCTGTTACTCTTGGCGCTATTGAAGTAAAAGGTGGAGCTGCCGTCGAAGTTACGCAAGTTGCCGCATCATCGTCTGCAGTAGCAGCGACTGATAGCTCGGCAGCAACTCGCACTCAAAGCGCGGTCACCATTACTGCTGCGGGGGCGACCTCGGCGGTAACTATTAAGCAGGATGCGGCGGTTGCTGCTGTGAATGCTGTGACTGCAGTCGCCGGCGTTAACCAAGTTGATACCGTTACGTTTATTGCGCTTGCTGCAGGTGAGACTGTTACTGTCGGTGGCCTCACATATACAGCGACGGCATCAAACACGGCCGCTCAAACTGCGGCGGCGTTTGCAAACCTTGCTGCTGGCGCGACAGCCGGCGCAAACGTTCCAGCACTCGGAACTTACAGTGGAACATTCGGTGCATACAGCACCGGGGCAGTTACTACAGCATCAGGTGTGTCGACGTTGACTGCTACAGCAAGTGCAGCTGCTACGGGCAGTACCGCGATCACTGTAAGTGACACGTCTACGAATAACATTTCGTCTGCCAACGCAACTGCTGGTGTAACAGCCGTTGCCGCAAAAACTGGTGTGATGGGTGTTGCCAATGGCGCCGTAACAATCAGTGACAGTGGTAATTCTGCTGGCACCGATGCTTTGGCAAGCGTTTCTTTGAATGGATTTGCAGCTTCGACAATCGGATCTGATGCGCTTTCAAGCCTAAGTCTTTCCAACTCAGTTGCGGGCGTAACTATAACCAACGCAGCCACGAAGGCGCTAAGCTTAAATGCTAACGGCTATGGTAACTCGACAACCGCACCGGCGCTCGACATCGGCGGCACCTACACGTCGCTTGCTGTTGATACTGGTTCCGTTGCTGGTTCGGACTTCACCTTGACTGGTGGTGGCCTGACATCCTTGACGGTTACCGGTTCGAAGGCGTTGGACCTGAATGCAACGGCACTTGCCGCTCTGAAGACGCTTACAGTGTCTGGCGCTGCTGGTCTGACGGCCAGTGGTTTGACGAGCGCAACGATAACTTCGTATGACTTGTCCGCCTCTTCAGGCGCCAACACTTTGACCGTTAACGCGACGACAGCAACCTACGCAGGTGGCTCAGGCGTTGATAAAGTAACGTTGTCAGCTACGGCTCCGGTAAAGTCGGTAAGCCTCGGTGATGGTAATGATACGCTGACCTTAGCTGCTGGTACAACCTCTTCGACTGGTACTCTCTCCGGTGGCGATGGTACTGATATTCTTGCAATTGCTGCTGCTGATGCGGCGACGGCTTCAGCCGACGCTGTGTTTGAAGGTAAAATTTCCAGCTTCGAGCGCTTGAACTTTGGGGCATCTTCAGCTGCCGCAACCATCGATCTGGCAAACCTGGACGAGATTTCCCATGTCACAATCGGGGCCGTGAGCGTTGCCGCTCTGAACATCGACAATATGGCAATTGGCGGGACAGTGGTTCTTACCGGAGCAAATACCGTTGCTGGCACCGACATCGATGTTGATTTCGTTGATGCTACAGGCTCGGCGGACAACTTAAACGTTACGGTTGAAGTTTCGACTGCCGACGTAGATTTCGGCGCCATTGACATCTCTGGTATCGAAAGTCTTGCGTTGTCAGCGACAGACACCTCTACTTCCGCCGCGATTAACGCTGCAACACTTGCCATCACGAACACTGCACTAAAGTCAGTCACTATATCTGGTAATGCGTCGGTGGTACTGTCCGCCGGTGCTGCGGTGACGACCATTGACGGTTCGGCCATGACAGGCAAGCTTACAGCTACGTCAAACACCGTCGCAACCACAATCACTGGTGGTTCTGGTGCAGACAGCCTGACGGCCAGTGTAAATGGTTCCACGCTTGTCGGTGGTGCGGGTGGCGACACTCTGATCGCCTCTGCTAACTTGGTTACACTGACCGGTGGAACTGGTGCGGATACTTTCGACGTTTCCTACGTTGTCTCAAACCTCAACTCTTACGCAACGATTACCGATTTTTCTGCTGGTGATAAGCTGAAGGTTGGGGGAACTGGGGCTGATGTGGCCTTCATAAGTGCGAAGATCACTCTGGCGTCTACCGCGTCCTTTGCGGATTATGCTAATGCTGCGGCCGCTGCTGCTGGCGCAGACGATGTAGCGTGGTTCCAATTTGGTGGTGACACATACCTTGTTCAAGATCGGGGTGCTGACTCCTTGGCAGCCGATGGTTTCATCAACGGTCAGGACACCATCGTCAAGCTCGCGGGTACGATTGATCTGAGCTTGCTGACATTTAACAGCACCGCTCTGACATTCGCGTAATAAAGACTAATTACTGCCTCCGGGGAGGCATTTCCTACCCGGGTTCTTTATAAAGACTACACAAAAACTTGGCCCGTCCTTCTCAGTCTGAAGGGCGGGCCTATTTTGTAATGAGGACCGCCCCATGACCGATTGGACCCACGGCTATGTTGCCGACATTGGGTATACCTATGGCTATTACACGGAACTAAACCCGGTCCGGGTCCAACTGGCGTTCCTTAACGCTGGGCTGGTGCCGCCCAAGGCGGGGACCGCTTGTGAACTTGGTTTTGGCCAAGGTTTAAGCGCCAACATCCATGCGGCGGCCTCAATCACCGAATGGTACGGCACAGACTTTAATCCGGCGCAGGCGGGCTTTGCTCGGGAGCTGGCCGAAATCAGCGGCGCTAATGCGCATTTGTTTGATCAGGCGTTTGACGCCTTCTGCACCCGCGATGATTTGCCCGAGTTCGATTATATCGGCCTGCACGGCATCTGGAGCTGGATTTCCGATGCGAACCGCGCGGTCATTGTGGACTTTGTCCGCCGCAAGCTGAAGGTCGGCGGAGTACTATATATCAGCTACAACACACAGCCCGGTTGGGCAGCCATGGTGCCGATGCGTGACCTTATGGCGCTCCACGCTCAGACTATGGGAGCGGAAGGAACTGGCATTGTCAGCCGCATTGATAATGCGCTTGGCTTTATGGATCAGATGCTAGCCGCCAATCCCATCTTTGCGCGTGCCAACCCGCAGGCAGTCGAACGCTTTTCTAAGATTAAAGATCAGAACCGCCATTATGTGGCGCATGAATATTTCAACCGCGATTGGAAGCCGATGTCCTTTGCGGACATGGCGGACTGGATGGCGCCTGCAAAGGTACAATGGGCAGCCTCAGCCAACTATGCCGATGCTGTGGATGCCATCAACCTATCGCCGGAACAGCAGAACCTGCTCGCCTCCATTCCCGACCCTGTGTTCCGTCAGAGCGTGCGTGATTTCTGTGTGAACCAGCAGTTCCGCAAGGATTATTGGGTTAAAGGCGCACGCACGATGACGCCGCTTGATCAGGCAGAAGCGCTGCGTGCCCAGCGGATTATCCTCACGACCCCGCGCGCCGATGCCGGCCTGAAGGTTACCGGCAGTCTGGGTGAGGCTAAGCTCCACGAAAATGTCTACGTCCCCATACTTGATGCATTGGCTGATCATAAGGTGAAGTCGCTCGCGCAGCTCGAGGCAGAGCTTGCCGGAAAGTCGATCAGCTTTGCCCAGCTGCAGCAGGCCATCATCATGCTTGTTGCGATTGGTTATGTCATGCCTGTGCAGGAAGACGCCGTGGCGAATAAGGCGCTTAAAGTTAGCGCGGCACTCAATGCCCAGCTGCTGCAGTGCGCCCGTTCCATGACGGATCTGTCCTATCTTGCCAGCCCCGTTGTTGGCGGCGCGGTGCAGTGTGGGCGGATGCCGCAGCTGTTCCTGCTTGCGATGAAGGACGGCCACAAGCAGCCCGCCGACTGGGCCCGCTACGCTTGGGGCATCTTGTCCATGCAGAACCAGCGACTGTTGAAGGATGGCAAGGCGTTAGAAACCCCAGAGGAAAATCTGGCTGACCTCAATGCACAGGCAGAAGCCTTTGCGGCAAAGCAGCTGCCGATCCTGAAGGCCCTAAAGATCGTCTGATGGGGCTAAGTTTTCGTAGCCGTTGTTCCAAGGAAAGCCCTATGCCCCAGATCATCATCGGCGAGCCAAGCTATGGTTAAAAACATCCCCTCTCGCCTTATCTACGCCGCCCAGATCAGGGGTGCGCGTGGCCTGCTGAACTGGTCGCAAGGGGAGTTGGCAGAGCATGCTGGAGTATCGAAGCAGTCAGTCACCCGCATAGAGAAGGGCACGATGGATCCCCGCTTCTCGACAATGACAGCATTGAATGAGGCCATACGCGGGGCCGGTGTGGAGATGGCCGAGGACGTTAACGGCACAGTGCGGCTTACGGTCTCTCGGGATAAGCTATTGGCGCCGTTTGCTTAGCAGCGCTGTTGGACATTTAGATGGGGCTTTCCATCCTGAGGGGGTGTCTGAAAGGATAGCAGTCCTAATATCCCAAACTGAAGGCGGGCCTTTTCGAGATTTATGGGTGGGTGGGCCTCAACACATGGGATCGAATTAAAGTACGCTGGGTGCATGCCGTTTCGTATCTGGGGCACCAGCCTAGCGAGCCCAAACTCTGTTGTTTGGGCAAATAAAATGCACCCACCCCGCTCTTACAGGACGGGCTCAGGTTGATTCAATCAGTTGGCCGTCAGTTTGGCCACTGGATCTTTTCAGAGCCTGTTGCCTCATTAAGAGGCAGTAACTCCTGAAGCGCCCTGCTATACCCAATGCGCGCGGTCTGCAGGATGGCCATCTCTTCCTGAACCATAGCAATTCGGCGATCTACCGCCTGCATGCTGCCCAGCTGCGCCTTCGCATCATCGGACAGGCTGTCGAGATCGTATACGAGTCCGTCGATAGTGATGGTGGTCATGATGCTTCCTATACAGAAAACGGCCCACCTCGGATGACAAGTGCAGACCGTTAGTAATTTTGAATAATGAAACCTGAAAACTCAGGGAATGAGAATACTAATTTAAGCGAAGTCCAACGTCAAGCCATCCCCTGCAAACCATATCGCAGCTCTAGCGTCAGCTGATGCTTCCCCGTCAGGGAACTATCACCCATTACCGACCAGCACCATTGCTAGGCAAAGGGTGGCAGGAGCTTCACCCTAGAGACCGTAAGCCGCACTGTGCCGTTAATGTCCTCGGCCATCTCCACACCGGCTGAGCGTGTAGCTTCATTCAATGCTGTCATGGTCGAGAAGCGGGGATCCGTAGTGCCTATCTCTATCCGGGTGACGGATTGCTTCGATACTCCAGCACGCACTGCCAACTCTCCTTGCGACCAGTTCAGCAGGCCACGCGCTGCCCTAATCTGGGCGGCGTAGATGAGGCGCGAGGGGATGTTTTTAGTCATAACTTGGCTCGCCGATGATGATTGGGGGCTTAGGGTGGGTTGTAAAAAACAAGCCCGCCCTTCGAAGAGAGCGGGTCAAATTTATCGCAGCGTTTATCAAGTTCCCGGGCCGTAAATGGTGGGCCTTGGGGAACTGATATGTCACACAATGGTTACGTAAAAATCAGCAGCTGTTAACTGAGCCGCGACCGCCGGGCTAACATTTGCGATTATCACGGGTGCAATCTGAGCGTTGCTTCCGTCGGCATCAAAGTAAATACTGCCTGTCTTGGTATCAACGATGATGCGATCGTCGGTATCACGACCCTTCACAGCGCCAGAAGCTGCCCAAAACTCGTTAGTCGTCAGTGCACGATTAGGTGTGCCCAACCCAGCAAAAGCCCGACTTCCAATGTGGATCTTGTCGATGCCAACTTCAAAGTCGATGATAGTGTCTGCATTCGCTGCACCATTGACATTAAGGACGAAAATGTCGCGGCCGGGACCGCCCGTCAGGCGATCTGAACCAGATCCACCATCAAGAGTATCATTGCCAGCGCCACCATCCAACGTGTCGTTTCCACCGAGACCGCTTATTGTGTCATTGCCGCCAAGGCCTTCGATCCGGTTGGCCAGTCCATCGCCGGATAAAACGTTATTTCGTTCATCGCCTCGGGCGTTTTCAATATTCTTAGAATATGTTCCGGAGAGCGAAAGGTTGGGATGTGAGCCGCTGGTCAACAACCAATCTATGCCGGCTCCCCCGTCATAGCCGTTGGAATCCCCACGGAAATACAGCAGGTCGTTTCCGGCATCGCCAAACGCTAGTTCTTTAAAAGAACTATTATTAGTTTCAACGTCGATGATGTCGTCGCCATTGCCGCCCATCAACCGATCAGCGCCATTACCTCCAAACAGCTTATCATTCCCATCACCGCCATCGATATAATCCTGCACTGAACTTCCGTAAATGACGTCATCTCCGGCATACCCGTGCAGAGAGCCAGTAGTGCCAAGGCCATAGATGACATCAGCCTGTAGGGTGCCGTAAATGTTCCCCGACTTTGACGTAGCTCTGAGAATAGCCATAATGAACCTCCAAAAAAGTGCCCGTTGATTGTCGTTGAGAAGTGAACCGGGTGATCATACCCCGCGTAGCGACGTTTTCGAGCAGGGTGCTAGGCAGAGGGTGGGTTCTAAAAAACAGGCCCGCCCTTCGTGGTGAAGAACGGGCCAGTTTGTGTAGTTTAGATCCCTGGGCCGAAAGAGGATCCGGCCCAGGGGGTTTGTTAATTATTAGACGATCGTCAAAGCACCAGCCGTTGCACCGTAAAGTGCAGTGCTGAAATCAAACGCTCCATCAAACTTAACGATGATATCGTCGGCTTGAACACCAGTTGTATCTGAGCTGCCGTTAACAGCGTCGTACAGGACGTAGGTATTGCCGCCGTAGACTGTCCAAGCGACCTTAGATGCCGAGTTTGCAAGAGCATTCAGAGCATCCAGCAGGGATGTAGCTGCACCAACGCTCGTGGCAGCACCGAGGGCAACCGCGGAACCAGCGGTAGTCGCTGCCTCGAAGTCAATGGTATCGCCCTTTGCAACGTCCGTGATCGTTACAAGTCGACCTGTCGCTTCACCAAGGGTAGCAGCAAAGGGTGCTGTGGTGTCTGCAAGTGTGTCAACCTTAGAAGCAGCAACCGTCACGGTGTCCTTACCAGCGCCCAACGTCAGCGAGACTGCAAATGCAGCAGTAGTAACGCTGTCGTCACCCGCACCAAGATTAACCGTGTCAACATTTGCCGCCAAAGTAACTGCATCATTGCCGCTACCGGTCTTGAGGACAAGACCTTCAACGTTATCAGCTACAACGTTGCCTGTGTTGATCGTGATTGCGCCTGTAGCCGCTGAACCATCAATAAGCTTGACAGCACCACCGCCTGCGGAAGCATTTGTACCGTTTGTGCCAGCAAAGCCCAAGAACAAGCGCATATCGCCATTGATCGTGACTGTCTTCAAGTTAGCCGAAGTCAGATCAATAAAGTTGTCAGCGAAGCCACTAGCCTTGCCCGAATTGATCGTAACATTCTCAACACCTTGAACTACAAGCGTACCGGCATCAACATCGGTTGGATTGGCCGAAGCCGTAACATCGCCCTTGGCGGCGAAGTTGACGGTATAGCTGTCGCTCGTGCCAGCAACCTGAGAGGCTGCGAACTGCAACGTTGTCGAGCTAGAACCGACATTTGTAACAACGTTCAAAGACTGAGCAGTGTCGACATTGGTGTAGGTTGCGCCCTGCGCGAATAAGACCAGACCTGCGGCACCGGCAAGAAGGTCGGTATCGTAAGTATCACCCGAAGCCTTATCGAGACCAAGCAATTCAAAGCCTGTGATCTGGGCAGCGTTACCAGCGTTAAGTAACGAAGCGGCAATGGTGTCAGTACCGCTTCCGCCGTTAACTGCAGAACCGGATGCAATCGAACCGCTGCCGTTGCTGAGCAATAAGTCATTACCAGCGCCAAGGTTGATAGTATTCGCGATTGCAGCACCCAAAGCGCTGGTACCGCTCTTCATAATGCCGGCGAGTGTTACAGTATCTGAACCAGCGCTACCGGTATAGGCGAAGCCGCGATCAGAGGCACCGCCCGAGATGGTTGCGCCAAGAGTAGCGGAAGCCGAACCCCCTGCGTTGCTCATGTCTACCGAAGTAACCTTCGCATAACCTGTCACCGTACCGAGGCTTACTGCACCGGTTGCGGATGAAGTAATCGTCGTCAACGCAGTCAGCGTTGATGAGCTGCCCAAAGTCACGTCATTAGCACCCGAGAACTCAAGCGAAGTCGCTCGCGCCGTTGTCAAAGTAACAGTCGAACCTTGATTGACCGCTACCAAAGTAGAACCGACCGACTGACGACCCGAGCCAGCAGCGCCACCAACGGAGACCGAAGTCGCATTGGCATGAGCAAGCGTAACCGTCGAGTTGGCAACATTCAGAGCGATGCCACCTGTGTTGGCACCAGTATTGCTCGTGACAGTGATAGTGCTTGACGTGTCTACAGCCGAGATCGCTGCAATGGCATCAGACTTGATCGCCGTTGTGCTTGTAACACCGGTCAGATTGACAGTTGCGAGCTTAGAAACGCCTGGCAGAGCATCCGCAAGGGTCGAAGCCTTGGTCAGCGTCGTCTGAATGTCGGTGAGGCTCACAACGCCGGCACCAGTCACGGAGGCAGTCGTGCCACCATTCATGAATACCTTCACTTCACCTGTACCATAAGCCACATTGGTCAACCCATTGGTGCCGGTGTAAGTGGTGCGAGCCGAAACAGTGACATCGCCTGTTGGCGCCGAGGAGAGGTTGCCAATGACCTGCGCGCCGGTGATAGCATTGCTCGTCACAGCGCCGTTGGAATTGCCAGTTGCAGAGCCAGGATTAGCACCGATCTGCACCGAAGTGGCGTTTGTACCGCCAGACGCGACCGCAGTACGGGTTGAGTTCAAAGCAGCACCGACTTCGGTAACGCTTACAGTGGTTCCACCGCGAACGAACACACCAGCAGCTTCAGACCAACCAGCCGTAGAAGAAGGGGCCAGAAGGGTTGACGGGGCAAAACCGAGAACATTAACGCTCACTTGGCCCGTGCTGCCAGAAACCTGCACACTATCATAGGTCGTTACTGCCTGGCTTGCGCCACCCGACAAGACAACCGCGCCACCGGCAGAAACCGTAGTAGCGGCAGTAGAGACGCTGGAGACGTTTGCGGTGGTTGCCGCGGTAATGGAAACCTCGGTCGCCCCGGTCATAGCCGAGAATGTAGATGAGGCAACCGCATCAGCAGCCTTCTGGTTGGCTTGCAGAGTTGTCCGGAAGACATCACTTGAGCTTGTTGGTGTGGTCGAGAAAGTGCTGTTAGCACTCGAGCCAGCAGCAATGGAAATCGAAGGCAATGCAACGCCAGCGACAGCCGCAGTGACTGTAAGAATATCGCCACCCGCATTTACACTGGTCCACAACTGTGAGTTAGTAGTGGAAGTGCCATTAGCATCGTCAAGGATTTTCTCAATTGCGGATGCGATTTCAGTAACTGTAACTGCTGAGGCCGCACCCGTGATTATTGTCTCTACTCCACCTACGGTTACCTTAACGGTACCCGAACCAGTAGTGACGCCAGCTAAACTAAAGTCATACTGCACTGACTGCTTGGCAGCAATCGTCGCAGCGGCAGCAACCTGACCAACCGATCCGGCGGTGCTTTCTACATTGAGAACTTCGATGCCTGCGTGAGAGCCCGAACGCGCAGTGATGCTCGCAGTATCACGGATGTTCAGCGTGTCCTTACCAGCACCGCCATCGATAGCGTCCAATGACTGCATTGTTGCCATATTAGCGTTAAACACGTCATCAGTTGCGCCACCGGTGAAATCGGCAACATTATCCACACCAGTAGTAAGTGGACGATTTGAAGGGCCTTTAAGTAACCAAATTTCCAGCATTTTATCACTGTAAGCTTCAGGCAAGCTGCTTTTCCGAGCCAAATCCGAGTTTGGAATACCCCATGATGTTGGGTTTCTGGATCTAGGTCGCAAATATACCGGAATTCAGGCGTTCTGGGTAGGTTCGGGTTCCGAGATATTTCCGAGCAGCGCTCTAGGCGGAGGTTGGCAGGAGCTTCTCCCGAGAGACCGTAAGCCGCACCGTGCCGTTAATGTCCTCGGCCATCTCCACGCCGGTTGAGCTTATAGCTTAATTCAATGCTGTCATTGTCGACAAGCGGGGATCCATCGTGCCTTTCTCTATCCGGGTGACGGATTGCTTCGATACTCCAGCACGCTCTGCCAACGCCCCTTTCGACCAGTTTAGCAGACCACGCGCAGCCCTGATCTGGGCGGCGTAGATAGCGCGACAAGGAGCATTTTTGACCATATTAGATTTATACCGCCAGTATTAAGTTTTTATAAGGAGCCAAAGGATTGTAATTATATCTTTGATGACTATTTTTGTGACAATAATAATGCTTTTTTGACCAGGAACCCGATGCCACATGCTAATCTAACATCAAAGTTTGTTTTGAGCGCTGTATGTCCGGTCGGAAAATCAAAGATCGAGTATGTTGACACGAACCTTGAAGGGTTTTTCATCGAGGTCCACATTTCTGGAACTAAGACATTTTATCAACGCTACATCGACGGCCATAATCGCCAACGCCAGATCAAGATCGGACGTACAAACGTTTTGACCGTTGCAGACGCGCGTAAGCGGGCCATTCAGATCAAAGCAGATGTGTCCCTTGGCAATGACCCCAAGCAGGCCAAAAACGCGCTAAGGACTATTCCCACCCTCAATGAGTTCTTCCATCAGCGATACCTGCCATATGTGAAGCAGAGCAAGCGAAGCTGGAAGACAGATGAGGCTGTCATGAGACTACACCTTCTTCCCGCAATGGGAAAATTTTATCTCGACGAGATTACGGCGCAGATGGTCGTCAAAATGATGACGGATATGCGGGCCGGGGGTTACGCCAGCGGGACCTGCAACCGACCCGTTATCTTCCTGCGCTACATGTTCAATCTGGCGAGTGATTGGGGCATACCCGGTTTGGAACGCAACCCAGCGAAGAAGGTGCCGCTGTTTGAGGAGATCCCGCGCCAACGGTTTCTATCTCCGTTTGAGATGCGCGCCTTGATAAATGCATTGAAGAACGACGAGAATGTCCAAGCTGCAAAGGCGATTGAGCTTCTGTTGCTGACAGGCGCCCGCCGTAATGAGATAACGCAGGCCCGCTGGGAGCATATTAACCTTCAGCAGAAGACCATGCTCGTCCCGCTATCCAAGTCAGGGAAGCCTCGAACAATCGCGCTGAACAAGGCCGCATGCCATCTGATTGGCAAGCTGCCAAGTCATGGAGAAAGCCCGTGGCTTTTCCCAAGCCCGATAACAGGCAGGCCGAGCCCTGCGCTCTACTACCCTTGGGTGCGCATTCGAAAGCGGGCCGGCCTGACAAATTTGCGGCTGCACGATCTGCGGCATTCTTACGCCAGCAATCTCGTGAATGGCGGCGTCAGTCTTTATGTGGTGCAGCAGCTTCTGGGACATACCAATCCACGCACGACGCAGCGTTATGCGCACCTTGAGCAGGAGACCCTTGTCAAAGCTGCTGAGGTGGCTGCCGAGACGCTTAAACGCGCCGTCGATCAGCGGCAGACCTCGCTCTAGGTCCCGCGATGTTGATCGATACGGGATGAAGCCTATCCCGCTCGCCACGCAGCGGTTGCGGCCAAAGTGACGGATGATGCGGATTGGCTTCCAGCATCAAGTCTGCGCCATTGCTGCCGAAGGGGAGCATCCTGCGAAATTAAAAAACCCCGCCGTTCCATTCGGACGGCGGGGTTTTTAAATGGTGGGCGTAGCAAGGTTTGAACTTGCGACCCCTGCAATGTCAATGCAGTGCTCTACCGCTGAGCTATACGCCCATTATGCCGCAGCCTCTAGCTGGGCTTTTGCTATCATTCAAGCCTATTTCAGCTCGCCAAAACTTTCCTTGGAAAACAGCCGTTCGACTTCAAGGACAAGGTCTTTCAAATGGAAGGGTTTGGACAGTATTTTGGCGCTTGGCATGGACGCGCTCGCGCGCAGTGCCACGGCCGAAAAGCCGGTGATAAACATGACCTCCGTGTCCGGTGACACGCGGTTACAGTGGCGCGCGAGTTCAATGCCGTCCATTTCCGGCATCACAATATCGGTGAGCAGCAGCCCGAAATGTTCTTGTTCCAACAAGGGCGCTGCCGCTGTGCCGCGGTCGACCGCGACCACATCATAGCCCGACCGTTCCAGTGCGCGCGCGAGATATTCGCGCATGGCCTGTTCATCTTCGGCGAGCAGAATGCGGGTCATACATAATCCTTAAACATCTTTTGGGGCGCCAAATTGCGGTGCCGGCTGTATCTATAATTGCAGAGGCTTAATTTTTTTTCACCATTTTGCGCAAAACCTGCCAACAACATATTTTAGTCTCATAAAGAGGGCGCGTTGGACATATCGGCATCCGGATTTGCAATGTGGGGAACGGACAATATGTCCGTGCCTGTGCTGCTGTCTGTGCCGCACGCCGGGCGCGATTACCCAGCCGCTGTCATTGACGCGCTGCGCGTGCCGCCGGCATCGCTTGTCCGGCTTGAGGATCGCTATGCCGATCTATTGGTTCGCCGTTCGGTGCAGTTTGGCCATCCGGTCATCGTCGCCCACCGCGCACGCGCCTGGATCGACCTGAACCGCGATGAACAGGATATCGACGTTGAGATGGTCCAAGGCGCACAGCGTGCGGATTATCCCGCGCCCGGCGTGAAGCAGCGCGGCGGGCTTGGCCTTGTGCCGCGCCGATTGTCGGGCGAAGGCGATTTGTGGAAACGGCAGTTCACTTTAGACGATATCCATGACCGCATTGCGGCGCTGCATCGGCCCTATCATCTGGCCGTATCAACGGTGCTTGAAAATATGCGGCAAAAGTTCGGGGTCGCGATCCTGCTGGATGTGCACAGCATGCCGCCGCTCCAAAATCCGGCAACAGGCGCGGGGCCGCAATTTGTGATTGGCGACCGGTTCGGCAAAAGTGCAGCCTCGCAATATGCCGAATTGTTGATGTCCCGTTTGCAGGGGCACGGATTTACCGCTGCGCTCAACCACCCTTATGCCGGGGATTATATCCTGCGCCGCCATGCCAGGCCGCGTGCCAATATCCATGCGATCCAGTTGGAAGTGGACCGGTCGCTCTATCTTGATGCGGATTTGCGGCAGCCTGGGGCTGGCGTTGAACCGATGAAGTTATTGATAGCCGGATTGGTGGAGGCTTTGGCGGACGAGGCGCTTGGTTCCTCTGCGTTGATGGCCGCGGAATAAAGCCGAACGGTTTGCATAAAAAACCACCCCGGACTGCTCCGGGGTGGCCGAGGTTCAGGGAGCTGACGCCATTTAGGGCGTCATTGGACAGAAACGGGAGGGGAAGTCTCCGTCCAGAATCAAAAATGGGACCTGAGCATTGCAGTTTCAAGTCAGAGCAAAAATATTCTGCTCGCAATGTCGTTGAGGCGAGGCATGCGTGCGGGAAGTTGTTGCGCTGGCGATGTTGGCCGCGCGACAACGCCTTTACTAAGGGCTTATGGCCACATCCGTTGGATAAATGGCATTTTGTCGATGAACTGATGCTTCAAAGCGCCCAAAATATGCAAGCCGATGAGAATGATAAGCGGCGTGACCAATATCTCATGCCCCTCATGCCCGATGTCCGCCAGCATCGCGTTTTTGCCAACCGCCATATCGAGCGTGAACAGGCCAAAGAAATCAACGGGTGCAGCTTTGCCATTGGCGCCGATCATCAGCCAACCGGTCAGTGGCATGGCGATCATCAGGACGTAGAATAAAATATGGACGCACTGGCCGGCTTTGGCCTGCCAACCCGCGACCTTATCAGGCAGCGCAGGCGGACGGTGGGTCAGGCGCCATAAAATGCGGCCAATGGTCAGTATCAAAATGGAAATGCCAATCGCCTTATGCGGGCTCATATAGGCAGCGCGCGCGGCGCGGGGCAGATCTTCGCCCAAATTTGCCAACAATATGTTGGCACCGATCAATAAGGCAATCAGCCAGTGAAAAAGGATCGCAATTTTACTATATTTTGCCATGCCGTCACTTCCCCGATGGACAGTGACGGCATGCAGCATTTCGCCTGATTAGGCCGAAGGCAGTTCCGTCACTTGCGGTACCTTACCTTGTGCAACCTGAACTGCAAATATTTCCCGCATCAGCTGCAAAGAGAACAGATGTGCGTGGATGAGCGCAAGGATACCGTTCTGGTTCAGCTTGCGGACGGTGTCGCCACGCAATTCGCGCAGTTTGGCTTCGTCGATCATTTTGAAACCACGGTAGATGAATGGCTGTTCCTGACCTTCTTGCTGGATCGCTACTTCGCCGTCCATTAACAGGTCAAGCTTTTGCAGCTCTTCAACAAATGCGTGGGTTTGCGCACCGGCATTTTCAAATTCTTCACAGAATTTCAAAATCGCCTGTGTGTTTTCGCTTGGCTTGCCATCTTCGAACAAGGGCGTGCCTTCTTCGAATTCACCAACGGCGCCCGATGTGGGGTCAAAGCACAAGGACAGCTCTTCCGTGTCGGGACGCAGCTTAGCCAACAGGAATGGATAGCGGCGGACATATGCAGGGACGTAAACGGGGCGCTCGAAAAAGCCTTCCTCGTTCATGAAAGTGTTTACGCCTTCGTTCATGCCCATCAGCACCAGCGGAACAGGATTGTCTGTTGCGGAAAAAATGATGGGATAGGTGCGCGATGCAGGGACGAACTCTTCGATCGTCAACGGGATTGCATGCTGCCCTTCAAGGAACTTTGCATTTTCCAACAGGCGCGATTTCCACGTGACGTGATCGTTGCTGTTAAGCGGGATAAGGTCTTTGTACAGAAGCGGCAAATTTGCGGCTTGGGGCGCTGTGGCCATGTGAAACTCCAGTGCTTGTTATGGGGCAAAAATTTAATGCGGCGCTTTAGTCGGACAGCAGCCTTTACGCAAGTGGAACAAGCTTGCCGGGGTTCATAATGCCCAACGGATCGAACGCGCTTTTAATGGCCCGTAACGCCGAAAGCCGGGCAGGCTCGGAAAGCCGCGCGAATTCGTCGATTTTGGATTGGCCAATGCCATGTTCAGCCGACAATGAACCGCCATAAGCGCGCACGCGATCATAGACGTGCGACGTGATCGCCTTGCCATCTCCAGCATACCAAGCCGCGACATCGACGCCTTCGGGGGCTTTTACGTGGAAATGGATATTACCATCGCCCAAATGTCCAAAGGCCACGGTCTTGGTGCCGGGATAATCGGCCTCGATACGCGGCGATTCTTGCTCAATGAAGCGCGCCATAGCCGCAACCGGAACGCTGATATCATGTTGCAGCGCGGCACCCGCGGCACGTTCGGCCTCCGCAATCGAATCGCGAATTTTCCAAAAAGCTTCTGCCTGCACGTCGCTGCGCGCGATGGTCGCGTTTTCGAGCAAATTATGGCCGATGGCATCTTCAAGCAGATGCATGGCCAGCTCTCCGGGGCTGGACTGGGCAGGGTCGTCCTGCACAAATTCCATCAAAGCATGCCAGCGGTGTGTGCTGTCGAGCGGGGGCCGTGTGCCCGAAATATGCGTGAGCACGGCACCAAGCGCGCGCTGGGGAAGGATTTCAAAGCCCTCCAAACGATCGCGCCCATGTTTCTGCATGAACAGCAAAAGTTCATACGCCTGTTGCGGGCTATCGATGCCCGCCCACACGACGCAGCGGTCAATAAGCGCGGGCACGGTTTGCAGCACAGCCTTGGTCACCACGCCAATCGTGCCTTCGCCGCCAATCAGCAGTTGTTTCAGATCATAACCGCGATTGTCTTTTTTCAATGGCGCCATGGCGTCATAAATCGAGCCATCGGGCAGAACAGCCTCAAGACCCGCAACGAGCAAACGCATGGTGCCGTGCCGCAGCACTTGCGTGCCGCCCGCGTTGGTGGAAATCAGGCCGCCGACGGTTGCCGACCCCTTGCCCCCAAGCGTGAGCGGAAAGCGTCGCCCGGCCTTTGCGGCGGCTTCATGCAGGTTCTGCAAGATGACACCCGCTTCACAGCTTATCAGACCGCTATCTGCATCGATCGCGGTGATATTGTTCATCCGCCGCATCGACAGGATGAGTTGATCGCCGCTGCTATTGGGCGTGGCCCCGGCGACCATCCCGCTATTGCCGCCCTGTGGAACCAGTGACAGCCGATACTTCGCGGCAATCCGCACAATTGCGGCAACTTCTTGTGTGGTGGCCGGTGAAAGCAATGCGGCGGCGGCGCCCGTAAATCGGCCGCGCCAATCGGTCAGCCATGGGGATATAACGTCTTGATCATCCGAATAGCCTTTTGGCCCCAAAATAGAGCGAAGTTCGGATAAGGCGTTTACATCTGGCACGGCTTTTCCCAATATGTGCAAAGGTTCAGGGCATTTAATTCATGATACGTTCAACCCTATCGGGTAAAGTCAGCAGAACTTCAACTTCATACCGGAATGTTTCTTGCGCATAATTTTTGCCATAATCCTGCTTGCGGCCGGCCTGACGGCTGTGTCGCAAAAGGCTTGGGCCGATTTTAATGTCGACATGGCGGGCAATCCGTTCGCGCCGTTCGTCAAGTTAAAAACCGAATTTGGCCAAGTGCGTGTGGACCAACGCATTATCATTCGTTTGCCGAGCCCTGTATCAGCACCGGCGGCCGTCGGCGCGCAGCGGCAATCGGTCGCGAAGCTGCAATATAAAGAAAAGAAAATCGGCAAATGCCTGTGGGTCGACAGGCTGGGTGGTTCGCGCCCCGGACCCGACCGCACGCTTGACCTGTTGACCCGCGATGGCATCCTTATCCGCGCTTATTTGGGTGACGGTTGTCTGGCGCGGGAGTTTTATGCGGGCGCTTATATGGAGCGGTCATTGGACGGCAAATTATGCGTGGATCGGGATGTTTTGCATGCCCGGACCGGGGCAAAATGCGACATCGATAAATTCCGATTGCTGATACCGCGATAGCGCCGGGCGCATTTGGCCAATTACCTTGACATTTCTGCCCGCAGAGACCAATGGCGACCCTCGTCGCTATGGCTTTGGCACCGGTGGCACAGCATCTTCTTTTCCGGAACAACATATGCGTTTTGCCGATATCGGCTTGTCTGATGAATTATTGAGAGCCTTAAGTGAGGCTGGCTATGACGAGCCAACCCCTATTCAGGCCGCTGCTATCCCGCAGGTCCAGATGATGCGTGACATCATCGCAATCGCACAGACGGGCACGGGTAAAACCGCGAGCTTCGTTCTTCCGATGATCGATGTGCTGGCCAATGGCCGTGCGCGTGCGCGCATGCCGCGCAGCCTCATTCTCGAACCGACGCGCGAACTTGCCGCGCAGGTTGCGGAGAATTTCGAAAAATACGGCAAATATCACAAGCTATCGATGGCGCTGCTTATCGGCGGTGTTCAAATGGGCGACCAAGTGAAGGCGCTTGAAAAGGGCGTTGATGTTTTGATCGCGACGCCCGGACGGCTGATGGATTTGTTCGAGCGCGGTAAGATATTGCTGACGGGCTGCGAAATGCTCGTCATCGACGAAGCGGACCGTATGTTGGACATGGGCTTCATTCCCGACATCGAACATATCTGCACAAAGTTGCCGGCGACGCGTCAGACATTGCTGTTTTCGGCAACGATGCCGCCGCCGATTAAGAAGCTGGCGGACAAGTTTCTGTCGAACCCGAAATATATCGAAGTCGCGCGTCCCGCGACCGCCAATATCAATATCGAACAGTTTTTGGTGAACGTATCACCGATGAAAAAGCGCGATGTGTTGCGTGATCTATTGCGCACGGAAGATGTGTCCAACGCGATTATCTTCTGCAACCGCAAGACCACGGTGCGCGAATTGAACACCAGCCTGCAGCGCCATGGCATGCGTTCGGGCGAAATTCACGGCGACATTGATCAGGCGTCACGCCAGAAGCAATTGGAAGCGTTCAAGAACGGCGACATCAATCTGCTCGTCGCGTCCGACGTGGCCGCCCGCGGCCTGGACGTTAAGGGCGTAAGCCATGTGTTCAACTTTGACGCGCCATGGCACCCCGATGATTACGTCCACCGCATTGGCCGCACAGGCCGCGCCGGTGCCAAGGGCAAGGCATTTACCTTTGTCACCAAGGCCGATGAAGAAGCCATTGAAAACATCGAAAAGCTGATTGGCACCAAGATCGAACGTCTGGGTAAGATCGAAGCGCCATCGGGTGAACCCGAAGAGCGCGCACCCGCAAAGCGCGGCCGCAAGCCAACAAAGCCAAAAGCCAAGTCCGCACCCGCAGAAGCGGCGGCGCCATCGGAACCAAAGCCCGTACGCGAAAAAGCGGCGGCTAAGCCCGCCCGTGAAAAGGCAGCGCCAACGGGTGAAGCTAAGCCAACAGACAAGCCAAGCGCGGCGCCCGCGGGCGATGACGGATGGAACGGCCCCATGCCCGGCTTCCTGGGCGTTGGGTTTGGGACGTCTTAATTACGTTTTGCTATTCCCGTCACTCTGAACTTGTTTCAGAGTCTTACTTCTCGACGTCTATAATTAAGACCCTGGCACGCAGTCACCGCAGGTGAAACAAGTTCAGGGTGACGGTGCTGCTTTGCACCGCCCAGACACATAATGCGTTTCAACCCACCCAACAAAAAGGGCCCGCATCGCTGCAGGCCCTTTTTCGTTTAGGTTCGCGAAGTTCTTAGAACTTACCGCGCACTGTGATGCCATATGTCCGTGGCTCAGCCAGGAAGTGCGACATCAGCTGGCGACCACCGGGATATTGCCCATCGACAAATGGTGCCGAGGTTGCACCCGCCTGGAATGGCGAGTTGAACGCGACCTGCGCATAATCTTTATTGAAGATGTTCTGACCCCAAAGCTCAAAGCTCCAGGCTTCGTCAGGACCGCGAAGGCCGACACGCGCGTTAAATACCGCGAAACCATCTTGCTCTTTCTGCGGGAACAGGTCGGAACCGGTGTTGTAATCGCTGGTCATACGACCGTCGATATACACAAGGCCGCTCATGCCATTGCTGCCGATGTCCGGCGTCCATGTGACGCTTGACGTTGCAACCAGTTCTGGCGCGTTGGACAGATTGTCGCCCGGCAACTTGCGCAATGCAGGGTCAAGTGGTGCGCCGGTTTTGCTGC
>NZ_JBILOS010000012.1:0-32620 GCF_044374345.1 Sphingorhabdus sp. | reverse complement strand
CGCGCCCTATCGTCCAATGACCCCGCGCGGCTGTCATCCCATTTCGGATATGGCTGAAGCCGCGCAAGCGAAGGCACTGCCTTTACGATAGCGCGTGCGTCGGCTGGCCGGGAAAACGCCATATTTTGCCATACTGGACCAATCGGCATGATATTTCCTGCTGCCGAGTGGCATTGCTTGCACTGGTTCTTGTTCGGCACGCTGTAATCTACCGACCGCTCGTTACCCGAATGGGCAAAGGTGACGGGTACCCTGGTGCCGCCGACGCGCAAGTCAGCATCTTTGCCATCCGCGCGCCACACATAAGGCAAGGCAACCCAGCCCTGCGCCTGATGCAACAACACCCGGGTTTCAATGACATTCAGCCCACCAGACTTTGCCGGATACCCAAAGCTTTTGATAAGTGCGCTACCGACGGGGAAGATCAGCTTTCCGTCTGCATCCGCACCAATTTGGGTGCCCTCAGGCACATAAATGAAACGTTGTTTTGCGGCATAATCGCTGAACAGCGGGGTGCGCAATTCATAAGGTATCAGGCGGGGCGATGGCCGCGCTGCGCCGCCGTCGAAAAATCCGAAGGCTGATAAAGTCGCCGGACTTTGCGGACCAGCGATGGCAATAGCTGCCGGATCATCCGACGCAGCCGAAGTGGCCACAGCCGCTGCAAAAGCCAGCACAAACGGCACTACAAAACGCATTAGCGGATGGCAGCTTCCATTGCTTCAGGTAGCACAATCGCTGGCAATCCGGCAGGCCGCGATGTTGCACGGGCCAATGGCGCCGGTTGCGCCATTGCGGTGTCGGCGGCAATGTCTTTCAGCCCAAGCGATAGCGCGGGGACATCGTCCTGAATGACCGGTGTATATTCGGATCCACCAGCGCCATCCCAGAATATCGCAGGGAAGCTTCCGCCCATGGCGGCTGCAATTTCGGCTCCGCCGCGAAATTTGGGGTCCCACCCTGCCCGGCTATGCTGGTTGTCCCAGATACTTACCTCGCGCGGTAACGGGTCATATTTTGGATCTTGAAAGGGAAAGCGATAGCCAACGATCATGACGTTGGTCGTGCCGTTTTCACCAATGACATTGTCAAAGATTTCGACCCTGCGGTTGGCCATAACCATGACTCCCGTTCCGGTCGGAACGTTGGCCACGATATTCCCCTTCGGCGCAAAATTTGGGGTCATGTTGTTGACGATGATATTGCCGAATATCCGGACATTATGTCCGCCCATTTGCGGCAAATTGGGTAGGTCGAACACCAAAACGCCGCCCGTATTGCGGGTCGCGATATTATCATGAACATCCGCGTCGAAGCTGTTTTCGATTTCAATGCCCGCGACATTTTCAACCGCCGTTGAATGGCGCACAACGATATTGCGCGACTGCCCGACATAAATGCCCGCATCCGACGCACCGCGCACGAATACCGAGTCAATCAGGACATCTTTGCTTTCGACTGGATAGATCCCATATGCGCCATTGGTGGTCAATGGGCCGCCCGTCCATTCAACGCGCAATTTGTAATAGACGATACGGTCCGCACCCTTTGATTTGATGCCATCGCCCTTGCTGTTCTCCACCGCAAAGTCTCTCAGCACAACATCATCGGAAGTTACCAACAATCCCTCGCCTGCGCCCTGCTGACCGGAGAAATCAAGGATGGTTACTGAACCGCCCTGCCCTTTTACCGTCACCTTGTTGACGTCAAGCGAGAGCCCGTCAGACAGCTTGAAGCGCCCTGCGGCAAGCTCAACGACATCGCCAGGCTCCGCAGCAATAAGTGCCTCTTGCAAACGCTCTTGCGCGCCTTCACCGGGCGAGACGGCGATAGTCTTTGCCGAAGCAGGTTGAACGAGCGCGCAAAATGCAGCGCCAACGAATAGCAGCTCTCTTATCCTCATCGGCGCAACATGCCTTAGAGAATGATAAATGCAAGCGGGATTAGGCGTGGCTGCCCAATTTCCGATCAACGCCAGTTTTACGCATATTCGTTGCCCCTGACGTGAAACGAAAACCGCCCCAAGATTGCTCAGGGCGGCCTTTGTTCATAGATAGCGTGAAGTGACCTAGTGCTGCAAGGCCTTCACGATATCTTCGCACATCTTCTTGGCATCCGCGAGAAGCATCATCGTTTGGTCCATGTAGAACACATCATTGTCGACGCCGGCATAGCCCACGCCGCCCATTGAGCGCTTTACGAAGAACACGGTCTTTGCCTTGTCGACATCAAAAACCGGCATGCCGTAAATGGGCGATGTTTTGTCGGTCTTCGCCGCCGGGTTCACAACGTCATTCGCACCGATGATAAACGCGACATCGGTTTGCGCAAATTCGCTGTTGATGTCCTCAAGCTCGAATACCTCATCATAAGGCACCTGCGCTTCGGCCAGCAGCACGTTCATATGCCCGGGCATGCGTCCAGCAACCGGGTGAATGGCATATTTCACCGAAACGCCCTGTTTCTTCAGCACATCGGCCATTTCGCGAAGGATATGCTGCGCCTGTGCAACCGCCATGCCGTAACCTGGTACGATGATAACGCTTTCGGCCTGCTGCATCATATAGGCAGCGTCTTCCGCCGAACCACGCTTCCATGGACGCTGTTCTTTCGCAGGGCCACCGGTTGCGGCTGCTTCCGCACCAAAGCCGCCAGCGATAACGCTAATGAAGCTGCGGTTCATGGCCTTACACATGATGTACGACAAAATCGCGCCAGACGAGCCCACCAAAGCGCCGGTGATGATCATTGCTGTATTGTGCAACGTGAAGCCCATGGCCGCCGCTGCCCAGCCTGAATAGCTGTTGAGCATCGATACCACGACAGGCATGTCCGCGCCGCCGATTGGGATGATAAGCAAGAAGCCAATCACAAATGCGAGTGCCGTAATCGTCCAGAATATCCACGGGCTTTGGTCAACCGTGAAGTAGCCGATGAGACCCAAGATCGCGGCCAGCGTACCCAGATTGATCACATGCCGCATAGGCAACATGATTGGCGCACCAGACATCTTGCCAGCGAGCTTAAGGAACGCGATTACCGATCCGGAGAATGTAATCGCACCGATCGCGATGCCAAGGCCCATTTCAACGCGACTGACGGGGTTAATCAGGCCATCCGCGCCGTTGATGCCAAATGCTTCAGGGTTCAAAAACGCGGCAGCGGCAACAAGCACTGCGGCCATACCGACAAGGCTGTGAAACGCAGCAACCAGTTGTGGCATATCCGTCATCGCAATCTTGCGTGCGGTCACCCAACCGATACCGCCACCGATAAAGATTGCGCCCAAAATTTCGGGCAATGACGCAACTTCATGCGTTACCAACGTCGTCACGACGGCAATCAGCATGCCGGCCATTCCGAAACGGTTGCCCTGCTGTGATGTCGCTGGCGACGAAAGCCCGCGCAAAGCGAGAATGAAAAAGACGCCCGATATCAAATAAGCGAGCATCACCCATGCGGGAGGAGCAGCATGTTCCAACTTAACGCTCCTTTTTCTTGTACATTGCGAGCATGCGCGCGGTAACCGCAAAGCCACCGAAGATGTTGACGCTTGCCAGCGCAACCGCAATCAGACCCAGCCATTTTGCAGTCGGCGAACCACCTGCTGCCGATGCGATCAACGCGCCCACAATGATGACCGAAGAAATTGCGTTCGTAACCGCCATCAACGGCGTGTGCAGTGCCGGTGTAACCGACCAAACGACATAATAGCCCACGAAACACGCCATCACGAAGATGGATAAAATTGAAATGAAGTCCATTATTGCCGCTCCCATGAAGCAATCGCGTCGGCCGCATTATCGCGCATCGCCATGTCTTTGCCGACTGAATATCCAAACACCACCACCACAGCCAGCGCGATCCACCAACGATTGCGCGAGGTTACCTCCCTGACATCAATTCCAATCATGAAAGTAGGCGATCATTCACGACCTTGCCATCTTTGGTCAGGCGAATGGCTGCAGTAATTTCGTCGTCATCAGGCAGTACTGGCCTGCCCGCTTCCTTGTCCCAAAACGCAGATAGGAAGTTGTACAAATTGCGCGAAAACAGTGCGGATGTATCCGCGGCCAAATGCGCCGGTGTGTTGGAATAGCCGACAATTTTAACGCCGTGCTTGACGACGATCTCATCTGGCTTTGAACCTTCGACATTTCCACCTTGCGCGACCGCAAGGTCAAATATCACCGAACCCGGCTTCATCGTCGCAATTTGCACATCCGAAATAAGACGCGGTGCAGGGCGTCCCGGAATCAACGCCGTCGTGATAACGATATCTTGCTTGGCGATATGTGCGGAGACGAGTTCGGCCTGCGCCGCCTTATACTCATCGGACATTTCGGTCGCATAACCACCAGCGCCCTCACCTTCGATGCCGGCGACATTCTCAACGAAGATTGCCTTCGCCCCGAGCGATTCGATCTGTTCTTTGGTCGCGGAACGAACGTCGGTTGCCGAAACCTGCGCACCCAAACGACGCGCTGTTGCAATGGCCTGAAGCCCTGCAACGCCAACACCCATGATGAACGCCTTTGCCGCACTGACGGTACCAGCAGCAGTCATCATCATTGGAAAGGCGCGGCCATAAACAGAGGCTGCTTCGATCACAGCCTTGTAACCCGACAGGTTGGACTGCGACGACAAAATGTCCATCGACTGTGCGCGCGTGATGCGCGGCATGAATTCCATGGCAAGCGCATCCACGCCAACCTTGGCATATGCATCAACGCGGGACCGCTGACCAAATGGGTCAAGTCCCGCAACGAGCCAAGCGCCCGCCTTCATGCCGACCAAGGCCTTGGGGTCAGGCCCTTGAACGCCAAGGATGATGTCAGCGTCCTTTAGAACCGAAGACAGGCTTCCGACCGAAGCGCCTGCGCTTTCATAATCGCTGTTACCGATAGAGGCCGCGGCCCCGGCGTCATTCTCGACGGAGACCGAAGCCCCCAATGCGATGAATTTTTTCACCGTTTCGGGCGATGCGGAAACCCGCGTTTCGCCTGGAGCGGTCTCTTTCAGTACAGCAATCTTTACCACTTAAGCCGCGCGGCTAGCGATGATGAGGACCACCAAAGCGGTGACAACAACGGCGGCGACAGTGCCCCATTTGAACAATGCGATAAAACCGGCATAGGTTTCTTTTGCAGGTCCCAAGTCGTGATCTTGTGCCAAAACAGCCTCCATATAAACTTTTATTACGTTGCAGCCTTAACTTGTGATTTTCCAATGCTCAAGCGGCATAGACAAAGAAAATTCATGCGCTGCTTAATCGGGTCTTTACCCATTTGTCGTACCATGGCCGTCCATGAACATTGGCGGACAGTGAATGCAGGAACGAGAAACCAGATTGTTGATGCTTGTCGACGATGAACCTGCCCAGTGCAGGCTCGTGTCGGCGATCGCATCACGGGCGGGATGGAGGACGGTTTTTGCACGTGATGCAGAAACCGCGATCGCGATGCTCGGCACGCAAGATGGCATGATGCTGGACGCCATCATCCTCGATCAATGGGTCCCGAGAGCGGATTCTGCATCCCTGATTTCGGAACTCAAATCGCGTCGCCCTGCACTCCCGATCCTGTTGATGACCTCCATCGGCTCGAACGAAGCCGCAATCGATGCCATGCGCGCCGGTGCCTCTGACTATATCATCAAGCCCGTCGCCCCCGAACGCCTGATTGCGGCGCTCAGCATGGCTGCGGACAAAAGCAAAGAATTGGGCGAACTCCACCCGCTGACCGAGAAAATTACGCAGCCATTGGCGTTCGAAGAAATCATCGGTTCCGCTCCAGCATTTCGCACAGCGCTTGCCATTGCCGCAAAGGCGGCGCGGAGCCGTGCGCCGATCTTTATCGCAGGTGAGCATGGCGTGGGCAAAGAGGTCGTTGCCGACGCCATCCAAGCCGCAAGCCCGCGCGCGAAGCTTCCCTATCTCAAAGTCAATTGCGGCGCGATTTCATCCACCCTGCTCGATTCCGCTTTGTTCGGGCATGAAAAAGACGCTTTCGCTGGCGCCTTTGACCGGCGCATCGGTATATTTCAGCAAGCTGAGGGCGGGACGGTGTTTCTGGATGAGGTGGATTTGCTGCCCCCCGAAACACAGATTAGGTTGGTGCGCCTACTCACCCAAGGTGAAATCTCCCCTCTCGGTGCCGCACATAGCTACCGGATTGATGTCCGCATTTTGTCGGCCAGCAACGCGTCATTGGCGGACAAATTGGCCGACGGTGAATTTCGCGAAGACCTTTATTATCGATTGAATGTGGTGCAACTGACCATTCCGCCTCTGCGTGAACGGACGTCCGACATACCCGCGCTTGCCCGTCATTTTCTTGGCCGCATGGCAAGCCAGCCCGGGCTTCGCAGCCTTGGCATCACCGATGAGGCATTGAATATGCTGCGGGGATATGACTGGCCGGGCAATGTCCGACAGCTGCAAAGCGCGCTGTTCCGCGCCGCGGTCCTATGCGAACGTGATGCCCTTACGCCGGAAGAATTTCCCCAAATATCGGCGGCCGTGGGCGTTACGGGCAATGGCGGATCGGGCGGTGCGGGCACCAATGACGGCATCGGCGTGACGCTGTACGAAAACGACGGCAATATGCGTCCGCTCGAAGAAATCGAGGCGGACGTCATCCGGCTGGCGATAGGGCATTATCGCGGCAGAATGACCGAAGTCGCCCGCCGCCTCGGTATTGGACGTTCGACCCTGTACCGTAAGCTCGCCGACCTTGGGATCAGCGACGCGGCTTAAGCGTTTTTGCCGAGCAACGCCTGCGTAATCCAAAATCCAGCAAGCGACGCCGAACCCGTCAAAAACGTACCCCAGATGATGTCGAGTATGGTGACTTTGGTGCTCCACACTTTCAACGTGGCAAAGTTCGTCAGATCATAGGTCATATAGCAAAAGAAGCCGAGCATCGCGCCCCACAGCAAAGCCGTCTGCCATTTGCCCGAATGCAGCGCAGGCCCCACGGCAAAGATCATCATGCCCAATATATATAATATATAGAATATGATGGCTGGCCCCATGCGGAACCCGCCCTTCATCAGCAGCTCACCAATCTCTGGCTGGTAAAGGCGCGTGTACATATTGCGCAGCCAAATGCTGTCGATCATCGCGAACGCAAGCCCGGTGGCGATGTAACCAACTATATATTTCAAGAGCATCTTGGTTCCTCCCTGAACATAAACTGTTGCGTCACGGTGCCCCTGTCAACAAGACAGCTAAATAACGGTAGCTTAGGCACTTGCGGTCAACGCTGCATCGCGCAGCCCGCGCCATACCTGCACGGCTTGCACCGTTTCGGCGGCATCATGCACCCGAATGATATGCGCGCCTTGTTCAACCGCCTTCATCGCCAGGAAAATGGAGCCGCCCAAGCGGTGTTGCGCGTCTGCTTCATTGGACAGCGCACCGATCAAACGTTTCCTGCTCGCGCCAAACAATATCGCGCAGCCCAATCCATGGTAGACAGACAGATTATTAATGATCGCAAGATTTTCGGTCAGTGACTTGCCAAAGCCAATGCCCGGATCAATGAGTATTTTATCGCGCTTAATGCCCGATGCTTCAACGGCAGCGATGCGTTGCTCCAACCAATCAAAAACGTCGCAAACAACATCGTCATAGACCGCGTTTTTATGCGGGTCACTGCTCTGGCTCGGCGCGTGCATCAGAACAACGGGAACATCGCTGACGCGTGCGACTTCAAGCGCCCGATCGTCATATAGCAACGCAGAAATGTCGTTAATCATCGCCGCGCCAGCGCGAACAGCGCCCTCCATGACCGAGGCTTTACGCGTATCGATGGAAACCGCACTCCCTGCCCCCGACAATCGGTGGATGAGCGGCTCCACGCGGGCAAGTTCATCGCCTTCCCACACAAGTGGCGCGCCGGGGCGTGTGGATTCCCCGCCAATGTCGATAATCGAAGCCCCTGCGCTCGACATCGCGAATGCAGCTTCGGAGGCGACTTCTACGTCAACATTCTTCCCGCCGTCTGAGAAGCTATCGGGCGTGGCGTTAATGATGCCCATCACATGCGGCTGATCCAGCCTGATGGTCCGCGCCCCCATTTGTAGTGCGGGCCGGGCCGAGGTGATGCGCTCGAATAATATGGCCGCCTTTTGCCGCTCTCCATCAGGAAGTGCGTCCGCAAATTGGTCCCATTGGCGGACGGATACCATCTGCCGATGCGTTGATGATGCGGTCCGTTGGATAACTTCAAATTGCGAGAACCACAGCATATGGCCCGCAAGCCGCAAGCATTCCCCTTCGTGCCGCTGGGGGCTTTCCACAAAGCCGGTGGGACGAAGATAGATTTTGTTCATGGTTCCGTGGCGAGCAAATAGGTTTGGCGCAGATCGTCAATCGGCTTCAACGCCCCGTCAGCTGCGGCATAATGCCAGTATGTCCATCCATTGCAGCTTGGTGCATTTTGGATGGTCGAACCCACCTTGTGGATGGAGCCATCAACGGCCCCGCACAGGATAGACCCGTCGGCGCGAACAACCGCCTCAAAATTACGCTTCCGGTCAAAGATTTTCGTACCGGGGTTCAGATAACCAGCCTCAACCAATTGGCCAAAGGCGACCTTTGGTGCAGACTTTGGCGACTGCATGGTTTTGATAGCGCTTTCGTCCAATGGCAGTGCGGCGGCGATACGCTCTTCAGCGACTTCGCAATAAACAGATTCGCGTTCGCAACCAATCCAGTCACGACCCAAACGGCGCGCAACAGCGCCTGTTGTGCCTGTGCCAAAAAATGGATCAAGCACGACGTCGCCGGGTTTCGTGCAAGCAAGCAATATGCGGTACAGCAGAGCCTCTGGCTTTTGCGTTGGGTGCGCCTTGGTACCATTGCGCTTCAACCGTTCTTGTCCGCCGCAAATGGGGATCAACCAGTCAGAACGCATCTGAAGTTCATCGTTTAAAGTCTTCATTGCACGATAGTTGAATGTGTATTTCGACTTCTCGCTTTTCGATGCCCAGATCAATGTTTCATGCGCGTTGGTGAAACGCGTGCCTTTGAAATTCGGCATCGGATTGGACTTGCGCCAGACGATATCGTTCAAAATCCAGTATCCGGCGTCTTGCACAGCGGTGCCGACGCGGAAAATATTGTGATAGCTGCCGATCACCCACAATGAACCATCGGGTTTCAAAATGCGCCGCGCTTCAGCAAGCCATTCGCGGGTGAACTTGTCGTAAATGGCAAAGCTGGCAAACTTGTCCCATTCGTCATTTACGGCATCGACCTTGCTGTTATCCGGACGCAGCAAATCCCCGCCGAGCTGAAGATTATAGGGCGGGTCAGCGAACACCATGTCGATTGAACAATCGGGCAACGAGCGCATGGCTTCAATGCAGTCCATCCGCAAAATCTGGTTGCGCGGCAGGTCATGGACCTCAACCGCCTTCGATTTTACTGCTGGCCTGATTTTCTCGATGACGCCCACGGCTCACTCCTCAAAACTGAATGAAACTGCGATGAGTCAGCGCGGGGGTAAGGTCAAGGACGTTCATAACATAAGGATTCACGGCGAGTCGCACGTTCCAGGTTCATTTATATGGAACGAAAGGAGTCCGGCACAAGATATGGAGTCTCGCGATTCCCCCGGGACTCAACGGGTAGTGGTGTTGCCCGAATGACTCACTGCCCAAAAAAACTCACAGCAAGAGCATTTGTGACACGGGCGCGAAGCTTTTGCGGTGCAGCGGCGTTGGTCCGTGCAAACGCAAGGCGGCCAAATGGTCCGGCGTTCCGTACCCCTTGTTCCGTTCCCAACCATAATGTTGATGCTGCTGTGCCGCTTCACACATCACCCGATCGCGATGTTCTTTCGCGATGATGGACGCCGCAGAAATGCATGGCTCAAGGGCATCACCGCCCACAATGGCCCGCGCATTCCACCGCCATTCAGGTCGACGGCCCGACGGCGTCATATTGCCATCGACAAGCACTTCCGTTGGATCGCACCCAAGCTGAGCGCACAACCCCTCAACCGCGCGTGTCATCGCCAACATCGTCGCGCCGAATATGTTCAACCGGTCGATGTCATCAACATCCACAATGCCTACCGCCCACTGGCACCGGCGCTTTATCGTTTCTTCCAGCTCGGCACGGCGCGCGGCGCTGAGTTTCTTGCTGTCATCCAATCCAGACGGACGCGGTTTGCACAATAATACTGCGGCAGCCACCACTGGCCCCGCAAGTGGCCCGCGCCCTGCCTCATCAACACCGAAAATCATATGCGCCAGGCGGGATACCGCCGGCTCTCACCCGCATGATATAGACACACCATATTCCCGGCAGGATCAAGCAACCGCGCCTCACGCCAACCCCAGCTTTCGTCCTGCGGCATTTGTTCGAAAACATATCCTTGGCTAGTGAGTTCCGTCACCCATGCATCCAACCGCTTGCTTTCGAAATAGACCACAGTCGATGTCGCGCAGTCATCATGTTGATGGATCGAAAAGGTAACGCCATTGGGCATTTCAAACCGCGCATAGCCGTTGTCGGGGCTGTCGACGATCTGTTGAAGACCGAGCGCTTTGTAAAAATCAACAGAAGCCGCATAATCGCGGCAACCAACGGTGACGTGATTGAGCGAGGGTCCAGCGACCATCGAATCTTCGCGTACCGCTTGGTGCCCCATGGGCCCATGACCTTGGCCAAGGCCCGGCGCGTCGAGTAGCGCCAAGCGCACGAACACGCGCGCACGTTCAATGGCAGGGATGAGCTCCATGCCCTGCCCCAACCCCGTCGCAATGGCCGTGGCCAAGGTGCAGCCGGTTCCGTGCGTGCTGCGTGTTTCAATCCGCGCGTCACTCCAGCTTTCGCTTTGACCCGGCGCGAGGTGCAGTTCATCGACAATCTGGTCGCCGTCCGCATGCCCGCCTTTGATGAGCAACGATATGCGCGCGCCCAGCAAGCTTTCCTTTCCGCCAAGCGCCTGCAGCTCCGGCAGATTGGGCGTCGTCAGTGTCGCAAGCCGCATAAGCCGTTCAAATGCGGATATGGTATCGGCATCCGCCAGCACAGCGCCGCTGGTCGCCACCATGACTGGGTCGAATATGATCGGACATGACAGCTGCGAAAGACTGTCCGCAACCGCATGTGCCGTGGCCGCATTTCCAATCATGCCGATTTTTACGGCATCCACGCCAATATCACTCACGACGGCCGCGATCTGGTCAATGACCATCTGCGTTGGCACCATATGCACCGCATCGACACCCAGCGTGTTTTGCGCGGTGATTGCGGTAATCGCCGTCATCGCATGCCCGCCGAGCATGGTCACCGTCTTAATATCCGCCTGAATACCGCCGCCGCCGCCGCTGTCGGACCCAGCGATGATCAGTATGCGCGCGGGTGCGTTGTGAGGCATCAGGCCGCAGCTGCCCTCACAGCGTCGCATATGCCGTCAACGATCCGCTCGACCTGTGCAGCATCATCTCCCTCCGCCATCACGCGGATGACGGGTTCAGTACCCGACGGGCGTATGACCAGCCTGCCCGTGCCAGCCAATTCGGCTTCAGCATCGGCGATAACGCTCTGAACGCGCGCATCCTGCAACGGCTTGCCGCCCGAAAAGCGGACATTTTTCAAAAGCTGTGGCACTGGATCAAACAGATGCAGCACTTCACTGGCGGGCTTCCCGCTCTCGACGAGCTGCGCCAATACTTGAAGCGCGGCAATCGTGCCGTCGCCTGTCGTCGCATGATCCAAAAGGATCATATGCCCCGATTGTTCGCCACCGACGTTGATACCATGCTTGCGCATTTCTTCGAGAACGTATCGGTCACCCACTTTTGCACGGATGAGTTTTAAATGCTGGCTCTCCAAATAGCGCTCTAGTCCAAGGTTGGACATCACGGTGGCAACGATACCGTCGCCCGTAAGTTTGCCCGCGCGGTTCATGGCACAGCCAAGCAGCGCCATGATCTGGTCACCGTCGACCACTTGGCCATGTTCATCGACGACGATCAACCGGTCGGCATCGCCGTCAAGCGCAATCCCAATATCCGCGCCCGAAGCAACAACGGTTTCCTGAAGCGTCGCAACATGCGTTGATCCAACCTTGTCGTTGATATTCTTGCCATTTGGTTCAACACCGATTGAGGTTACCTTGGCACCCAGCTCCCAAATGGCAGTTGGTGCAACCTGATACGCCGCGCCATTTGCGCAATCGAGCACGACATGTAGTCCATCAAAACGGATATGCTCCGGCACCGACGCCTTCACCGCATGGATATACCGCCCGCGGCTGTCTTCGATGCGGCGCGCGCGGCCAATATCGGGGGCATCAGCAAGCGTCAGTCTCTCGCCCAGCAATGCCTCAATTGCCAGTTCGTCCGCATCGGATAATTTATATCCGTCGGGACCGAACAGTTTGATGCCATTGTCTTCATAGGGGTTGTGGCTGGCAGAGATCATCACGCCAAGGTCGGCGCGCATGGACCGTGTCAGGAGCGCAACCGCAGGCGTCGGAATCGGGCCGAACTGCACCACATCCATGCCCACGCTGGTAAATCCAGCCACAAGCGCGTTTTCGATCATATAGCCGGACAGGCGCGTATCTTTCCCGATCACGACCCGGTGCTTATGCCCACCGCGCAAGAAGTGCGTGCCTGCAGCCTGACCGACCTTCATCGCCATTTCCGGTGTCATGGCGCCCGTATTGGTGCGACCTCTGATGCCATCCGTCCCGAAATATTTGCGCGCCATTTTGCTTCCTGCCGTTCTGCGGTTCACGTTGTGAATTTCCACGCTGCTAAGCCTCTCCCTTGCATAGGGAGCGACGGGCTGGCAAGACCCGATCCTATGTCAAACGCTACCCGTATTCTTATCGCCCTTATCATTGGCCTTGCCCTCGGCATTTTCGTGACCGCGCAGTTCCCTGCCGCTGGCGAAAAACTGGATTTGATCCTCGACATTGTGGGAACATTATGGCTCAACGGCCTGCGCATGACTGTTGTTCCGTTGGTGGTCGCATTGGTTATCACTGGAATAGTCAAAAGCGCGGAAGCCGCGCGGGCCGGGCCGATGGCAGCGCGCACCATCAGCTGGATAGTCGTGTTGATGTTCATGTCGGCTGCGTTGGGCGCACTGTTGACACCAATGGTGCTGTCGCTTTGGCCCATGCCACAAGAAAGTGCGGACGCTTTACGGTCGGCACTGACGACGGCGCCAGCGGTCGCCGAACAACCCAGTTTGCGTGATTTCGTCGTTGCGTTGGTGCCAACCAATCCAATTTCGGCCGCCGCAAGTGACTCCATCTTGCCGCTTCTGATTTTCACGCTCGTCTTTGCCTTTGCCGTCACGCGCCTTACGCAAGAGCCACGGGCGCACATGGCTGGATTTTTCAGCGCGCTTGCCGACGCCATGATCCTCGTTATCGAATGGGTGCTAAAGCTCGCGCCCATCGGTGTGTTTGCTTTGGCATTTGTCGTTGGCGCGCGATCTGGATTGGCCGCGTTGGGCGCCGTTGCGCATTATATCGCCACGGTCTCCATCGTCGGCATTATCGTCGGCGCCTTTGCTTATCCAATTGCGGTTTTTGCCGGCAAAGTGCGCTTCCGCGATTTTGTCCGTCAGATTGCTCCGGTTCAAGCCTTTGCCGTATCCACGCAATCATCCTTGGCCAGCCTTCCGTTGATGTTGAAGAAGTCAGAGGCGTTGGGCGTTCGAGAGTCCACTGCCGGACTGGTGCTGCCAATGGCGGTGGCATTGTTGCGTGCCACTGGCCCTGCAATGAACATTGCGGTCGCGCTTTATGTTGCAAACTGGTTTGGGGTGGAGCTTGACGCGTTCGATTATGGTGCAGCAATTTTCATCGCTGCGCTGACGTCTATGGGTGCGGTAAGCCTTCCCGGAACGGTCAGCTTTGTGACCTCAATCGCGCCAATATGCATTGCGCTTGGCATTCCCGTGGAACCACTCGCCTTGTTAATCGCGGTCGAAACGCTGCCGGATATTTTCCGGACAACGGGCAATGTCCAAATGGACGTTGCGCTCGCTACCGCCATTGAAGCACCAGAAAAGGAAGACGCCCATGCAATATCGTGAACTTGGCCATGGCCTGAAAGTCTCCGCCATTGGCGTCGGTTGTATGCCGATGATCAAAGGCGGCAACATCACTTATGGGCAAGATGCTGATCCCGATGAGGCGATCAAAACGATCCATCGCGCGATCGACATGGGCATAACCTTTTTCGACACGGCCCAAATTTATGGCCCGTTCCAGAATGAAGAACTGGTTGGTGAAGCCATCAAAGGCAAGCGCGACGGGCTGGTCATCGCCAGCAAATTCGGTTTCAAATTCGATGGCGGAAATACCGTCGGCGTGGATGGCTCGCCAGCCAACGCAAAATCAGCTGTCGAAGGCACGTTGAAGCGTTTGGGCATCGACTGCCTTGATCTTTATTACCAACACCGCGTCGACCCTTCTGTGCCGATCGAAGAAACAGTCGGTGCAATGGCGGATTTAATCACCGAAGGCAAAATCAAGCATATCGGCCTGTCCGAAGCAGGGCCAGAAACGCTGCGCCGTGCAGCGGCAGTTGCGCCAATCTCTGCCCTGCAAAGCGAATATTCGCTGTGGGAGCGAGATATCGAAGACGATATCCTGCCAACCTGCCGCGAACTTGGCATAGGCTTTGTGCCTTATTCGCCATTGGGCCGCGGATTCCTGACAGGTTCTTTCCGTAGCCTTGATGAACTACCGGACAATGACTGGCGGCGGCAGGACCCTCGGTTTCAGGGTGATAATTTTGCCGCGAACCTTGCGATTGTCGATGTCGTGGGTGAAATCGCCGCCAAGCACCATGCGTCACATGCGCAAATCGCGCTGGCATGGATATTGGCGCAAGGCAGCGACATTGTACCGATCCCGGGCTTTAAGCGCCGCGTGACGATGGAGGATAGCGCACGGGCCGTTGATGTTACGCTGGATGCGGACGACCTCGTTAAACTCGATTTAGCAGCTCCCCGTGGCGGGACAGCAGGACCGCGTTACGGTGAACGTGGTATGCGGATGGTTCGGCTTTAAAAGCTGAACCACCGGAACAAGCCAGCGCCAGCGACATTCCAATATGGGTGCGCCCATGTTGCGGCAGCCCAGAGGATTATGCCCGCAATCCACGGACCGATCCCGACTTGGAACAAAGCCACGGGGTGGATGGCAAAATGCGTCCTGCGCAGCCACCCGTCCCATTCGGCGCCCATGAGCTTGCGTTTCTTGATTTCCTGCGCCTTTGAACCCACCAGTGCGAGGAAAACCAAGCTTCCGGCAAAAATGAAATTGTCGATCCGCGGCGCGACCAAAATATGCGCAATGCCCCACAGCGCGAAGCCCCACATCATCGGGTGACGGGTTGCCTTGAAAACGCCAAAGGGTGTTTGCCCAGCCATAGTGTCGGGCACACCCGGCAATGACGGGTTGCGAATGAACGATCCGGAAAACAAGACTGCGGCAACCAAAGTCAGCAAGCTTGCAACGATCCACACGCCGTCACGCGCTGGCCACAGCACATCACCTTTTGCTACTCGCCCAAATTCAAAAAGCATCCAGCCAAATGTTGCGAACGAGACGAGCGAATAAAGCCCCAGAAACCCGTTTGCACCGAATCTCCTGACCATATCCGCGCGCCAAGGATGCGACATGAGAAAATGGCTGCCGACAAACAATATGCAAGCAGCAGCCAATAACAAATAATCGCTCATAACCTGTGCTCCCGCCGCCGGATGTGTTCCCTCAATAGTAGATCATTGCCTCAACGATCATATGCCTTTGGCAAATCACCCTCTGTTGGCCGCGCATAGCGGTCACGCAGTCGATTTTGCCGGTTGCCCAGCGGTTGTTCGACGCCGTCGATGATCACTGTGGTCGGCGCAGAGGACAGCTCCAGCGGATCGCCATCCCAGACAACGACGTCAGCGGCTTTGCCGGCCTTAAGGCTACCCAAACGGTCACCAACACCCATGATATCGGCAGGAACCGAGCTAATGGCGGCAAACGCCTCATCCCATGTCAGGCCAGTCGCACCGGGCACGCGCTCGAGGCTTACGATATTGCCTGCATATTGCGTCGTGTACCGCAGCTGGTGCGAATCGCGGTCATTGATCATACCAATGGCCACCAGCACACCGGCATCTTTCATGCGACCGATATTGCTCTGCGTCGCGCCCAACATTTCAAAAGTTGCGGGCAAGTCGTTCAACGCCGACGCGATAACGGGAATACGGGCTTGCGCCAGTTGCGGTGCAACCCGCCATCCTTCGCTGACGCCAACAAATACCATTTTGATCGATGGGAAGTCGCGTTTCAACTCCATGAGCCGAAGCATATCATTTGCGCCTTCGACATGGATCAAAAGACGCGTTTCGCCGCGGAGCACGGATAACAAAGCTTTGGCGTCTTCTGCCTTTAGCAAATCATCATCAAAGGTACCACGCCCTGCAGCGTAATCCTGCGCTTCACGCAACATCGCGCGGAAATGCAGATGCGTTCCAGCACGGCTTCCGCCAGCGGCATCGGCACCCTCCTCTCCGAATTCGGCAAACTGAAATGCACGTGCCTTGGTAACGGGATTACTATCAGCACCCAGATCCGCAATGGCGCCCTGCCCTGCAAAAATAGAAGCAGCGCCTTCAGGTGCGACGACTGCGCGCGTTACGCCGGCAGAACGGTTGACCGCAAATGGCGACCGGAACGGATCAATCGCAGGGGCAACGTCAATGGCTGCGGAAAAACCGCTGCGACCACCGCTTTTGTCGTTCGTGCCGTTAACGGCATCGACTTCAGCGAGGCCCAAACGGGTGAAGCCAGCGAAAACGCCCGGCGTTACCCATTTGCCTGACGCGTCGATGCGACGTGCGCCCGACGGAACCGAAACACCGGCACCAGCAGCAACGACAACGCCATCGCGGACAACCACAGTGCCGCCGTCGATGGGTGCACTACCGTCGCCAATGACGACGCGGCCGCCGGTAATGGCTATGGTTTCAGCCGAAACGGGTGTCGCAAAAGCCGCAAGCGCGGCGGCAGCATAGAGGAAATGCCTCATTTCACATCTCCTTCACCGGGTTGGCCAAGCTCAAAGTCACTGACCGGACGTATTTTCGGGTTGCTGGCATCAAACATCAATGCGCCGTCGATCCAGACCTTGTCTGGACGCGCATACACGCTCAGCGGATTGCCGTTCCACAGCACCAGATCGGCCATTTTACCGGGCTTCAAACTGCCGGTTTTGTCCGAAATGCCAAGCGCCTTGGCTGGATTGTAGGTCAGCCATTTGATGACTTCCGCATCGCTGATATTGATGCCCATTCTGCGACCGTCGGCCTGCGCCTTTGCCGCTTCTTGGTTCAGACGCTGGATCTGGTTTTCATCATCGGAGTGAATGACCACGCACGCGCCGGTGTTGTGCAATATCGCGGCATTTTCAGGGATTGCGTCATAGGCTTCCATTTTGAAACCCCACCAGTCCGCCCAAACGGCCGAACACACGCCATTGTCACGCAATAAATCAGCGATTTTGTAGCTTTCGACAGCATGATGGAAAGTGGAGACCTTGTAGCCAAATTCCTTCGCCATATCGAGAACCAGCGCCATTTCGTCGGCGCGATAGCAGTGGTTCTGGATCGAGATGTCCCCATCCAAAACACCCGCAAGCGTTTCAAGCCCAAGATCGCGGGTATATTCCTTACCGCTGTCGCGCCTTTTCTTATAATCCTGCGCCTTAATCCATGTCTGACGGTTGACGGCAATGTTCCCCATGCGGGTGGAGGGCATGCGGCCCTTGCTGCCATACACGCGCTTCGGATTTTCGCCGCAGGCCATTTTCATACCGTACGGCGCGCCCGGGAACTTCATGCCCTGCACCGTGCGCGCATAAACATTTTTCAGCACCACAGAGCGCCCTCCCATAAGGTTGGCCGATCCGGGCAGAATCTGCAGCGCAGTGACACCGCCATTGGCGAGCGCGCGGCTAAAGCCTGGATCCTGCGGCCATACGCTGTGCTCCGCCCAAACTTCGGGGGTAGTCGGCGATGTCGCTTCGTTCCCGTCGCTATGGGCTTCCACCGATGGCGTAGGATAATCACCGAGATGTGAATGGATATCAATGATGCCTGGCGTCACAAACTTGCCAGCACCGTCCACAACCGCCGTACCCGAAGGTATAACAGTGTCCGGCCCACCGACGCTGCTAATCTTGCCGCCAGAAATGAAGACGACGCCATTTTCGATTTTGCCACCTTCGCCATCGTAAATGGTGACATTACGGATGGCGGTAGCAACGCCGGGATATGCCTTATATGTCGACGGGAACGGCACAGGTGCCTTTTCCACCGGCTTTGCAACAGGTGCCGCAGAAGCCGTCTTTGGGCCTTCTGCGTTTGAACAGGCCATGAGAGCCAGCGGCAGCACAAGATATGCGCTGCGCAATGCATTAAACTTTGCCATCACTTAACTCCAGTTTGTGGGGCGAATGCCAGCGGCAGCAGCATTGCCTGCTTCTGCCTAACCTTCAAGATGTCCGTCATCACGCAAGGTGTCGAGGTGCATCAGTTTCTTGATAAGCGGCGAGATTACGACAACCGCAACACCTACGCCAATCGCGATCCAGCCGATTTGGCTGTACACAGCCATAACGACTTCGCGGCCAGCACCTTCACCCGATGCAGCTTCCGAACCCGTTGCAGAGGCGATGAGGCCCGCTACGAAATTGCCGGTAGCCGACGCGAAGAACCATGTGCCCATGATCAACGACGCAAGATGTGCAGGCGCGAGGCGGTTCATGGCGCTGAGTCCGACAGGTGACAGACACAATTCGCCGGTCGTGTGGAACAGGTAGATGAGGAAAATGAACAACACTGGAACCATGCTGTCCGCGCCCGCAGCGGCAGAACCTGCAACCAGAACGAGGAAACCAATTCCAAGTTGTACAATACCCAAACCGAACTTCGCCGGTGCGGAAGGCTCAAGCCCCTTGCGGCCAAGCGCGGTCCAAGCCCACGCAAACAGCGGCGCAAGCAGGACGATATAAATGGCGTTCAATGACTGGAACACCGATGCGGGAACACCCGCACGATCGACATGGCGGTCCGCAAACAGATTGAGCGACGATCCAGCTTGTTCGAACAAGGCCCAGAACAGGACCGAACCGATGATAAGGAACATCGCCGCAAAAATACGGTCACGGTCCTGATTTGGCTTGCCGATACATTGCCAGATGACAACAAGCAGCGATAAGCCAAAGCCGACGATTGCAACATTTTGCGCCATCGCATCCGAAAATGCTTGAAGAAACATGCCGACAAAAGCCACGATTGAGATAGCACCGCCAAGGCCGAATAGCATCAAAGGCACCTGCGGTGCGGCGGAAAACGAGCCATAAACGAATTTGAAGGTTGCGATGCCTAGTACGTACAAAATCAATACCGTTCCAGCAATGCCAAGCAACGTCCCAACGACAGCCTGATTTTGTACCAGCCACCAGCAAGCCGCAACGGCGACCAAGCCGACCAAATACAAAAGCCACTCCAGCTTAAGCCCCATAACAGGCTTATTCAAAGCTGCGGGATCAGCGGGTTCGCCGCGTCCAAGCAACAACGGCTTGAATAGGACAAATACAATGAGGCCAAACAACATACCGATGCCAGCAGCACCAAAACCATATGACCAGCCATAGGTCTCACCGAGATAACCGCAGAGCAATGCGCCCAGCGCCGCGCCCAAATTAATGCCCATGTAGAAAATCGTATAAGCACCGTCACGACGCACGTCAGTACGCGGGTATAGCTGCCCAACAATCACGGAAATATTGGCCTTCAAGAAGCCAGATCCCACGATAATGAACGCCAACGCGAGCCAGAAGATGTTCAACGCAGCAGTATCTTGTCCGCCCGTACCTTCAAAGCCCATGAGCAGATGCCCAAAGGTCAACAATACAGCGCCGTAGGTTACCGCTTTGCGTTGCCCAAGCCATCGGTCCGCCAAATAGCCGCCAAGTACCGGGGTGATATACACCAAGGCCGTATACGCGCCATAAATGACGCCTGATTTTTCATCCGAAAACAGCCAATGCTTTGTCAGATAAAAAATCAGCAGTGCGCGCATTCCATAATAGGAAAAGCGCTCCCACATTTCGGCAAAGAATAAGACGAAAAGACCTTTGGGATGGCCAAGGAATGTCCCTGCTGCATCTCCATCTTGCGCATATGATGTCGCCATCGAGCGAAACCCCTCATTTCTGTTATGTTTGATGTTCCATTGAAAGGAACGATTGGGGGCGAACCTACCGAAAAAATTGCGCGTGTGAAGAATTTAATTGCGGATACCGTTAAAATTCGTCGAAGGGAGTGGAATGTTCAACGACCTCTCCTCCGTAACCCGCTATCTCGAAACCCGCCGGTCCGGCAAACCACGCGACATGGTGGAGCCCGGTCCCGACCAAGCCACGCTTAACCGCATATTGCAGACCGCTATGCGCACCCCCGATCATGGCAAGCTATTCCCGTGGCGTTTTGTCGAGATCACCGACCGCAACGCCTTTGCTGATCTCCTCACACATGCATTCACCGCAGCCAATCCCGACGCGCGGCCTGCACAGATTGACGCGGCGGTATCTCCATCGCGCATGGCCCCAACGCTTGTCCTTTTGTTGTATGCGCCGCAGCCAAGCGCAAAAATTCCATTGTGGGAACAGCAACTCAGCGTTGGCGCCGTTGGCATGAATCTGTTGCACGCGGCACATGCACATGGCTTTGTTGGAAGTTGGATTACCGGATGGGCAACCTACGACGACAATGTGCGCAAAGCGATGTGCACCGGTGACGAACAAATTGCCGGGCTATTCTTCATGGGGTCCCCAGCCCTACCTCTTGAAGAGCGGCCACGCCCCGACCCGTCGAACATCATCCGGCAATGGCCTTAAAAGTGCTGCCTTGACGCGACCTACTGTATTATGGCAGTAAGCACGTAATGAAAAACGACGTTAAACCCGTATATTTGAAATTGCGCGATGTGATTGCCGCCGCCATTTTGGACGGCGCCTATAAGGAAGGCGACATGTTGCCCTCGGTGCGCGCATTTGCTGCTGACCAAGGCGCGAACCCGTTGACGGTCGCTAAAGCCTATCAGCTATTTCAGGACAGCGGGCTGGTGGACGTTAAGCGCGGCGTCGGCCTTTTCGTTGCAACTGGCGCTATTTCAAAATTGCGCAGTTTCGAGCGCGACAATTTCATGCACAATATTTGGCCTGACGTAAAAGCCCAAATGCAGCGTGCCGGTATCGATCCAGCCGAATTACTGGCGCTTAGCTGACTTTTTACCGCAGCTTTTGGCTGGTTCGCATCCCATCACACATGCAGATCATATTGTTTGATCAGATCGTACAGCGTCGGCCGACTAATCCCCAATAGCTTCGCTGCACTGGAAATATTGCCCTCTGTCCGCGCAACAGCCCGTATAATTGCCTTGCGGTCAGCGGCCTCGCGCGTTGCTTTCAAGTTGAGTTGCAGATCTTCCGCATCTCCGTCGCCCAGGTCGAGGTCATCCGCCGTGACAAACGCGCCCTCTGCCATGATAACAGCGCGCTTAACGCGGTTTTCAAGTTCGCGAACATTTCCCGGCCAGTTCCACGCATCAATTGCCGCCAATGCGCCGGTCGACAGGCCTTTAACCGTTGGGTTCATCTCGCGTGCAAATTTGCTCACGAAATGCTTGGCCAACAAAATTGCATCCCCCGTGCGTGCGGCAAGCGGCGGAATGTTGACGGTGACTTCTGCCAATCGGTAATACAAATCATCACGAAATGTCTGATCCGAAATCATCTTACTGAGATTGCGGTGGGTGGCGCAGACAATACGGACATCCACGGGAATGGCTTTGCGGCCGCCAATGCGCTCAATATTGCGTTCCTGCAGAAAACGGAGCAGTTTCACCTGCAGTGCTAACGGGATGTCGCCCACTTCATCCAAAAAGAGCGTTCCGCCATGCGCCAGCTCAATCTTGCCCTCGGTTGTTTTGATAGCGCCGGTAAACGCACCTTTTTCGTGGCCGAACAATTCGGATTCCAGCAAGTTTTCAGGTATTGCACCGCAATTGATGGCGACGAATGGCTTATCGCGCCGGCCGCTGGCATTGTGCAAACCGCGCGCCAGCAATTCCTTCCCCGTGCCGCTAGCACCCAGCAGCAAAACCGAAATATCAGCTGGTGCAACCCGCTCGATCGTGTGGGCGACCTTTACCATCTCCGGCGATGCGGTGCGTATTGTTCCCAGGAACAACGCGCCGTCGCTATCGGCTTGCTGCAACAATGCTTTCTGCACCTCCAGCGCACGCACATGAGATGCAGGCCGCACGATCAGGTGAAGCGCGTCAATATCCTCGGGCTTATGATCAACATCCCAAGCACCGGCTGAAATGGCGCGCAGCGCGCTTTCATGTGTGCCATCTCCCGACACGACAATGATTTTGGTGTCAGGCTCTACTTCGCGCAGCAAGGCGAGCGCCTCTTCGCGATTGGACGCGCAAAAGACGTCAAAACCTTGATATGACCATTTGCGTTGCTTCTGACGATCAAGATCATCTTCCACAATGAGTAGCTTTTGCCGATGTTCGGTCATTTATGCGGCCTCCTGATGGGACACGCTGTCACCACGATCGTGCACGCCCGCTGCTTTGATCCGCAAGCGATCATCCAGCGCCAGAAACGACACCCCATAGGGTATATAATGCCTAAAAAGCCCTATCATCGCGCCGCGTCCATGTCCGCTTTGCTAACGGGCAATGGTAAAGTGTCGATTAATTTTACAGTCTGCGGTCACGTCAGATGAAATGCTTTACATGAACTTGAACATGCACGATTTCGCCAACGACTGACACACGCAGTATTCGTTCGCCGCTTATGCAATTAAACCGTCCGGTCGAATACGAATGGCGACAACCCGCGCTCGCGCTCATTGAAAACAAGCACGCGTCCTGCGGGCGGCGCGCTGCGTTGTGGGCAGTCCGATCGCGTGCACGCAGGACAGCCCAATCCGATCGGCGTCGCTGCCGCATCTCCTAAATCCCAGCCCCGCGCCGCGGCCAAGGGTGCCGCGAGCTTGGCATCGATCCCCAAACATATAGCGAATTCCGCTTCAACACCGCCGCTCACAGCGGTTTGCGGGTGAACGGTGCGCGATAGCGTGAACCAGCGGCTTTTGTCCTCCAGCTCAACCAGATGAGGCATCAGCGTGCCCGGTCGTGCAAAGACATTGTGCACATGCCACAAGGGGCACCGACGGTCCGTTTCCGCCAAGGGTGATGCGCTCGCCCCTGCATAACGCTTACTGCTCTGCCCGGCCCGATCGATCCGCAGCATGAAAAATGGCAACCCGCGTTGCCCAACGCGCTGCAAAGTCGTTAGGCGGTGCGCGACTTGTTCAAAACCCGCCCCAAACCGGCGTTGCAGCAAAATGAGGTCATAGCCCGTGGCTTCGCAGGCGCGCAGGAAACGTGCGTAGGGCATCATGACGGCAGCGGCGAAATAGCTGTGCAAATGGCGTCGGTAGAGACGTTCCCCTGCCCGTTCGGTGAACGAGGCCCCAGCAACGAGTGCCTCTATCTCCGCCTTTGCCTCCAACATACCAAGTTGCAAGGCGGCGGCGAATGTGCGGCTTGCTGGGTCCAATAGCTCCGACAGCTGCAATTGCCGCGCATGGAGGTCCAACCGGCGTAATCGGTCGGGCATTACGTCAAACGGCAATATCCGTATCGACAGCTGATGCTTCACGCGCAGACGTTCGGTAATCGCGCCATACAGGTCCGCGTTGGTGAGGCGCAGTTCATCCGCGAGGTTTTCAGCTTGCGAGTCCAAATCTGCAAAATGGTTGCGCCAGCGTTCAATCTCGCGCCGCGCCGATGCGATGGATTCAGGTTCAATGCTTGCACCGCCTTGCATCGCGCCCGCTGCCCCATGCGAACCGCCGGACAAGCGGTCAAACGCGCGGGCAAATGCTTCGGCTGCGTCAGGGCTGGCGGCAATCCATTCTTCCACCTGCTTTCGGTCGACGGACAAATCAGCAAACATGGGATCGCTCAACCGGCGGCGAATGGCCTCCACGCCACCCCCGGGGGTTGTCCCAGTCAGTGTGCGTGGATCGAAGTCATATGACTGCGCGAGCCTCAGCAACAAGGTGGCCGTGAGTGGCCGTTGGTTGCGCTCAATCAGGTTGAGGTAAGACGCAGATATTGTGAGCGCATCGGCCATAGCCCCTTGTGTCAGTCCGTTTGCGCGACGGATTCTGCGGACGGCATGACCGGCAAATAGCTTTTGTTCACTCATGGCACTGCCTTGTAAGTTATATTACAGATTTACAATTTAGTCTTAGATTATCCGCACAATAACACAACAAATATTACAAAATTGACTCGTCCTTTGGCCATTACAACCGCATATCTGCAAACATTAATCAGGCTTCCGAAGGAATTGTAAATGTCGTACCAGTCGCTCATTGCTGAAAACAGTAAACATATTGCCGCGAATAATGGCACATGGGACTCGATTAGCGCCGAGTCCGTGGCGCGTATGCAGTTGCAAAACCGTTTCCAAACGGGCCTCGACATTGCGCGCTACACCGCAAAAATCATGCGTGAAGATATGGCGGCTTATGATGCCGACCCCGCGCAATATACGCAGTCGCTCGGTTGCTGGCACGGGTTCATTGCGCAGCAGAAGATGATTTCGATCAAGAAACATTTCGGCACCACGAAAAAGCGCTATCTTTACCTGTCGGGTTGGATGATCGCAGCCCTGCGCAGCGAGTTTGGCCCATTGCCCGACCAATCGATGCATGAAAAAACGAGCGTCCCTGCGCTTATCGGCGAACTCTACACATTCCTGCGTCAGGCGGACAGCCGTGAGCTGAACCTGCTCTTCAAGGACCTTGATGACGCCCGCGCAGCGAATGACGCGGCCAAGGAAGCACAGGCGCTTGCCAAAATCGAAAACCATGAAACCCACGTCGTGCCGATTATCGCGGACATTGACGCAGGTTTCGGCAATGCCGAGGCGACCTATCTTCTGGCCAAAAAGATGATCGAAGCCGGTGCGTGCGCGTTGCAGATCGAAAATCAGGTTTCGGACGAAAAACAATGTGGCCACCAAGATGGCAAAGTGACCGTCCCACACGAAGATTTTCTGCAGAAAATTCGTGCCTGCCGTTACGCGTTTCTCGAGCTGGGCGTTCCTGATGGCATCATCGTTGCGCGCACCGACTCCTTGGGTGCAGGCCTTACCAAGCAGATCGCGGTATCGAAAGAAGCTGGCGACCTTGGCGACTTGTACAACAGCTTCCTCGATTGCGAAGAAATCGACCCAAGCACGGCGCAAAATGGCGATGTCATCCTGAACCGCAATGGGAAGCTTTTGAAGCCAAAGCGCCTGCCCTCCAACCTTTTCCAATTCCGTTCAGGAACAGGCGAAGACCGCTGCGTGCTGGATTGCATCACATCGCTGCAGAATGGCGCGGACCTGATCTGGATTGAAACCGAAAAGCCGCACATCGAACAAATTGCCGGCATGGTCGACCGTATCCGCGAAGTCGTTCCCAACGCCAAATTGGCCTATAACAACTCGCCAAGCTTCAACTGGACGCTTAATTTCCGTCAGCAGGTGTTCGACGCCTGGGCTGCTGAAGGTAAGGATGTGTCGGCTTACGACCGCACAAACCTGATGAGCGCAGCATATGACGAGACCGAATTGGGCACGCAAGCCGATATGTGGATCCAGAATTTCCAACGCGATTCTGCGAAGCGTGCGGGCATTTTCCACCACCTGATCACCTTGCCAACATATCACACCGCGGCATTAAGCACGGACAATCTGGCGAAGGATTATTTCGGCGAAATGGGTATGCTTGGCTATGTTGCCGGCGTCCAACGCAAGGAAATCCGCCAAGGTATCGCCTGTGTTAAGCACCAGAATATGTCGGGTTCCGACATTGGTGACGAGCATAAGGAATATTTCGCTGGCGAAGCCGCGCTGAAGGCTGGCGGTAAAGACAATACCATGAACCAGTTCAGCAACGCAGCGTAAGAAAGGTGAATCCATGAGCGAACCAGCACGCGCCCGCGCCGTATTGTCGACCGAGGACCTCACGCTGTTGAGGCAAGCCTTGGTCCACTATCTGGAAGCGATCAAGGATCAGCCGGAGTCGATCAAATTTGCCCGCCTCTACCACCGTTTGGGGAGCGCAGGCGGCAAGTAAGCGCAGATATTTACGAGTTTTCCTGGGGAGGAAAACACCTAACCGCCGGCAGCAATGTCGGCGGTTTTTTCTATGGGCCAACGCATTGTCGCTAATATTTTCTTAAGGCCGTTCATATACCCCCCTTGCAACCAAACAGGCTGGGGCGCGTGGATAATACTCTAAAAATCTTGCTTGGGATTCTGTCGGTCACCGGGTTCATCACCGTAGTCATTCCCCAGGGCAATCCAATTGCGCCCCGCGAAGCTGCAGATATCGCGAACCCGGAAGTTAACGCGCCGCCGTCCAAACCAACAGCACCGTTACCATCTCCGCCGCCGCCTCCGCCGCCTGTTCCGTTCGATTCTGGGGTTTCTGTTGAATTTATAACAGGTGCACCATCGATTGACGGCAGACCAATTCAGGCCGATTTCGGATTGCCATTTGGCGTATCTCCGCGATCAGACCGAGAAAATCCGGACGCACCCCGAAAGAACAAAATTGGCTATACACCGCCGGTATTTGCCGTGCCGGGCGCAGCTGCCCTAGACGAGAGGGAGAGGGAGGGAGAGATGGCGACTAAAGCACCCTTTGGCCGCGAACCCACAAGCCATGATTTATTGGGCAGTCCAGCCACCATCAACCGATAGGTTCGTTCCGGTAATCGCGCTGGCCTCATCGCGGCACAGGAACACCGCCAAAGCCGCCAATTGTTCAACCTGAACAAATTTTTTCTGCGGCTGGTTGGCCAGCAACACGTCGTTGATGACCTGTTCGCGCGTCAACCCGCGCGCCTTCATCGTATCGGGAATTTGGTTTTCTACCAATGACGTCCACACATATCCCGGGCAGATATTGTTAACGGTTATGCCTTGCGTCGCGACCTCAAGCGCAACAGTCTTGCTGAAACCTGCGAGGCCATGCTTTGCCGCGTTATAAGCTGACTTAAACGGTGACGCGACAAGGCTGTGCATCGAACCGGTGTTGATGACCCTGCCCCACCCCTTTGCCTTCATCGCGGGCAAGGCAGCTTTCGTGGTATGGAATGCGGACGACAAGATGATCGACATGATTGCGTCCCATTTGTCTTCCGGGAATTCATCAACCGGCGCAACATGCTGGATACCCGCATTGTTGATCAAAATATCAGGCGATCCCAGTTTCTCGGCACATTCAGCGACCATCGCCCTGATTTCATCTGGCTTCATCATATCCGCGCCAGAATGGAGTGCTTTGCCACCGCTTGCGGCGGCGAGTTCCGCGACATAGCCTTGTATGGCATCCGCATCACCAAAACCGTTGATCATCACATTAGCGCCCTCAGCCGCCAGTGCGCGCGCATAGCCCAAACCAATGCCAGATGTTGAACCAGTGATAAGCGCCGTTTTGCCTTGGAGGAACATGGGAGATAGCCTTTGCGTTAGGGATGGACTTTATTTGCGTTCTACATCGCTAAACGCAATGTTGGTGCAGGACAATATGGCAGAATGCCAAGACCAAATAGGTGCAATTATATAAAAGGCCTGTCATAAGCGCCGCATGCGTTTGAATGATTGTCATAATGTCGCCGATTTTCGCCAGCTGGCGAAGTCGCGCCTGCCGTCACCTATTTTCAACTATATCGACGGCGCAGCCGATGATGAGCGGACGAAAGGTCGCAACAGCGCGGCGTTTGACGACTGCGACCTTGTGCCCAATGTGCTCGCAGGCGTTTCAGATATCGACACAAAAGTGCGCGTCATGGGCAAAGACATTGCCATGCCGCTCATGCTATCGCCCACCGCATTGCAACGCTTATTCCATTGGCAAGGCGAACGCGCCGTTGCCGCTGTGGCGCAGCAGTTTAACACATGGTTCGGCATTTCCTCTCTGGCCACGGTCAGCATTGAGGAAGTCGGTGAACGCATCAAGACGCCCAAGCTGTTTCAGCTATATATCCACAAAGACAAAGGCCTGAACGCGTCGATGATCGAACGCTGTAAAGCCGCGAAATTTGATGCGATCGCGTTGACCGTCGATACAATCGTATCGGGCAATAGGGAACGCTGCCTGCGCAGTGGGTTCACCTCGCCGCCGCGATTTACACCTGCATCGGTGCTGAGCTACGCGATCCATCCATCATGGGCGCTGAACTATATATTCCGCGAGAAATTCTCGCTTCCCAATCTGCAAACGCATGTTGACGCCGGGACCAATGTCGCGGTGTCTGTGGCCGAATAATTCAATACCATGCTCGACACGTCGATGGATTGGAAAATGGCCGAGAAAGTGCGGTCCGACTGGGGCGGCGAATTTTGCTTAAAGGGCATCATGTCCGTTGATGATGCGAAGCGGGCTGTCGACATCGGCGCGACGGCGATCATGGTATCGAACCATGGCGGGCGGCAATTGGACGGGTCGCGGTCGCCATTTGACCAGATTTCCGAAATCGCCGACGCCGTTGGCGGTAAGATCGACATCATCTGTGATGGCGGCGTGCAGCGCGGCAGCCATGTATTGAAGGCGTTGGCGGCGGGCGCGACAGCATGCTCGGGTGGGCGGCTGTATCTTTATGCATTGGCCGCAGCGGGCCAACCCGGGGTTGAACGTATCGTTGGCAAATTGCGCGACGAAATTGATCGGGACATGCGATTGATGGGCGTCAAATCCGTCGCGCAACTTAACCGCTCTATGTTGCGCTATCGCTAGGCTTTCTCGCGCACCTGTAACGTCAGGAAAACAGCGTTAGGCGGTGCTTACCAAGAACCAGATTGCGACCATCGCCAATAGAACCGCAAATATACGGCGCACTTGGTTCCGGCGGTTGCCGACAGTCATCCATCCATGCGCTTGTGCCGCCAACGCAACGATGACGAGGTGCACCGCTGTCGCAATCGCTACATAGCATACCGACAGCAGCATGGTTTGCGGCGCAATCGGTGCATTCGTTACGATATAGGCTGGCAGGACCGTGACAAAAAACACCACTGCCTTTGGGTTCAGCAAGTTGAGCAGCAAGCCGTGGCGGAACCATGCCGCCATTGCCGTCGTGTCTATTTCACCGGTCGCAGCTTCTTTCTCCCCTACCCATGTTTGCCATGCCAGCCAGAGCAAATAGGCCGCACCTGCGTAGCGCAGCAAACTAAAGGCAAAAGGCGAGCGGGCTGCGAGCGCGGCAAGCCCCATGGCCGACGCCAAAGCAAGGATCGCAAGGCCCGTTGCAATGCCTGCCACAGCGGCGAAACCCGACCGCTTCCCGTGCGTCGCGCTGGTCAAGGCGAGCCATGCCATGTTCGGCCCCGGGGTCAGTTCAATCAGCATTGTGGTGATTAGAAAGGGAAGGAACAGCGCGGTCATCATCCGCATTTTATACACGCCTTCCCCCGATAGTCGATTGCGCTTGGCTTTGCGCGTCAACACACCCATTTAGGGTTCATGACCAATTACTCTTTGCTTGACCTTGTTCCCGTTGTCGAAGGTGGCTCAGTGGCTGGCGCGCTCGCCAATGCCGCAGACCTTGCTGCCCACGCCGAAAGTCTGGGCTTCAGCCGCTATTGGGTTGCCGAACATCATGGGATGCGCGGCATCGCCAGCGCGGCCACCAGCGTTGTTATTGGGCATATTGCCGCAGCGACCAAATCCATCCGCGTTGGTTCAGGCGGCATCATGTTGCCCAACCATGCGCCATTGGTCATCGCCGAACAATTCGGCACTTTGGACGTGCTTTACCCGGGCAGGATCGACCTTGGATTGGGCCGAGCGCCCGGCAGCGACCAACGCGTTGCCGCAGCGATCCGCCGGACATTGGACAGCGACCCGAACGCGTTCCCGCGCGATGTGATGGAACTGCAAAGCTATTTCGCCGATGACGGCAAAACGGGCATCGTCGCGACACCCGGCGCGGGCGCGAATGTGCAGATCTACATATTGGGCAGCAGCCTCTACGGCGCGCAAGTTGCCGCCGCGCTTGGCTTGCCCTTTGCCTTCGCCAGTCACTTTGCGCCGCAAATGCTGGATGAAGCCCTGCACATCTACCGCAGCCATTTCCGGCCAAGCGCCGTCTTGGACAAACCCTATGCGATGGCCGCATTCAACATCATCGCGGGCGAAACCGATGCAGAGGGCGAATATCTGGCCAGCTCATTAATGCAAAGCTTCGTCGCCCTACGCACCGGCAACCCGCGCCAAATGCCGCCACCGGTCGAAGGCTATCTTGCGTCCCTGCCCGCCCATTTTGCGGGCGCCATAGATGACGTGTTGTCGGCCAGCGCAATTGGCGCCGCGGATACCGTTAGGGACAAGGTAAAGGCGTTTATCGCCCGCACACAAGTCGACGAAATCATCGTCGCTTGTTCGGTGTTTGACCATGAAAAGCGCAAGCGAAGCGTAGAGATTGCAGCAACCACGTTCCTGAATTAGCGTTGCGACTGTTTCATGATAGCCTGGAGATCGTCGGGCACAGCCATTGATCTAAATGGGCTCACATTCGTGCCACCGCTATTCCCTTGCGGAACAAGCCCGATAAAAGTTTTCGTGGCTGCACCAACAATACGGAAAAGCTGACCAAAAATCTCACGTAAGTCGCGCTGTTTCCATGCCCAGCCCAACATGCGGAAATGGGCTAAGACATGAAAACGTGTCGAATTCTGACCTAGTATGTGAGCGCGTTCAAGATGCCGAAATGCAGTTGCCATGTCGCCCATTGCTTCGGCCGCCTTGGCAGCCTGCAATTCTATTTCGACATGATCATAAACAGACATCAATAAACGCGTGGCTTTGGCTTGATATACTCTGCCTCGTCGGTCAGCGTATAGTCATGCACTGGGCGGTAGTCGATTTTCACCGCGCCGCCGGATCCGCCCCAACCTTCAAACCATGAAGCGGTGTGCTTCATCCAGTTTTCATCGTCGCGCTCTGGATAATCCTCATGCGCATGCGCGCCGCGGCTTTCCTTGCGGTTGTTGGCGCTTTCGATGGTGCAGACAGCCTGCGCCATCAAATTGTCGAGCTCCAGCGTTTCGATAAGGTCGGTGTTCCAGATCATGCTGCGGTCGGTGACGTGCACGTCGGCCAAACGCTGATTGACCTTTTGCATCTCGGTGACGCCTTCGGCCAGCAATGCTGTGTCGCGGAACACCGCAGCGTGCTTTTGCATTGTCCGCTGCATTTGCAGACGAATGTCTGCAGTCGGCGAACCGCCCTTTGCTGCACGGAACTTGTCGACGCGGGTCAGCGCCAGATCGGCAGCATCCTTCGGCAGCGCCTTGTGCGGCGCACCGGGCGTCAACGACGATTTCAAATGCAGACCAGTTGCGCGTCCGAATACGACCAAGTCGATCAACGAGTTTGACCCAAGCCGGTTCGCGCCATGCACCGAAACGCATGCAGCTTCGCCAACGGCGTAAAGGCCGCGCACGATGACTTCGGGATCGTCACCAACCTTAGTGACCACCTGACCATGATAATTGCACGGAATTCCGCCCATATTATAGTGTACCGTTGGTGTCACGGGCAGTGGTTGGCGTGTCAGATCGACGCCAGCGAAAATCTTTCCGCTTTCGGTAATGCCCGGCAAACGCTGCGCCAAAACCTTTGGATCGATATGGTCGAGATGTAGGTAGATATGGTCCTTGTGCGGGCCGACACCGCGGCCTTCGCGCATTTCAAGCGCCATCGAACGGCTGACAACGTCGCGTGATGCCAAGTCCTTAGCCGATGGTGCATAACGCTCCATGAAGCGCTCACCTTCGCTGTTGGTCAGATATCCGCCCTCGCCGCGCGCACCCTCTGTAATGAGAACGCCCGCGCCGTAAATGCCGGTTGGGTGGAATTGCACGAATTCCATATCCTGAAGCGGAAGCCCGGCGCGCAGCACCATGCCGCCACCGTCACCGGTGCAGGTATGCGCCGAAGTTGCGGAGAAATACGCACGGCCATATCCGCCAGTTGCCAGCACGACAGCGTGGCTCTTGAAACGGTGGATGGTGCCATCTTCCATGCACATGGCAATCACGCCGCGGCATTCGCCATTTTCCATAATCAGATCGAGCGCGAAATATTCGATGAAGAAATCCGCGTCATATTTCAGGCTCTGCTGATACAGGCTGTGCAACATGGCGTGACCGGTCCGGTCGGCCGCTGCGGCCGTACGCTGCACGGGGGGGCCTTCGCCCATATTCTGCATGTGGCCGCCAAAGGGGCGCTGATAAATTGTGCCGTCGGCATTGCGGCTAAACGGAACGCCAGCATGCTCAAGCTCGTACACCGCAGCTGGCGCTTCACGCACCATATATTCGATCGCGTCTTGGTCACCCAACCAGTCCGATCCCTTTACGGTGTCGTACATGTGCCAGGTCCAATGGTCCGGCGAGTTGTTGCCAAGCGACGCCGCAA
>NZ_JBILOS010000011.1:0-32634 GCF_044374345.1 Sphingorhabdus sp. | reverse complement strand
GTCCAAGGTGAGGTCAATCGCCTTGATCTCCGGCATTTTGGCCGCGCCGAAACGGGACGGGATTTCCAACCCCTTATAGCGGCCAATGGTAACCATATGGCGTGATTCCAACGCGGGCGTGGCCGACGCCAGCACCACGGGAAAGCCTTCAAAACGGCCACGCATCACGGCGACATCGCGGGCGTGGTACCGCACGCCATCTTCTTGTTTGAAACTGCTCTCATGCGCTTCGTCGACAATGATCAGCCGCAGATTGGCAAAGGGCAGGAACAAAGCCGAACGTGCCCCGACAAGCACCTTTGCACTGCCGTCCGCAACCGCGCGCCACACACGGCGGCGCTGCGTTGACCGCAAATTGCTATGCCATACGGCAGGCTCCACCCCGAAACGGGCTTCAAAGCGGGCCAGAAACGGCGCTGTCAGCGCGATTTCGGGGAGCAGCACGAGAACTTGCTTGCCCAGACGAATGGCTTCGGCAACCGCTTCAAAATAGGTTTCGGTTTTGCCAGATCCCGTCACGCCGTCGAGGACGAAGGTGTCAAACCCGCCCGAGCGGACGGCGGTGACCATTGCGTCGGCGGCGACCATTTGCGCGTCATTCAACTTTGGCGCGTCGAAATCTGCGAGTGGTTCAGGCAGCGGAGAATCCACGCTGATCGTAACGGGTTCAAAGGCACCTGCCTTTATCAGCCCCCGGATGACAGCATCGCTGACCCCCGCTTCTGCCGCAAGTTCACGAACAAGGCCTTGCGCCCCCTCCAACGCGTCCAGCGCGGCGGCGCGTTGCGGGGTGAGCCGTGCAGGTTCAAAGCCGGTGCGGCGATATTCAACGATCGTACCAGACACCGTAAACGCCGCAGAAGACGCCAGGACCATGCGCAACACTGCGGCATGGCTGGTCAGATAATAATCGGCAACCCAGTTGACGAGGCGGCGCAGCCCTTGCCCAAGTGGCGGACAGTCGACCAGTTCCAGCACGGGCCGAAGTTTGCTGGCATCAATGGCTTCATCGCCAAAAACATCGTCATCCCAGATAACACCGGGCAATTTACGTGGACCCAGCGGGACCATCACCACGCACCCGGGGCCTGCCTCCATGCCCGCAGGCAACCGATAGTCGAGCGGACCAATCGCTTGCGTCAACAGGACGACACGGACACGGTTGGTGGGCGGATTCATCCCGTCGATATAGGCAGACAAATGGGGGACGTCACCCACCTATCCGGGCCAATGCAAAAGCATGGTCCTTTGGCGTGATACATTGCAGCAATTCGGCACGGAATATTGCCTGTCATTTCCACGTTAACTTTGCCAATAGGCTATATACCGAATCTACTATCAGGAATAACGTGCCATGAAATTTTTTGCCGACACCGCTGACATTGCCGATATCAAAGATCTGGCAGCGACTGGCTTGCTTGATGGCGTCACCACCAACCCAACATTGATTGCCAAATCGGGCCGGGATTTCATTGAAGTCACCCGCGAAATTTGTGCGCTGACCGATGGACCGGTATCCGCCGAAGTCGTTGCGCTGGATCATGCAACGATGATGAAAGAGGCGGAAATTCTCCGCAAGATTGCAAGCAATGTCTGCATCAAGGTGCCATTGACGATTGATGGTCTGAAAACCTGCAAGGCGCTGACGTCAGAAGGGACCATGGTCAATGTGACCTTGTGCTTCTCTGCAAACCAAGCGCTGCTCGCGGCCAAAGCCGGTGCAACATTTGTATCGCCCTTCGTCGGTCGTCATGACGACAATGGCTTTGACGGCATGCAGCTGATCAGTGACATTCGCCTGATTTACGACAATTACGCATTCGACACTGAAATCCTCGTCGCCAGCGTGCGCCATGGTGTGCATGTGCTTGAAGCGGCGAAAATCGGCGCTGACGTCATGACTGCACCACCTGCGGTCATCAAGGGTCTGTTCAAACATATTCTGACGGACAAGGGCATTGAAGGCTTTTTGGCGGACTGGGCGAAGACTGGCCAAGCCATCGGCTAAAGCTATCGGCGCGGCTGTGCTTGAAGCACTACCCGCATCTGATATCACATCGCATCATGGTGAAGTGCCTATGGGTTATTCGCCGTATAGTTTTTAAAGGCGGGCGGGCGTATCGTTGGGTTTATAAATGGCGGGCATGTAAGACCGCTGGAGACCCAAGATGAACCAGCCCGAAAAGGTGTTTCCCATCGCACATATCCATTATGAAGACGAAATTGGTGAGAACGGCAAAATCGTCGTTCCTGACGAAGTTCAAGACGCCATTCGCACGTTAATCCGTTGGTCCGGTGATGACCCAGCCCGTGAAGGCTTGCTGGACACACCCGCACGCGTCGGACGCGCATGGCGCGAATATTGCGGCGGCTATGCGGAAGACCCCGCTGCGCATCTGTCGCGGACCTTTCAGGAAGTCGGCGGATATCACGAGTTGGTGCTGCTGAAGGATATCCCGTTCCAGTCGCATTGCGAGCACCACATGGCGCCGATCATTGGCAAGGCATCGATTGCCTATATGCCAACCGATCGCGTTGTCGGCATTTCAAAGCTGGCGCGCGTGCTGCACGGTTTTGCGCAACGGCTGCAGGTACAAGAACGCCTGACCGCTGAAGTCGCAAACTGCATTTGGGAACATCTGAAGCCAGAGGGCGTAGCCGTTGTCATTGAGGCGCAGCATGGTTGCATGACAGGCCGCGGTGTGAAGGTGCATGGCGTTGGCATGGTCACGTCAAAACTTATCGGCTGTTTCCTTGACGACCAATCGAGCCGCAAGGAAGTCATGAGCCTGATGGGCTACTGATTACGGCATTGCTGCCCGGTTCGAACGCACTTATGGGTCGGGCAACCCCATAAGATAAGAATCGCCGGACTTGCACTGACATGGCCTTTACCCTTCCCCATTTTGATCTCGACGCGTTCGTCCGCGCGACGCTTGCCGAAGATCTGGGGCCAACCGGAACCGACGTTACATCGCAAAGCGTTATCCCTGCGGATCTCCGGTTTGAAGGCACGATGGATAGCCGCGACGCAATCGTCGTGGCCGGTCTGCCGATTGCGGTTGCGTTCTTCAGTTCGCTCGATCCCGCGATGGAAATCGACCTGTTGGTCGAAGAAGGACAGCGCGTTGCCGCTGGAACGGACCTTATGCGCCTTCGGGGCAATGCCCGCGCGATGCTGACGGCGGAGCGGTCCGCACTGAATACGGTCCAACATCTTTCGGGCATCGCCACGCTAACACGGCAATATGTCGACGCGATTTCGGGCACTGGGTGCACGCTTTTGGACACGCGCAAAACCATCCCCGGGCTTCGCGTGCTTGAAAAATACGCCACGCGCATGGGCGGGGCAACGAACCACCGCATGGGCTTGTGGGATGCCGCAATGATCAAGGACAATCATGTGGCGGTTGCAGGCGGCGTGGCAGAGGCGGTACGCCGCGCACGCGAAGCAGGCGTCGAACGCATCATATTAGAGGTCGATAGCATCGCGCAAATCGAACCTGGGCTTGCGGCGGGCGCGAGCCACTTGCTGCTCGACAATATGGATGCAGATACGCTGCGCACGGCGGTTGCCTTAATTGCGGGCCGCGTGCCGACTGAGGCGTCGGGCGGTGTTACGCTTGATAGCATTCGCGCAAAAGCGGAAACCGGCGTTACCTACATCTCGGTCGGGCGCTTGACGCAAAGCGCACCCGCTGCGGATATCGGTTTGGATTTTGCGCAGGCTTAGCAGCCTCGTCCTTTTAGGCGCGGCCGCGTGCCTATCGCCGGCACCGGCGCTGGCGCAAGCATGGCAGTGCCAGCCCACAAATTATCTACCCCGTCCAGCATTGGAGCTTCCGTCGCCCGATCAGGTCCGGCGCACCGCGATTGCAGGCTATATTCTGGCATTAAGCTGGAGCCCCGAATTTTGCCGTGGACGGGAACGCGACCCGGCGATGCGGTTCCAATGTTCCGGGACAATCGGCGACTTCGGCTTCATTCTTCATGGCCTTTGGCCCGAAGCAAAGGGCGCAAATTATCCGCAATATTGCCAGCCGGTGGGCGTGCTGCCACGGCAGACCATTGCCAACAACATCTGCCTTAGCCCGTCGCCGCAATTGCTGCAGCACCAATGGGCGAAGCATGGCAGCTGTATGGCCAAAACGCCGGAGGCTTATTTCGGTGCGGCGCGGCTGCTGTTCAAGGCGATTGAGTTTCCCGACATGGCGCGGCTTTCGCGCGAGCCGGAACGCGGAACGCCATTGACTGCAGCGACGATCGCCGAAAGATTTGCCGAGTTTAACGATGGCATGCCAGCGGATTCCGTGACGGTAAAGGTCAGCGCGAAAGGCTGGCTTCAAGAAATACGCATTTGCCTAGACCGCACATTCAAACCGCGAAGATGCCCCAGTTTTAGCCGGGCAGCATCACGCACAGCGCACGTCAAAATCTGGCGCGGGCGTTAACGTTCGATAATCCGCGTGGACGGATGATGTTTGTCCAGATGCTTACGGATAATCTTCAGGTTTCTTGTATTTGAACGCCACACCAAGTCAAAGGCATCGCCCAAAAATGGCACCGCGCCAATCGCGGTATCAATGCCAATGTTCGCGCTCATGCGCAGCAGCTGCCATTTTGACATGCCCAGATTGCGGCCTTCCCAGACGATATAGGCGCCCATGGCTGCGGTCACGAGATCGCCAAGCACGGGCACCAAGCCAATGACGGTGTCCAAGCCCACTGGAATTTTTGTGCCGGGAATGTGAAATGCCCGTTCAAGCACCTTTTCGAGCGCCTCGACGCGCATGCGAACGGCCCGTGGGTCGTTGCCCATCCCGGGCAGATCCTTGGCAATTTGTGCGAACTGTTCCTGCGAAATCGGCACTGGCATAACTCCTTTAGACTTATGTTGGGTCCCGCCCGAGATATTGCAACAGGTGCCGGCCCCGTCCGTTGGCAAAGTGCCCCAAAAGCCCCGGCCGAACGACCGACCAGCGCAGCGGATTGGCAATCGGAATAAAGCCGACCGTGGATTGCATTTCGGCCTCCGCCTGCCCCAATAATTGCACACGCACCGTCATGTCCTTCGTCATGCGCGCCTCTGCGACGATTGCGTCCGCCCGGGCGCTGCATATCGCGGCAAATTTGCAGGACAATTGGTCCAGATACCATGCAGGGCTGGACTGTTGCGCCGTCAGGTCAATCAAGCGCAGGTCATGCGGCCGGTCGGCGGTCACCCGCTCAATATCGACACCCACGGCCGCTAAATCAGCGCGCAGACGCGCAAAAAATATGCGGCTGCCGTACCCACGTGGCAGGGCAACACGCAAAGGCCGGATAGCCCCGTTCGCACGCTTCCAGTTTGCAATGCTTGCCGCGGCCATGGACCGTCTTTGGTCCATGGATGGCGCCGCCCAATCGGGCCGAGAAATGTCCGCGCGGTTCGGCAAGCTTTCGGGTACCAGCGTGACCGTTTCGCGCCATGCAACAATGTCGAAAGCTGTCAGCAACTTTGGCCGGTCAATGGCCATCGCGATTGCCGTGCGGTTGTCCTTGTTCGCTAAAAATGGCCCAGCCTGCACCACCATTAACCCAAACAAACCCGGGACAGCATCAAACTGGATCTCATTGGCATTGATCTTTGCCGCTTCGAGCAACGGGAAAGTTTCAAACCGGCCGCCCTCGATCAAATCGGTTTGCCCAAGCACATAACGCGCGAGCACCAACGACGCTTCGCCCCGGCGCAGCGTAACGGTTGCGGGGCCAAGAACCGCCGTCCCCTCGGCATCGATTTCATTGCGCCGCAACTGCATGGCCTGACCCAATTTCTTGGCCTGCATCGGGCCGGACCCGGCACCGCGACGTAATAATCCGAATTCGGGCAAAGCAAGCAGCTCAAGCAAATAAGGCATCGGGGCCTTCAGCCGGATTTCAACGACCTTGCCTGTCATCGCGACGACGCGGTCGATGACGGCAAGTTCATCGCGCAAACGGCCCTTTTTGAGCTCACTTATGCGCCGGGTCAAAAGCTGCGCGACCTCTTGCGAGTTTAGTTCGCGCCCATCGTTCCACCGCGCTTTGTTCAGACGAAAAATGTAACTCATACCGTCATCATTAACGATCCAGCGGCTCGCCAACCCCGGCGCAACGCGGCCTTTTTCGTCAAAGGTGACCAACCCCTGTGCCGTTGCACTGCGCAGATAGGCAGAGGCGAGCGGTAATGGTGAGGCGGACACGTTAAAGGGCTTGGGACGATCCTCAATCACATCGACGCGGACCCGTTCATTGTCGACGCCCTGCGAACAACCGGCAAGTGTAGCCGACAGCAACAAAAGCAAAAACGGCAGCAAACGGGTCATGCGGCCACCATAATCAGAATGTCGCGGTGCACAATCCACGATTCAACGGTCAGTGCAGGTGAACAGCAATATCTCGTTCGGGGCGGGCGGCAATTGTGCGGCAATCGCCTTATTCATATTGTCGATATTGGTCAGCTGGCCCGCGTCCGTTGTACATGTCTTCACGTCATAACGTTGACGCGCTTCGCGGGCGGACCGCATGGCATCTGTACCCGGCAGAAAACGCTCAATACGATAGATATTGGTGTCGGGGGCGTAACTCGTCACCGAAATCTGTGCGTCATTGTTCGGCACAAAGCTTCTAACCCATCGCCCGCCGCTTTCGACATATTGCGTCCGCCCATTGACGCATCCGTCCGGCCGCCATGTGAAATCAACATCGGCGGTATCGGACATGGTGATACGGCTGCGTTCGGGCTGCAGCACGCATATTTTGGCCACTTCGGTTACGGCCGCTTTGACCACTTCGTCCTGCGGCGCATCCGCAGTCAGGGCCGCACGCACCCTGTCATCGACTTCGTCGAAAGACGGGCGCGCTGCAAAAATACCGACCGCCGAAACCAGCAATATCGCGCCTGCTGCGGCCGCCGATTTGAAACGATCATTTTGTCCACGCTCCGAAAATTGCCACGCTGCGCCGCCGGCGACGGCACTTAAGACCAGCAGCAAAACCGCAAGCGCGATGTGGTTTTCGCGGGCAGATATGACTGCGTGTTCGGCGTCACTGCGCACTTTGCCTTCACGGCTGCGCTGTAACTCAGCGGCCACACGTGCTTCTTTCTCAACCTTGGCGCGGGTGGCCGCTTCCAGTTCCGCCTCAGCGCGTGTCAGTTCCGCGACCGAACGGCAATCGCCACGAACCGTTCGGAACGCGACGCCTTGATTGTCGAGAAATGCCGCAAGCTCGCGCGTCGAAATGGCGAAGTAGAACTCGGCGCCGCCATCGTTCGCGACCGAGCCAAAGCTATTGATACCAACAACGCGGCCACATGCATCGACAATCGGCCCGCCGCTATTGCCCGGTGCAATAGGTGCGGTGTGCAAAAGCGATTCAACGGACTTCGATGTCCGGCCCGAAGAAATAGTACCCCGCGTTTTAACGGGCGGTTGAGGGCGCAGCACGTCCGCCTCGCTTTGTTCAAGCGCGACATCCACGCTGGCCGGATAACCAATCGCAAAAACGTCCGCGCCATCGGACACCGTGCCCGCAAATATGCTTGCGGGGACCAACGCGCCGAAAGAAAGCTTCAGAAGCGCAAGATCCTTGCGCGCGACCACGGCGGACACCGTGGCGCGATAGCTTTGCGTCCCGTCGGAGGGCACAACGACAATTTCGACACTGTCGTCAAAGCGCGCCTGTTCCACGACATGGGCGTTGGTAATGACCTTGTTGCGGTCAACAACCACGCCAGAGCCAATGCTGACGATAGTCTGCTGGCCTTCTGCGGAGCTAAAAACGACGATGCGCACGACACTGCGGGCGGCAGCGCTAATATCACTTGCGTCTGCATAGACCGGGGTCGCAGCGATCGCGCCGAGAACACATGCCAGTGCGAGCGCGAGTTTTTTAATGCGTGAATACAAGGATCGAACGACCATCATCGCGGTCCTTGCGCGGGTCGCGTTTCGGGCGGCGCGGGCTGGATATTCACACCGCCACGGTCAAGCTTGACCTCCACCGGCATGCCACCGACCTCGGCGTTCACGGTAACGCCCTCGCCTTGGTCTATCCGGACTTCCGCGTTGCCAACATCGACAGGAAATTCGCTGAGTTCCGGTAAATCCAACGGCTCAATCGGGCCTTCAGGGTCAGGCTGTTGACGCAGCTTCGGCCTTGCCTCAGGCGCCGCATTGCGGATCGACTGCGCCATGAAATCGCGCCAGATGCGCGCCGGCAAACCGCCGCCGTTAACACCGCGCAACGGGCTGTTGTCATCATTGCCAATCCAGACCCCGACCACGAGGTTACCCGCAAATCCGACGAATAATGCGTCGCGATTGTCTTGGCTCGTTCCTGTTTTGCCATAGGCCGGAATGGACAGCCGCGCCGCGCGTCCGGTTCCCTTATTGACCGTCGCACCCAGCAGATCGAGCAACATCCCGTGCGTACGACTGCTGAATGAACGTGGTCCGGAAAACAGCCACTCGATCCATCCTTGTTCTTCGCGTTTGATCGCGTGCGGTTCAACGGGCCATTGGTTCCCCGCCACACCGGCATAGGCAGCCGTCAGCTCAATCAGGGTCAGGCCCGAACTGCCCAGCGCCATGCTCTGGTCCATCGTCAATGGACTGCGCACGCCCAGATCCGTGGCCGCGCGCGCCACAGCTTCGCCGCCAACTTTTTGATACAGGCGTACCGCAGCCACGTTGCTTGACTGGGCAAATGCCTGCTCCAGCGTAATGTCACCGCGGTAATTTTGTCCCGAATTTTTGGGGCGATACGCGCCTTCATTAATCGGCGTATCGGCAATCAACGATTCCGGTGTCATCCCCGACCGGAGCGCCGCCAGATAGACAAATAGTTTGAACGTGGACCCGGGCTGCCGTTTTGCTTGTGTCGCGCGGTTGAACGCGGAATCCTTATAGCTGCGGCCACCGACCATGGCGACAACTTCGCCATTGGGGCGCATCGCAACGAGCGCGATTTGGGCATTGCCCACGGCGGATCGCGCAACAACCTTGCGGGCGATGTTCTGCAATCGCGCATCCAATGTCGTGGTAATCCTGACGTCGGCATAACCGCTGTCGGTCAGCAACCGTGCTTGGGGAATGGCCCAGTCTGCAAAATAGGTACCAGTCGGCAGCGTTTCCCGCACGCGAACGTCAAGCCGCGCGACCGGTGTCGCGTCGGCCTTGGCCCGCGTAATGACATTATTGGCGACCATTGCATTTAGTACCAATTGTGCCCGCTTCGCCGCCCGTTCGGGGTTCTTTGTCGGGGCAAGCCGCGATGGTGCCTGTACAAGTCCGGCAAGCATCACCGCCTGGCTGAGCGTCAGGCGCTCGGGTTGCCGGTAGAAATAATGTAAGGACGCTGCGCGCAGACCGTAGACATTGTCGCCAAAATAGACGTTCGACAAATAACGCTCAAGAATTTCGTCCTTCGTCAAACGCCCTTCCAACCAGAAAGCGATGAGCATCTCGCGCGCTTTGCGCGTCAGGCTGCGCTCCGGCGTCAGAAACGTAAATTTCGCGAGCTGCTGTGTAATCGTGCTGCCGCCCTGCGTCATTCCGCTGCCCGAAACATTCGACCAAAACGCCCGCGCGAGGCCGCGAGGGTCGATACCGAAATGCGAATAAAATCGGCGATCTTCGATAGACAAAAACGCCTGCACGACGTGCGGGGGCAGCGTGCCAACATCAACCGGCTTATCAACGATAGCCCCGTTCCGCGCGATTGGCGTGCCATCCGACGCCAGCAGCGTAATGCGCGGCGGTGCGATGGGCTGAAGCGATTTGGACAATGGCGCCGTAATCGCAAGCCACAATATCAACAATATGAACAGGCCAAGCAGGGCCGCACTGGTTCGGCTAAACCACCACCAGCGGGTTTTGCCCAAGATAAGACGCCGTGTCGACGCTGGCTTTGCATCGGGATTCCAAGGCTGCGGATCATCGGGAAAGCGCTGCGCATAGCTTTCATCGAAGGCCGCCAGTCGGCCGTCAATATCCGAAGGAATGTCAGAAGAGGAGCGCCGGAAAAGCATCGCGTGGCTGTATTATATCGATATAACGGTGAATGCGAGGGTATATTTACGCTTTTCGCTGAACGTCAGATGAAGGCGCTTTTTTAGCGTCCACCCGCATCCAGCGAATAATGCACAAATTCTCTGCAGATGGGCTAGGCCCTGCCAAGGTCGCCTTTACCGACGGTCCCGCTCGCCATTTCAAGCATCCGGTCAAGGCTCTTTTTGGCAGCCAAACGGACGGTTTCGTCGAGATGTATCTGCGGCTGAAGGTCGCGCAGCGCAAGATACAGCTTCTCCATCGTATTGAGCGCCATATAGGGGCAGATATTGCACGCGCAGTTGCCGTCAGCCCCCGGCGCACCGATGAAGGTCTTGGTGGGTTCCGCCTTTTCCATCTGGTGGATGATGTGCGGCTCGGTCGCGACGATGAGCGTGCCGCCCTTCATCGTCTGCGCATATTGCAAGATACCGCTGGTGCTGCCGACATAATCGGCATGATCGATGATATGCGGCGGGCATTCGGGATGCGCAGCCACTGGAACGCCGGGATGCTGCGCTTTCAGTTTCAGCAGCTCGGTTTCGGAAAACGCCTCATGCACAATACACACACCCGGCCACAACAGCATGTCGCGGTTGAACTTACGGCTCAGATAGCCGCCCAAATGCCGGTCAGGCCCAAAAATGATTTTTTGTTCGGGAGGAATTTGGCCCAAAATCGTCTCGGCGCTTGAGGAGGTGACGATGATATCAGACAGCGCTTTCACCTCCGCCGAACAATTGATGTAAGTCAGCGCGATATGGTCAGGATGGGCTTCCCGGAATGCCTTGAATTTGCCGGGGGGGCACGCGTCTTCCAAGGAGCAGCCAGCCGCCATATCGGGCAAAATGACGGTCTTTTGCGGGCTCAATATTTTGGCGGTCTCGGCCATGAACTTGACGCCGCAAAACGCGATGACATCCGCGTCGGTTTCCGCCGCACGCTTGCTGAGTTCCAGCGAGTCACCGACGAAATCGGCAAGGTCCTGAATTTCCGGCTTTTGGTAATAATGCGCGAGAATGACAGCATTGCGTTCTTTTTTCAGCCGCTGGATTTCAGCGAGCAGGTCAAGTCCTTGCAGATTTTCGCGGGCTACAGGGGCGTTCATGCTATCGTACCTTTGCGTTGCAGCATTGTTATCTGCGTCTCGAGTGAAGCTCTATGTGGTCAATAAGGCCGGTCGAAACAAGTTCTGGCGGGCGCTTTTACGGTGTTTTTTACGGGATTAAATGCCAACCATCGCCCTCAGCAGCGACCCGGCCCTGATTTTGCAAATCGATGAGATGCGCCAATACCGACCGACCAGCAGCACCCGTCAAACGCGGATCGAGGCCCTTATACATCGCAGCCACCATCTCGGGAATGTGCCCTTCGCCTGCCTCAAGCAATTTCAGAATCTGGCGTTCCCGCTGGCGACGATGACCAATCATGCCGCGCACAAGCTGCCTTGGGTTTTCGACCGCTGGCCCATGTGCGGGGTAATAAATACGGTCCGTGCGTTCATATAATTTTTGCAGCGACGCCAGATAGTCGCTCATATCGCCATCGGGCGGGCTGACGACGCTGGTGGACCATTTCATGACATGGTCGCCGGTAAACAGCGCCCCGCTCTCGACCAGTCCGTAACATATATGGTTGCTGGTGTGGCCAGGGGTTGCGACGGCTTCCAACGTCCACCCGTCGCCTGAAATACGCTCACCATCGGCAAGGATGCGGTCGGGGGCATAATCCGGGTCAAAAGCACTATCGGAACGCGGGCCATCGTCGCGCAAGACAAGCGGCGCGCAACCGATGATGGGTGCGCCTGTCGCCGCCTTCAACGGAGCTGCCGCTGGCGAATGATCGCGATGGGTGTGCGTGCACATGATGGCCGCGACACGCTTACCGGCAACAGCGCGCAAGATCGCCTCGACATGACCCTCGCCATTGATATCAGCCGGATCGCCAATGCTCATCCCGGTACCGACTGGGCCCGGGTCTATCACCGCGACATCGGACCCTGCGCCAACCAACCAGGTTTGCGTGCCTGTATAGGTGTAAGGCGAGGCATTGGGCGCGAGCACGCGGCGCACGAGGGGTTCGTGCTGCTCGGTTTCGCCAGCTTCTATGCTATCGGGCCAGTTGCTCATGAAATGGCTATGGCGCAATGTCGCGCAAAGAAAAAGGGGCGGTTCGCAAAAACCGCCCCAAATGGTGTGTCACATGCGTAAGCTGGCAGCCCTGCGAATGGATTAGCGTTTATTCCGCTGCGTCGCCTTGCGCTTCCAGCTTCCGAATTTGCAGATCAAGTTGTTTCACAACATCTTTGCGAACGTCCTTGGGCATTTCTTTGTCCTTTGCAATTTCGTTACGCGCCTCACGCAAGCCTTTGATCGCTTCGGCCCGTGCTAATTTGGCTTGCCCTTTGCCGCACATAACCAGCCGGACGCGCGATTTTTGCTTGCCGTCGAACCCGCTGACATCGGTGGTCACTGGCTGGCCGTCACGACAGTCCTTGGTCATTTCACGAATATCGATTTCGGGGATGTAGGAGGCTATATCCATGTCGCCCATGTCGCCCATGACGCGGATGGTTTCCACGCGGCGGGTTTTGGCGGGCGCGGGCGTATCACCTTCAGCGCCCTTGGCACTGTCTGCCTGCGCCACAGCATCTTCAGCCTCTTCCCGCGATTTTTCGGCCTTATCGATCAATTTTTCGACTTCTTCAGGCGACAATTTCTTATCGGTGCGGAAGATGAAGGTTTTCCCGTCACGTTCGACCTTGGTCACTTCGCCGCCCAAGGCGTCCTGACCGACTATGTCCATCGTCTCACCGTCGCGTTTCAGCTTAATTATCCGGACCTCGCGCTTGACCACTTCAGGCTTGCTTTCTTCAGCCGCGACTTTGTCCTGCGCAACGACCGCGGGAACTATTGTTGCGGTCAGCGGCAATATGATCGCAGCAGCTGTTATTATACCAATCTTGCCAAGCGAACGGCGGGTATTGCTGGTGTCCTTCATCGTTATTCTCCTCAATCGCTCAATTATTGTTTTCGGTGAATTCAGTGCCGTCGCAAAGGTCGGCACGCCGTCAAATGCGGTTTTCGCCAACGCCTGACCGTATATCGCGCGTTCTTCCGGACCCTTGCCGGCAAGCACACGCGCATCGCACGCCGCTTCCTGATCAACGCGGAATGCGTTCCAGCTGATCCAAGCAACGGGGTTGAACCATTGCAGGCACAGGACGATGAAAGCCGCCAGATTGACGAACAGATCGCCCGATTTGTGATGCGCCATTTCGTGCGCGATCGCGAGGTCGCGTTCGGCGGGCGAATAGGCTTTGGTGAAATCCTGCGGCACCGCGATCACGCGATGAAAAAGGCCAAACGCCAATGGTCCGGCTACCTGATCGGATGCGACGATTTTGACGCCATCGACAACGGCGATGTCTGTGGCTTCGGCCAAAAGGTCATCGCGCATCGCGGCGTAGCGGATCATTTGGATCATGAACAACAGCACCGCGCCGCCAAGCCAGGTCAAAACACCGAGTGCCAGAAAATCAATCGTAGGAAGGGCATCAACCGGGTTCGCCGCAGTCGCCATAGCATCCGGGGACGATAGCCCCGCGAGCACAGCATCCCTTACTGCGTCTTGGATGGCAATGCCGCCGTTAGCTGTTGAAATGGATGGCCCTTCGATCGTGGGCATGCACACACGGGCAGCGGGTATAAGCCAAAGCGCATATGCGATGGTTGGACCAAAATATTTGGCGACAGGCCGCCGTACAATTAAAATAGCGGCCATCAGCAATGTCGTGGTCAATAAGGTATCAAACAGCCAAGCGCCCATGAAGTCAGCGTTCATGATTTCATCTCCCTCAACAGTTGTTCGATTTCGGAAATGTCAGCGTCGCTCAGCTGTTCCTGCTCGGCAAGATGCGCAACAAGCGGCATGAACCGCCCCCCAAAAAGCCGGTCAACCAGCCGCTTGGATTCATGCGAAACATAATCCTCGCGATCGATGAGCGGCGAGTACAGGAACCGGCGTCCATCGGCGCGATGTTCAACCGCGGCCTTGGTCAGTAGGCGCGACAGCAAGGTTTTCACGGTTGGTAACGACCAATCACGATCATCTGGCAATCGCGCAGCGACGTCTGTCGCCGTCAACGGCGCGCGTTCCCATAGGATTTCCATGATTGTTAATTCAGCGTCGCTGATACGTTCTGATGACATTTTGAAATCTCCGACTACAGACGTAGTCGATTCGACTACATCTGTAAACGTCATTTATCCGCCATTGTCGGTTCTTTGTCGAACGCCTTGTACTTCTGGGCATCGGGCAAAGGACGGGGTGCTATGCTTATGGTCTCGCACCGCCCGTCTTCGCTTTCTCCTCTGAAATTTGAAAACAAAAAAGGCTGGAACCCATTGCGGATTCCAGCCTTTTTGTGCGCCTTGACGGCTTTTGGTTATTTCGCGCCGAAATTGATCTTTGCGGTTACGCCAACATACCGATCCGCCTCACGGGGGATGATGTAGCGATATGCACCGCCGGGGCCGCCCGATACGATCGAGGAAGCAAAGCTTTTATCGAACAGGTTCTTCACCTGTAGCGCAACCCGCCATCCATCGTTAGGATCAACCAAGGCTGCTGACACATCGACAATCGCATAACCATCTACGGTCGAGCCAAGGCGGACAGCCGGGTTCGCACTCGCTTCGTAAATCTGGTCGGACTGGCTTGAGATCTGGCTCGCCAACTCGATATTCGCAAAGCCCGAAGTTTCAATGTCATATTGTGCGCCAAACGACATTTTCCACTTTGGTGCGTTCGCCAAAGGCGTGCCCTTGGCAACCAATTGTGATGCATCGGCACCTGGTGGCAAGCGGAAATTCTCAACCTGCGCCTTGTTGTAAGCAACGCCGCCCGAAAGCGAGAAGTTACGCAATGGGGTCGCAACAAAATCAACCTCAAAACCTTGCGTCGATACCGAACCTGCATTGGTCAGGCGCGTGGTGCGTACACCGGCTACGAAGTCTGGGCTGTTTGCCTGATAGTTGTTATACTTGGCATAATAGGCCGCGAGGTTAAGTATCAGGGCGCCGTCGAAAAGGGTATTTTTCAAGCCCACTTCATACGCGTTGACCGTTTCTGGTGCGATAACACCAGCGCCGGGCGTGGTCAGGTTATAGAAGATGTTGTAAGCAGGACCCTTATAACCACGCGTGTAGCTCGCATAAGCCATATTGTTTTCAGTGAGGTCTGCCTGAACAGCGGCCTTACCCGAAAGGTTATTATTGCTGGTGCTGGTGGTGAAAGGAACGCCGTTTGAGGCGCCTGCCACAAAGCCGGTAGCGGGCGCGGTTGCCACGAGACCATTATTGTAAACGCCAGCGTCAAAGTTTCCTTGCACACCTGGACCTGCGAGCGAGGTACGGCGGATATGGTATACATCCAATTCGTCATTTGTGTAGCGCAAGCCACCAATAAAACGCAGGCTGTCGGAAAGGTTGAGCGTAGCCTGACCAAATAGCGACATGTTTTTGAACGTCGACCCAAAGTCCGCGGTTCCGGCAGGTGTTGTGATGGTCGAAGCCCCTGCAGCGGTCGAACAAGGTACGAGGCCGGGCACAACCGCAGCGAGGGTCGATGCTGAACAGGTAATCACGTCGCGCGTGAATGTACGGTCAGATTCGGCCTTTGAATAATATGCCCCGGCAACATATTCGAGGAATTCGCCGGTCGGCGAAGCAAGGCGAATTTCCTGGCTAAAGGTATTCGATGTTTGCGGACCATTATCATGCAATTGGTTCAAGCCAACATAGGGCCGGTCGAGCCAGTCACCATCGCGGATTTCGGTGTTATCCCAACCACGCAGGCTGGTGATCGACGTCAAGCTATGTTCACCCAGTTCGATGTCTGCTTGAAGCGCAATGCCCCAGCTTTCTTCCTTAGTCGTGGTAACAAGGTTCTGCCGAATGTTGCGTGAATCCGCGGCATCGAAACCAGTTCCAGCCAGCGCCAGTGCAGCTGCGTTCGTTGGCGTGTTGCCAATAATTTCTGCGCAGCAATCATCATTGGCTTTGCGGTAATCGGCGCGCAGCGTCAGCATGATCTTTTCGCTAACGTCGGCCTCAATCGCGCCGCGAACACTGTAATGTTCATAGCCATTGACCTTGTTGCCCGTAGTCAAATTGTTGACGTTGCCGTCATAGCTTCCGTAAAATCCGGTGAAACGCGAACGCACATTGGCGCTCAGCGGCACGTTAACGGTCGCACGACCGCGATATTCGGACTTCGTGAAGAACGAACCTTCAACCGTCGCACCAAATTCAGCTGTCGGACGCTTCGTTACAATGCTGACAACACCAGCCGATGCGTTCTTTCCAAACAATGTACCCTGCGGTCCGCGCAGGACTTCGATACGCTCAACGTCGAACAAATCGGTAAAGCCTTCACCAGCGCGGCTCAGGACAACGCCGTCGAGAACGGCAGCGACCGATGGTTCAGCAGCAATCGAAAAGTTGATGGTGCCAACGCCGCGCAGGAACAATGCCTGGTTCAGTGAAGTACCCGCCTTGCGGAAGTTCAAGCTTGGCACGAGATACTGCGCATTTTCAAGCGTGACGCCGCCATTATTAGCGATAGCCTCACCGCCGACAACGGATACAGCGAGCGGAATATCCTGCAAACGCTCTTCACGCTTTTGCGCGGTTACGATGATTTCTGCGTTGGCCGATTCATCTTCTGCTGGAGCGGTCTGCGCCATCGCGGGCAGGCTGACCCCCGCCATAATTGCGGCGCTTGCGAACAACGAAGCGCGAATGAACGACGTTTTTTTAAATTCAGAACTGAACATCATGTACCTCCCTAAAAATGGCTATCCGTTTCTCAACCAAATCACTTGAGTTTCCTCAAGCAACAAAAGCTATGCTGCGATATACCTAATCAATGGGCGGGTTGTTACCAGATTGACTCAATATGTCTAGCGGTGTCATATAGTGACGTTATTTAAGCCGTGACTGTTGCAATACTGCCATAGTCACAGGCTCGAAACCGCGAGAGGGATAGACGTTGCCATTTACAGTCATCATGCATCCTGAAGGCTTCGACCTGCTGCGCAATGACAACTGTTTGCTTTCACATCGCGCGGATGCGCCTGTTATCAGCATTGGCATTGGCGCGCCTGATCTGGAAATGGTCCGTGGCAATTTTCGCATCGACGACATCGTTGAAACACGATTGGCGCTTGATTGCTTCGCCCAAGTCGATGGCTATATCCGGCTTTGGAACGCAAAGCGGCCTGACGTCGTCGCAACGCTGGTGCTTGAGGAACGGGCGCTGCAATCCATCCTCACATTTCGTTGCACAGATCCGGCCTTTAACCGGCTTTGGATAGATATGCAGTGCGCAACATCCGAAGCCTTTTGGGGTGGCGGCGAACAGATGTCCTATCTGCGCCTCAACGGCAGGCGTTTTCCGTTCTGGACATCGGAACCCGGCGTTGGCCGCGATAAATCGACCGCGCTTACGCAGACGATGGATGCAGATGGCTTGGCCGGCGGTGATTATTGGACCACCAACTATCCGCAGCCGACATGGCTGAGCAGTGCGCGTTATGCGGTGCACCTCGAAACAGCGGCCTATTCGGTGCTTGATCTTACGGACGCGGGCCGGGTTGGGGTCGAATGCTGGTCGGCAAATGTCGATCTGGAGCTTTTTGACGCGCTTTCGCTTCCCGCGCTGGCTACCAAAATGTCTGATCGCTTTGGTCGCCAGCCTGCCCTGCCAGATTGGGCCATTTCCGGTGCCATCGTCGGGCTGAAGGATGGTGGCGACACCTTTGACAGGTTCGAAAAAATTGCAGCCTCTGGCGCCACGATTACCGGTCTGTGGTGCGAAGATTGGATCGGCATTCGTCAGACCAGCTTTGGCAAACGATTGTTCTGGGACTGGAAATGGAATGCTGCCCGCTATCCTGATTTACCCGCACAAATTGCGGCGCTTGCCGAACGGGGCGTTCGCTTCCTTGGCTATGTGAACCCCTATCTGGCCGTAGATGGATCGCTATATCAAGAGGCACGCGCCGCCAACTTCCTTGCGTTGCGGCAGGACAGCGACGAACCTTATGCCGTCGATTTCGGCGAATTTGACGCAGGCGTTGTGGATTTCACCAACCCGGCCGCCGCAGCGTGGTTTGCCGAACGCATCATCGGTCAGGAAATGCTCGACTTCGGGCTTTCAGGATGGATGGCAGATTTTGGCGAATATCTGCCGACCGATGTGCGCCTGTTCGATGGGTCTGACCCGATGGAAGCGCATAATCGCTGGCCCGTGCTTTGGGCAAAGGTGAATGCTGACGCCATCGCATCGCGCGGCAAAACGCATGACGCCACATTTTTCATGCGCGCCGGTTATTCGGGCGTACAGGCGCATTGCCCATTATTATGGGCAGGCGACCAATGCGTCGACTTCACCCGCCACGACGGGATCAACACCGTCATCACGGCGGCATTATCGTCGGGATTATTGGGCAACGCCTACCACCACAGCGACCTCGGCGGGTATACCAGCCTGCATGGCGTGGTCCGGACCGCAGAATTGATGCACCGTTGGATTGACTTGGCGGCCTTTGCACCCGTCATGCGCAGTCATGAGGGCAATCGTCCAGCAGACAATCTGCAACTCGATAGCAGCGCCGAAATACTCACCCATTTTGCCCGCATGAGCCAAGTGCATGCCCGCCTTGCGCCATATGTCCGCGCTTTGTCCGACGAGGCTGTGGCGACCGGCCTGCCGCTTCAGCGTCCGTTGTTCCTGCACTATGACGACGCCGCCTATTACGACATTCAAGACCAATATCTCTACGGCGCGGACATGATCGTCGCCCCTGTGGTCCACGAGGGTACAAGCAGCCGCAGCGTGACTTTGCCAGACGGGGATTGGGTCCATCTTTGGTCCGGCGATGTGTACGCCAAGGGCATATATGACATCGCGGCTCCGCACGGGCAGCCGCCCGTGTTCACCCGCAAGGACAGCGCGCACGCATCGCTGTTCAGCGCTATCACACGGGAATTCAGGTCATGAACAGCCGATCCAATATCCGTGATGTCGCAAAGCTGGCCGGTGTGGCCGTCAAAACCGTCAGCCGCGTCCTCAACAATCACCCTTATGTCAGTGCAGAGACCAAAGCGAAGGTCGACGCCGCAATGGCGGAGCTGCGGTTTTCGCCCAGCATCGCAGCGCGCATATTGGCGGGCACGAAATCGGGCCAAATTGCGCTGATTTATGACAATCACAGCCCTTATTATATGCACCAGATCATGCAGGGCTGCTGGGACCGATGCCATGAAGAAGGCATGCGCCTGATTGCCCAGCCGGTCGATGTGTCCGACCCCGATGTGGGCGAGCAGGTGCGCGGCATGGTCCGGCAGACGCATGTGGATGGCGCGATATTGTCTTCACCCGTAACCGATTGCGGACCCGTGTTGAACGTGCTTGAGGCGATGAACATTCCATTCGTGCGCATTTCACCCGGCACCAACCATGCGCTTACCAGCTCGGTATTCATGGATGATATGCAGGCCGCCGACGACATGACGACGCACCTCATCAACATTGGTCACCGGCGGATTGCCTTTATCAAGGGCCATGCAAACCATATGGCCAGTGCCGAACGTCAGGCAGGATATGAACGCGCGCTTAGCCGTGTTGGCATATCGGTGGATCCCGACTTGATCGCCGAGGGTCATTTTGATTTTGAAAGCGGCGTTGTGGCGACCGAGCTATTTCTATCGCTTAAATATCCGCCCACGGCGGTCTTTGCATCGAACGATGACATGGCCTCAGGTGTCCTTGCCGTCGCCCATCGCCGCGGCATTCAGGTGCCGGAACAATTGTCTGTCGCCGGGTTCGACGACACCACGCTTGCCCGCGTTGTTTGGCCGCCCTTAACCACCGTCCGCCAGCCTGTACGCGATCTCGCGTCAACCGCTGCCGACCTATTATTTGGCGAAGGCGGAATTGAGCATCGCCGTCTTCCACACGAACTGATCAGCCGCGAGTCGGTTGCCCCACCTTATTTACCTTCCATAAAAAAGAGCAAAAACACATGACCCTTCCAACACCTCCGTCGACGCGCCTTTTGGGCAAGAGCGGTATTGAAATTTCATCGATTGCCTGGGGCATGTGGCGCTTTGCGGGTCTTGAAATGTCCGCAGCCCGCGCGGCCATTGATGCGGCGTTCGAAGCAGGCATCACCCTTTTCGATACGGCGGACATCTATGGCTTTGGCGAACAAGGCTTTGGCAAGGCAGAAGAGCTGCTTGGCCGCGTCTTTGCCGAGGCACCCGAATATCGTGACCGGATGGTGCTGGCCACTAAGGGCGGAATTACCCCGCCGACGCCATATGACAGCAGCGCGGAATATCTGACCAAGGCAATTGACGACAGCCTGTCGCGTTTGGGCACTGAATATGTCGACCTGTGGCAAATCCACCGTCCCGATATCCTTACCCACCCGCAAGAAATCGCACGCACCATCGAAGACGCGCATAAAGCCGGAAAAATTCGCGCTTTTGGTGTGTCAAACTTCACGACGGCGCAAATCTCGACCTTGGCACAGTTTAGCAGCGTCCCGATTGTCTCGACACAGCCGGAGCTTTCCCCGTTGCGGATCGATACCATCGAAAATGGTGAGCTTGATCAAGCCATCGCTATGGATTTGGCGGTGTTGGCATGGTCACCACTTGGCGGCGGTCGCATCGGTGATCCAGGCAACACGCGCGAACAAAATGTAGCGGCAGCCTTGTCGGACGTTGCAGCCGCGCATGGCGTTTCGCGCACGGCAGCGGCCTATAGCTGGATCATGGCGCACCCTGCCCGCCCCATCCCGATTGTCGGCTCGCAAAACCCGGCACGCATCATAGAGGCTGCCGATGCCTTCAAAATCACATGGACCCGCGCTGACTGGTACAGCGTATTGGTCGCTGCGCGAGGAGTTCCCCTGCCATGAAAAATCCAATCGAAGTCAGCTGGTTCTCCGCATTATGCGACGATGATTACGAATTTCTTGGGCAACCCGATCCCATGCTCGCGTCGAGTTGGGAGCATTGCCGCAATATCGTGCTTGCTGCTGAAAAGGGCGGGTTCGATAATATATTGCTTCCCTCGGGCTACACGCTTGGGTTGGATACCACAGCGTTTGCCAGCGCCATTGCGACGCTGACCACGCGTATCAAGTTGCTGATGGCGGTGCGTATTGGCGAAAGCTGGCCCCCGCAATTGGCGCGGCAGATTGCCACGCTGGACCAGATTTCGGGTGGGCGTTTGAACATCAACATCATCTCGTCTGACTTGCCGGGTGACAAGATGGACAGCGAACCGCGCTATCGCCGGACGGTCGAGGCAATGCAGATCCTCAAGACATTGTTGAACGGCGAGCATCTGTCGATTGATGGCGAACATTATAAAATCGATCTCGATCCGCCACGCATGAAGACCGTCAGCGGCAAATGCCCGCCGCTTTATTTCGGTGGTCTCTCGCCCGCGGCTAAAGACGCTGCTGCCGAAGGTTGCGATGTCTATTTGATGTGGCCGGAAACGGTTCAGGGCGCGAAGGAGCTTGTCGAAGACATGACCGCGCGCGCGGCAAAATTTGGACGGACGTTGAAATATGGCTTCCGCGCGCATGTCATCGTGCGTGAAACCGAAGCCGAAGCCCGGGCTTATGCGAACCGTCTCTTGTCCAAGCTGGATGCGCAGCAAGGCGACGCAATCCGCAACAAATCCTTGGATACGCAAACCTTCGGCGTTGCACATCAGGCCGAATTGCGCGCGCAATCGGAAGCGAACGACGGATATCTGGAAGATAATCTGTGGACCGGAATTGGCCGCGCACGTTCAGGCTGCGGCGCTGCGATCGTTGGCGACCCGGACCAAGTGCTCGCCAAAATCGAGGCATATCGCGCCGTGGGCATCGAAGCGTTCATTTTGTCGGGTTACCCGCACATCAACGAATGCGACATGTTTGCACGTTATGTCTTGCCGAAATTGGACCATGGGCGGTTGGTGATCGACTGACCCGCCTAACGCCGCATCGTCATCCTGAAACAAGTTCAGGATGACGGAAGAGGTTCAATCCGACAGCCCCGCCATGCGCTCGGCCTGATCTTCGGCAATCAGCGCCGCAACCAATTCACCAAGGCCGCCGCCTTCCAATATCTCCGGAAGCTTATGCAGCGTCAGGTTGATCCGGTGATCGGTCACGCGGCCTTGCGGGAAATTATAGGTGCGGATGCGTTCCGAACGGTCGCCTGAGCCAACCATTGCTTTGCGCGCCTCGGCCTCCGCGCCTTGGGCTTCCTCGCGCTCTTTTTCGTACATCCGCGCGCGCAGCACTTGCATGGCTTGTTCTTTGTTCTTGTGCTGGCTGCGTCCGTCTTGGCAGGTCACGACAATGCCTGTCGGCAAATGGGTAATACGCACGGCCGAGTCTGTGGTGTTGACGTGCTGTCCGCCCGCACCCGACGCACGGTACACGTCGATTTTCAAGTCGCGCGCCTCGATCTGGATATCGACTTCGGTTGGCTCCGGCAGCACCGCGACGGTCGCGGCGCTGGTGTGAATGCGGCCGCCGCTTTCGGTCACGGGCACGCGCTGCACACGGTGGACGCCGCTTTCATATTTCAGCTTGGCGAAAACGCCATTGCCCTTGATCGCGACAACAACTTCCTTGAACCCGCCCACATCGGACGCGCTGACGGAGATAGGCTCGATCTTCCACCCCTGCCCCGCGGCATAGCGTTCGTACATGCGGTACAGGTCACCGGCAAACAACGCCGCTTCATCACCGCCCGTGCCGGCCCGGATTTCGAGCATGGCGGGCCGGTCATCGGCGGCATCTTTCGGCAAGAGCGCAATAGCCAAAGCGGTTTCGGCTTCGCCCAACTGATGACTGACATCCTCCAGTTCCTCAATCGCCATCTCGTGCAGGTCGGGATCGGAGGAATCCTTCGACATATGCTGCAAGGTTTCGATTTCTTTGCGCAGTCGCCGGACATTGGCCGCCGCCTTGGCCACCGGTTCCAGCTCCGAATATTCCTTGGACGCCGTGACAAAGGCATCGCCTTCCAACTGCCCCGAAGCCATCCGCGCCTCAAGCTCGGAAAAGCGCGATTCAATAAGCGCGATACGTTGCGGGGAGATTTTGGTCATGCGCGCGACTGAAGTACGCTCGTAAGCCGGTCATTATGGCCTTCACCGGACATCCCGTAATAGCCATCCTCATTGACGCGCAGGATAGCCGCCGGGCTTTGCTTGACGGCCTTATCATAGCGCTTTTTCGGAGAACCAGTTGCAATCATGTCGGCCGAAATTCCGGCTTGGCGCAGCTGACGCAAAAGCGCGAAGGCATGCCCAAGACCCGCGTCATTCTCCAAAACAATCATGGCTTCGATCTGCTGTGTTGGCACGGCGTCAATCAACATGCCCAACCGCTCAATGCCCGCCGCCCAGCCAACCGCTGGCGTTGCCGGTCCGCCGAGATTTTCGATCAAGCCATCATAGCGCCCGCCGCCCAGCACGGTGCCCTGTGCACCCAGGCGGTCGGTCACAAATTCAAACGCGGTGTGGCGATAATAATCCAGCCCGCGCACCAGCGCGGCATTGCGCGTCCATGCGACGCCAGCGGCATCAAGGCCTGCTGTGACCGCGCCGAAGAAATCCTTTGCTTCGCCCGATAGATAATCGTCGATCACCGGCGCCGCGTGGGCAATCGGGCGATCTTTGGGGTCTTTGCTATCCAGAATACGCAGCGGGTTTTTCTCCAGCCGCGCGAGGCTGTCTTCGGACAGCGCGCCCTTGTGATCGTTGAAATATCGGACCAATGCCGCGCGCCACGCGTCGCGGCTTGGCGTGTCGCCCAATGTATTGAGCTGCAACGTCACGCCGTCATTTATGCCCAATTCCTTCAGCAATTGGTCCGCCATTACCAGCAGTTCAACATCAGCGGCAGGCTCTGCTGCGCCGATAATCTCCGCGTCAATCTGGTGAAATTGGCGATAGCGGCCCTTTTGCGGGCGTTCGTAACGGAACAATGGGCCGTGCACCGACAGCTTCATCGGCGCAAATTGCTGCCAGCCATTGGTAAGGTACGCGCGCGCAATGCCCGCCGTAAATTCGGGACGCAGCGTGATTGAATCCCCGCCACGATCTTCGAAGCTGTACATTTCCTTGGAGACAACATCCGTCGCCTCACCCAGGCTGCGCGAAAAAACCGCCGTTGGCTCAATGACGGGCAGTTGCAGCCCCTTAAATCCATAAAGCCTGCGCACGCGCTCAAATGTTGCGACGACATGCGCAAAACGTTCTTCTGTCTCGCCGAACATGTCCTGAGTACCGCGAACGGCTTGGGGTGTCTGTATCTTTGCCATATTAAAGCGCCCTAGCGGCTAATTGTTGTTAGTGGAATAGGGCTGGACGTGCCAATCGGCTTTCGCCAAATGTCTGGACCATGAATCCCCGCATATTATCCCGCGCTATCGCCGCATTCGCCCTTTCCGCTAGCCTCATTTCCGCAGCATCTGCGCAAAACAGTGCGCCGCAGCCTGTGCCTATCGTCTCGAATATCCCTGAGCCGCAAGATCGCCCCTTGTCGGAACCGATGATCCTGTCCGTGGACGCAACCGATGTTGATCGCTCTATTTTCCAAGTGCGTCAGGTCATTCCTGCTTTACCCGCAGTGGCTTATATTGGAACGCAACACACGTTTTGAGCAAATAGACATCGCCTATTCGGGCGGCTTGCGCTATCCGCACCTCGAAGCCACGGGCAAGGGCGAAACGGCGATCGATCGTTTGCTTCGTCCGCGGCGGACCAACTAAAATTATTTGAAAGCATTCTCCCATGCGTATTGATTTGATTCCAGCAGGCGACAATGTGCCTGAAAGCCTTAACGTGCTGATCGAGGTTCCCATTGGCGGCGAACCTGTAAAGTATGAATTTGACAAGGCTTCTGGCGCTCTTTTCGTCGACCGTTTCCTGCACACCCCCATGCGTTACCCCGCCAATTACGGCTTTGTTCCGCATACTTTGGGTGAAGATGGCGACCCGTTGGACGCACTTGTCGTCGCGCGCTCGCCTATCGTCGCAGGTGCGGTGGTCAAATGCCGCCCGATTGGCGTGTTGTTGATGGAAGACGATGCTGGCGGTGATGAAAAATTGCTCTGCGTGCCGGTCAACAAGACCTTTCCTTATTATTCGGATGTTGTGACGTACAAGGATATGCCACCCATCGTCCTTCAACAGATCGAACATTTCTTCACCCATTATAAAGACCTGGAGCCCGGCAAATGGGCCAGGTTGAATGGCTGGGGCGATGAAAATGACGCCAAGCGTATTATCATGGAATGCGTCGAACGGGCGAAGGAACGCGGTATATGAAACGGGCAGCGCTGGTCACATTTGTTGCACTAGCGCTCTCGGCATGTGCCACCCCTGAAACACGCGTCAGAACCGCGCTGATGGATGCCGGTCTGTCTCGTCCGATTGCAGCCTGCATGGCTGACCGGATGGTCGACCGGCTTTCACTTGTGCAATTGAATAAGCTAAGCGGCCTTAAAAAGCTGCGCGGTCAGGACATGTGTAAGATTACAGTCGAGGACTTTCTGAAGCGCACACGTTCGCTGCAAGACCCCGAAATACTCGGCGTCGTAAGCTCGTCCGGGCTTATTTGCGCAATTAAGGCGTAAGCAGTCCAAGTGATATTTGTCATCCCGGACATGGGCTCGGGATGACAAGTAATTAACTGAATGCCTTCACCAACATCGCGAACCAACCGGTATCGGCCTTTGCCGTCGCGGGTGCACCAAAATCCACACATTCGAGACATTTGGCCTGTGCGCCACGCACGCCGGTGAGCATGTTCAGATCAGTGGAAATCCGCTGGAACAGCAACTGCTGCTGCCATGATGCTTGCGCAAAAACATCCATCGGCGCTGCAGCCTGCGCCCGCTTTGGCATCAGGCCACTGATGAGCGTATCTGCGAAGCTCGTTGGTGGTTCAATATATTCGGCATGCCACCCATCGGGTTTCAATCCGGCACGCTTTGCCGCTTCCGCAAACGCCTCATTCATACCACCGGTCCTGTCGACAAGGCCGAGCCGACGGGCCGTGCCACCTGCCCATACACGCCCCTGCGCGACAGCATCCACCTGCTCGGGCGTTTTCTTGCGCGCCGTGGCTACGCGGGTCAGGAACTGGCGATAGCCATTCTCAATGGCGCTTTGGGCCACGCGGTCAAATTCGGGGCTGAAGCCATTCAAGATATCCGGTTCGCCCGACAATGGCGTTGTCTTCACGCCGTCGGCATTCACACCGATTTTCGCAAGCCCAGCCTCAGCGCTTGGAATGACGCCGAAAATACCGATAGATCCGGTAATCGTTGAAGGATCGGCAAAAATAACATCGGCAGGAAGCGATATCCAATAACCGCCGCTTGCGGCCAAATTTGCCATCGAAACGATGACCGGAATCTTTTTCGCTTTCGCCGCTTCAATCGCCAGACGGATTTTTTCAGACGCTGTGACCGAACCGCCCGGCGAATCCACACGGACCACCAACGCTTTCAAATCCTTATTGTCGAGCGCATCGTAAATGAGACCGCTGACGGTGTCGCCCGCTGCGGTTCCAGGACCGCCCTCTCCATCAACGATCGTACCAGCAATGGTCACGACGCCAATCTGCGCACCTGCGGTTGCTGGACCGTAGCTCGCAAGTAACGCGTCCATTGGGGTGTGGGCAAAGCCACCGGTCGTTTTCTTGTCATCCGCGCCAACCTTGCCGGCGATGAATTTGCCGAATGCGATACGGTCACCCAGCTTGTCGACCAGACGTGACGACAGCGCCAATTGCGCCAGATCACCTTTAACAGACTCCACCGCACCGGCCGGGTCGGTCAACATGCGGTCCAGCTGCGCCTGAGGACGCGCCTTTGCTACGCCCGCTTTCCACTGGCTCCAGACCTCATCATATACGCCCTTGATGGCCATTTTGGATTCAGGGGACTGCTCGGTGCGCATATAGGGTTCAGCGGCACTCTTGAACGTGCCGACACGGTAGATATTGGCCTTCACGCCAAGCTGGTCGAGCAAGCCTTTATAATATGGCTGCGATCCGCCGGGTCCCGTAATCACTGCGCCGCCCAACGGGTCCATCCAGATTTGCGTGGCATGGGCCGCCAGTTGATAGCTGTCATCCGAATAGGCCGTGGCGAAGGCATAGACAGGCTTGCCCGCCTTTTTCACCGCCTCAAGGCTGTTGCCGATTGCCGCAAGGCTCGCCTGTCCGCCGCCCATGAACCGTTCCATGTCGACAACGACCAATTTCACCCGCGTATCTTTTTCCGCCAGCTTGAGCGCGCGAACGACATCGCGTTGCCGGATTTCACCGGTTGGCATGGCTGAGGATGTGAGCGCTGTCAGCGGGTCAACTTCTGCAGGCTGTTCGGAAATAACGCCATCAAGTTTCAGCAACAATGCACCATCGCGCACGACCGCCGGATTGGGGCTGGCGTTCAGAAGCGCGAATATCGCGAGGAAGAATAAGAACAGGAACAGGAGCACCAGCAGGTCTTTAAACCCGACCAATATTTTCCAGCTGACGCGCAGAAACTGCATAATGTGATGCCCCTTTTTGATCTTTGTTCTGATGTAAGCATTCGAACGTCATTTGCCACTGCTGTTCGACAAAAAGATGTTGCGCGCGGACAAGACCACCGAAATGCAGGCGAAACAGAAAAGGGCCGCTGGAATGATCCAACGGCCCTCAAACATGGGTCAGCGGTCGGATGTGCCGCTGCCGGAAGTTGCTTTCATGCCGTGACCGGCATCGCCGATATCATCGGCGGCCGATCTCCCGAACGGAATTCCCCGACCTCTTAACTGAACCATGAGACATCGGATCACCTCCTTTCGTTGAATGGAAATTGCTTGCTTCAAACATATATCTGCCCTCCGCAGGACCGAAGTTGAATCAAACGGGTGACTTAAACAAGTCTTGTAATAAATTATTTTTCAGGCAAATATTGGGGTTCTGCGCCACGATATTTGACATGGTCAAAATGCTATTTGCGGCAATCTTCGACAATGCGTGCAATCTCTGCCCATGCCGGCAAAATGATCGGCGGATGTCCGTCCGTTTCCAATAATATCCGTCCGCGGCTGAACGCCATCGCATCCAATATAGCATCCATCGGCATGATTTCACTGGCCAGATAGGCGGGCGTTCCGCCGGTCGGCTTGGCAGCAAATTCCTTCATGGACGAAGATGTCCGTATGACGATGCGTTGCCCCGGCGCAGTCGCTTCACGCGACACATATATGCGCCGATTTTGTAGGTCGCAGCGCAGGCTGACAACTGCATTTTTGCCAGTCGGTCCAAATACAGCAGTCGATCCGCGATCATCGCGCCGATACACCCAATCACCCACGGCAAACGGCCAGTCATTCCAATCCGCCGATAGACGCGGTGTTGGCGCAGGCGTGGCGGCCACCGGTGGCGGCACGGGCGCGGCCCTTTGTGCTGGCGGTGGCGGCGGTGCAACGCAGGATGCGAGCAGCAACATTGCAATGAGGGTCAGGTTACGGGTTTGCATGACTTTGTCTTATGGCCAAATCGCATCTGCTCCGCTAGCGCGTTGCGACATGGCGACCAAAAAAACACGACTAGACCAATTGATCGTTGATCGCGGCCTTGCCGAAAGCAAGACGCGTGCGCAGGCATTGGTCATGGCGGGCCATGTCTATATCGGTGATGCCAAGGCACTAAAGCCAGGGCAGCAAATCGCCGAAGATACCGAAATCAGTGTGAAGGGCAGCGATCATCCGTGGGTGTCACGCGGGGGCATTAAACTTGCCCATGCCCTCCATGAATTTACCATCGATGTAACCGGCATGGTGGCCATTGATGTGGGTTCCTCAACGGGCGGCTTTACCGACGTGATGCTGACGCAAGGGGCAACGCGCGTTTTCGCCGTCGATAGCGGCACGAACCAGCTTGCGTGGAAACTGCGGCAAGACCCCCGTGTGGTGGTTCATGAACAGACAAGCGCGCGCATATTGACGGACGTGCATATTACTGAACCCGTTGACCTTATCGTCTGTGACGCAAGCTTCATCGGTCTCGCGAAAGTGCTTGAGCGACCTTTGACCTTTGCCAAAAGCGGCGCGCAATTGATCGCACTTATCAAACCACAGTTTGAGGCGGGCCGCGAAGAAGTTGGCAAAGGCGGCGTCGTGCGGGACCCTGACGTCCATGAACGCGTTTGCAACGAGGTACAGCAGTGGTTGGTAGAAAAAACCTGGACGGTGCGCGGTTTGACCACCAGCCCGATTACAGGGCCGCAGGGCAATGTTGAATTTCTTATTTGGGCGCAAAATGCGTAGCGGCCCACCGGGGCGCAGTCACATGAAAATCCGGTCGGTAAAAACGCGCATCCAAACCCAACCCCGGGTCCGTTCCGAGGTCAGTGCATGGCAGGATGCAAAATAAGCAAACCGACACGACGTCGCGACGCGTCAGTCCTTGTAAAGGCCATTGACGCGCGCGGCGTAACGTTCGCGGATGACATGGCGCCGAATTTTCATGCTCGGCGTCATTTCGCCATTTTCGATTGTGAAAGGCTCATCGGCAAATTCGAACTGGCGGACCTTTTCGGTCACCGACACATCCGCATTGACCCGGTCAACCGCGGCACGAACCGCAGCGCGAAACTGCGGATTGGCCTGCAAGGCATTGAAATCATATTTCATATCCTGCGCACGCGCCCATTCGAGGGCCCATTCGGGATCCGGAACGATAAGGCCAACGATGTACGGCCGCTTGTCCCCTGAAACCATCGCCTGCAAAATTTCAGGCTGAAGCGTGAGCATGCCCTCAATCTTCTGTGGCGCGATGTTGTCGCCCTTGTCGTTGACGATCAGATCCTTTTTGCGGTCAGTGATGGCAATACGTCCGCAATCATCGATGTAGCCGATGTCGCCGGTGTGCAGCCAACCATCCTTGATAACCCGGTCGGTCTCCGCCTTGTTCCGCCAATAGCCCTTCATCACCAACGGACCACGGACAAGGATCTCGCCATCTTCGGCAATCTTGACCTCAGTATTTTTCAGCGGCGGGCCAACGGTATCCATCTTGATGCCTGTTTTGGGCCGGTTGCAGCTGATAACCGGGCCAGACTCGGTCTGCCCATATCCTTGCAGCAACGTGATACCCAAAGATTGGAAAAACACGCCAATGTCGGGATTGAGCGGCGCACCGCCCGATACCATGGCCTTCATCCGGCCGCCAAAGCGCCCCTGGATTTTGGGCTTAATCGTCCGCGATAAAATCAACCGCATTGGCGCATCGGAAAGCCGCTTGCGTCCGGAATAGTCCCGCTCGCCAATGGTCAGTGCTTTATTGAGCAAGTAGTTTGGAAACTTGCCCTGCTTTTCGACGGCCTTGATCATTCTTTGACGCAGGACTTCAAACAATCGAGGGACAACCACCATCACGGTCGGCCGTGTTTCCTCGATATTGGAAGCGAGCTTTTCCAGCCCCTCCGCATAATAGATTTGCGCGCCAACACTGATCGGCAGGAATTGCCCACCGCTATGTTCATAAGCGTGCGAGAGCGGCAAAAATGACAGGAAGACTTCTTCTTCATCCAGCCCAAAATCCTCGCGCAGCACCTCAGCGGCGCCATCGACATTGTGCAAGATCGCGCCATGATGCTGCATCACACCACGCGGTGCACCGCCGGTGCCGCTGGTGTAAATGATGCACGCCAAATCGTCGCGCGTTACTGCCGCCATAGCCGCCTCAGCAGCCCGTACATCGGCATCATTGCCCTGAACCATGTCGGACCAGTGGTGCATCGACAATTGGCCATGCTGCACCGCTGGCTGCGGTTCCATAGCGATGATGAATTCCGCTTGCGACGACCGCAACGCCGCCGGCATCAATGTCTTGGCCAACTTTGCTGTCGAAACAATCACCGCGCGGGCGGCGCTGTCGTCGAGAATATGCTGATGGTCGCGTTCGGTGTTGGTGACGTAGGTCGGCACCGTCACGCATCCAGCCGCCATGATGCCCAGATCGGCGATACACCACTCGGGGCGATTTTCCGACACGAGCATGACCCGGTCGCCCTTTTCCAGCCCAAGCTGGCGCAGCGACTTGGCAAAGCCCGCAACCTGGCGCGCGACCTCAGCCCAGCTTAAGGATTGCCACGTAGCATCATGTTTTGCCCACAAAAACGGGGCGTCACCGCGATACCGCGCACGCGCAAAAAACATGGTGACGAGGTTGGGGAAGCTGTCAAAATCGTCGAATTGCTCGGCAGCCACTTATTCTCTCCTAAACAACATTTTGCGGTCCATTATGGGACTCTGGAAAATTACGCTAGCGCGCCAATGCGTAAGGCGCAACGGGCCGTTAGCGTTAACCGACATCCTCAGTCGGTGCCTCATCAACCAATCGCGGTTCGGTCACTGTCACCTTACCCTTGGCATCGATAGTGGCCGATGTCCCCTCGCTGCGTGGGTCGGAAGCCCCGGTCCAGCTGCCGCCGACACGCTGCGCGCCGTTAACTTTTGAACCCAGATCGACAGGGCGTACCGTCTGTCCAAATTTGGCAAGCCCGTCAGACATCGCCGAAAGCATGGTATTTTGTTCGACCTCAAGACCGCCACCGCCAAAATAGATATTTGGCAGCGCAATCGCTTGATCGAGCGGAAGGCCGAAGTCGATGACGCCAATCAGCGTCTTGGTCACATGCATGATGATGCGTTTTCCGCCGGCTGAACCCAATGCAAGCACTGCGCGCCCATCGCGATCAAACACGATCGTAGGGGACATGGACGACAATGGCCGCTTTCCGCCCATCACGCGGTTGGCAACTGGCGCGCCATTTTTTTCGGGTGAAAAGGTGAAGTCGGTCAATTCGTTGTTCAAGAAAAAGCCGCCCGCAACCAGCTGGCTGCCAAATGGCCCCTCAATCGTCGACGTCATATTGGCGATGTTGCCGTTGCGATCGACTGCCGTGAAATGCGTTGTTCCTGCAACTTCACTGGAAATGGCCGCCGTGCGGGGCATGGCGCCGGGCGGGTTCCCGGCTGGATAGTCCGTGCGCGCCTTTTCAGGGTCAATAAGCGCGGAGCGTTCTTTGATATATTCGGGGTTCAAAAGGCCAGCGACCGGCACATCCACAAACGCATCATCCGCCAGATATTTTTCGCGGTCGGCATATGCCAGCTGCATCGCCTGACCAATTAAATACCAGCTTTTGGGGCTGTTTTTGCCCGATGCCGCCAAGTCAAAACGCTGCAACGTGCCCAATATTTGCAAGACCGTTGTCGCGCCTGATGAAGGCGGGGCCATGCCGCACACCACATAAACGCGGTACGGCGCGCAAACCGCTTGCTGTTCCTTTGCGCGATATTGCGCAAGGTCCGTCATGGTCATGTCGCCGGGGCTAAGCTTGCTCGTCGTGACCGCACTTACAATCTGGTTGGCGATGGGGCCGGTGTAAAATGCATCGGGTCC
>NZ_JBILOS010000156.1:0-2609 GCF_044374345.1 Sphingorhabdus sp. | reverse complement strand
GCGGATCAGCGCCAGCGCCAGGCTCCGAAATGCCAATGGCAGAAATGGTCTCTCCACGCACATAAGGCGCAAGATAATGCTCGCGTTGCTTTTCGTCCGCAGCCGCCATCATCATACGCAAATTCGGCGAGTCTGGCGGCAATGTATATGGCGTCGCGGTACGACCCAATTCCTCACCGACCCCAACCATCGCAACCATCGGCAAATTCATGCCGCCGACTTCTTCAGGCGCATCCAGCCCCCACAGGCCCAAATCTTTCGACACCGCATCAACCTTGGCCTGTTCATCCTTGGTGAGATAGCTGCCTTTGCCTGCAGTATCGCGCGCCAGAACCTCAGCTTCGAGCGGCACCAGTTGGGTGTCCACAAATTTGCGGACCAGATCTTTTAACATCCGATGTTCTTCGGCGAGTTCAAAATTCATCCATTGGGCCTTTATTGACTAATGTGGCAGCTGTGTTGTCGATTTTCATGTCTGAAATCATGTCGATCAATAGCTGCGCGGAAGACCGAGAACATGCTCGGCAAGATAGCTTAGGATCAGGTTGGTGCTGATCGGGGCCACGGTGTAAAGCCGTGCTTCACGGAACTTGCGTTCGACGTCATATTCTTCAGCAAAGCCAAAGCCACCATGCGTTTGCACGCACATGTCGGCGGCGGCCCAGCTGGCTTCTGACGCAAGGAGCTTGGCCATATTCGCCTCTGCGCCGGGGTTGCCTCCAGCGTCAAATACCTGAGCGGCATGATGCACCATCAATTCCGCTGCACACATTTGGGCGTAGCACCGGGCGATCGGGAACTGCACACCTTGGTTCTGGCCAATGGCGCGACCAAAGACGTTGCGCTCGCTGGCATAATCGCTGGCTTTTTTGATAAACCATTTGGTGTCGCCAATGCACTCGGCGGCAATAAGGATACGCTCAGCATTCATGCCCGACAGAATGTAGCGGAAACCCTTGCCTTCTTCGCCAACCAAAGCGGAAGCAGGAATCCGCATATCGTCAAAGAAGACTTCGGTCGTTGAATGGTTCATCATTGTGCGGATTGGCTTGATGGTCATGCCGTTGCCGACCACCTTGCGCATGTCAATGAGGAAAACCGAGAGCCCCTCCGTCTTGCTGGAGACCTCTTCACGCGGGGTTGTACGCGCCAGCAACAGCATCAGGTCGGAATATTCGGCACGGCTCGTCCATAATTTTTGGCCATTGATAACATACGCGTCACCGTCCCGCACAGCCACCGTCCGCAAGGAAAGCGTGTCGGTACCGCTGGTCGGTTCAGAAACACCAAAGGCCTGCAGGCGCAGCTCGCCTGTCGCGATACGAGGCAGATATTCCTGCTTCTGTTCTTCGCTGCCATATCTTAGCAGCGTATTCATGATGTACATCTGGGCATGTGCCGAAGCGCCGTTGCAGCCTGAGGCCTGAATTTCTTCCATGATAATGGCCGCGTCAGAGAGTGTGAGCCCTGACCCACCGTAAGCTTCCGGTATCAACGCCGCGAGGAACCCGGCCTTGGTCAGCGCATCCACAAATTCGCCCGGATAGGCGCGGGCACTGTCCTTTTCACGCCAATATGCACCCGGAAAATCGGCGCATAACGCCTGAACCGAGCGGCGGATTTCGGCGGTATTTTCACTCTCGGTCATTTCAAATATGTCCTTGCGCCGAAGCTGCCATGATCTGTCGTCCGTCGCCTGCAAAAGCGGCCAACTCAATATCGTTGCCTGATCCGCGCATCACCAGATGCAAAGCCTCTCCACAAATCGCTGGAGATAGACCCCGGAATGCGAAGCTGGCCAATGCGTTGTCCCCCAACGCCCGGCGGGCGAGGTCCAGTAGCAAACTTGCTGTCAGCGGACCATGGACCACTAACCTGCGATAGCGTTCTTCATCGCGGGCATATGGCAGGTCATAATGGATCCGGTGGCTGTTGAAAGTGAGCGCGGAGAAGCGGAATAGCAGTGGCTCGCTCGGTATAACCATGCGATGGCTGCTCCATCCCTCTAAATCGACGCGCGCTGGCCCCGCTGTGGGCGGCGACAAAGCTGCGTCAGGCCCGGCGGCTTCACGATAAACGATGCTCTGCACCTCACGAACCGAAAGGCCAGATTCGCCAAGTGTTTCATGCGACACATCGACAAACACCAGTTGGCCGGTGCCGCCTGATTTTTCAGTAATGGCTTGCACGCGTGAATTACGGGTAACGGCTTCACCGACCCGCAAGGGTGCAAAAAACTCGACTTTGCTGGATGCCCACATGCGGCGCGGCAGCGGCACTGGGGGTAGGAAGCTTTCTATGCTATCATCGCGCAACGGATGCCCATCGGGGCCCAGCTTTGCCGTTGGTGCGTCCGGCACACACAGGCACCAGTGCAACCCCTGCGGGACATTGCCATCGCTCGGTGCATCCCGGTCAAAGGTTGCAAGCCAGCGCGCCACTAGCCCGCTGTCGATGCGATCAGCCCGCACCTCCTCTCGCCCAATCCATGCGTCCCAAACACCCATTAGTTTACGCCTCCCATCAAACCCTTGGCGATCACCTGCGCCTGAATTTCTGCGGCACCTTCGAAGATATTCAATATGCGCGTGTCGCACAAAACGCGGCTG
>NZ_JBILOS010000080.1:0-9253 GCF_044374345.1 Sphingorhabdus sp. | reverse complement strand
TATCCGTGCGTTACGCTTATGCAGTTACCACCGCGCTTTTAATGACAGGTGCCGCCGTAGCTTTGGTCAACGACAATCCCGTGACCGCGCAAACCGGCCTTGCTGTTTCGGAACAAGTTAATCTCGCCCCCGGCGGCGCACCGTCGAGCTTTGCAGACTTGGCCGCACAGTTGCAGCCAGCAGTGGTCAACATCGCCACGCGTAAAAAGGTACAAGTCGCCACCAGCTTTAACCCGCTAACCGGCGAACGCCGTCCCGTAACGCAGGACCAAGCAAGCGGCGGCTCAGGCTTTTTGATCTCGAGCGATGGCTATATCGTGACCAACAACCATGTTGTCGCAGGTGGTCCATCGGGCGATGCGGTTGACCGCGTGACCGTCACCTTGTTTGATGGCAAGGAATATGATGCCGAAATCGTCGGCCGTGATCCACAATCAGACATCGCACTGCTCAAAATCCGTGCGACCGATTTGCCGTTCGTCAAAATGGCCGATTCCAGGAAAAGCCGTGTGGGTGACTGGGTCATTGCAATTGGTAACCCGCTTGGCCTTGGCAACACCGTGACCGCGGGCATTATCTCCGCGCTTCAGCGTAACATCGGTGCAGGTGGCGCATATGACCGCTTCATTCAAACCGACACCGCCATCAATCCCGGTAACTCGGGTGGTCCCTTGTTCAACCTCAGGGGCGAAGTCGTTGGCATCAACAATCGTCTGATTTCACCAGTCGGCGCGAATATCGGTGTGGGATTTGCCATTCCTGCAGAAGAAGCCATTCCTGTGATTGAGTCCCTGAAAAAGGGCGTTCGTCCGGAACGTGGCTATTTGGGTATCAGCATCCGGCCCGTGGATGAGGTCACCGTCGACGCGCTTGGTCTGGAAAAGAACCGCGGCGAATTTGTCGCCCGCGTTGTTGCCGGTGAAGCTGCTGATAAGGCTGGCCTGAAAGAAGGCGACATCGTTCTGCGCGTCAATGACCGCGAGGTTTCGCCTGAAACCACGCTGTCTTTCATCGTCGCCAACGTAAAACCTGGCACGCGCATTCCGCTGGATATCTTGCGTGAAGGCAAGCCAATGAAGCTGACCGCAACCGTGGGCGCACGTCCTCCAGAAGAGAAGTTGGCGCAAAGTTTCAACCCTGAAGAAAACAAGGATTTCGACAAGCAAACCGACACGCCCGATTCAAAGGTTGTGCGTGATGCTTTGGGCATCAGCGTTATTCCGCTTGATGCCGAAATTGCCCGCGCGCTTGGCCTGACCACTGATACAAAGGGAGTGGTTATTGACGTTCCGGGCACCGGCACGGGTGCGCAGGTTGGTCTGCGTCGTGGTGATGTCATCGTATCGGCAAACTACAAGCCAGTTACGACAGCAGCCGGTCTCGTGGCCGCTCTCAAGGAAGTGCAGGCGGCTGGCCGCGGCGCGATCCTACTGGGCGTAAAACGCCGCGGTGCGCCGACGCAATATGTTGCCGTACGTCTGGAAAAATAAGGCAGTTGTCGGGCGCGCCAGGGTGGTGCTAGTTAAGCTATGGACTTAATCAGCACTGACTGGCGCGACGACGCCGAAGACATCCTTCCCGACCTGATCGCGCTGCGCCGCGCAATTCATGCCGAGCCTGAGCTTGGCCTGCAAAACCCCAAGACATTGGCCAAAATAAAGGCCGCGCTTGCTGGCCTGCCGCTGGAGCTGCGTGAAGGGCCATCGACCACAGGGCTCATAGCGACACTGAAAGGCCCGGCCAATGGCCGTACGGTGCTTCTACGTGGCGATATGGACGCATTACCGCTCCATGAAGATACGGGCCTTGAATATAGCTCGCTGACCGAAGGCGCGATGCACGCTTGCGGGCATGATACCCATGTCGCGATGCTTGTGGGCGCGGCCAAGATGCTATGCGCCAAGCGCGACCAGCTGGCCGGCACGGTGCAATTCATGTTCCAGCCCGGCGAAGAAGGCCATCATGGCGCACGCTTCATGCTCGACGACGGCTTGATTGATCCGCTGCCCGATGCGGCCTTTGCCTTGCACATCATGCCCAACGCCCCGCGCGGTGTGTTTAGCGGCCGAAGCGGACCGTTGCTGGCGTCGTCTGACGTCCTGAATATTACCGTCAAGGGCGCGGGCGGCCACGCATCGATGCCACACGACGCCGTTGATCCCATTCCTGTTGCCTGCGAAATCGTATCGGCCATCCAGACGATGGTCACGCGCAAGATTTCCGTATTTAACCCAGCGGTCATCACCATTGCCAAAATCGCAGCAGGCACGACCAACAACATCATTCCGGAAACCGCGCATCTTTTGGGCACTATCCGCACATTGTCGCCGCAGTCACGCGCGCGCGTGGCGGAGGAGCTGCATCGCCTCGTCCCCGGCATCGCCGCTGCCCATGGTTGCAGCGCGGAGGTCCACATCGAACAAGGCTTCCCGGTTACCGTCTGCGATGACCGTGCGGTTCAATTCGGCAAAAAAGTGGTTGAGGATATGTTTGGCGTAGAAAGCTGGCTCACGCTCGACACACCGATCATGGGCGCCGAAGATTTTGCATATGTCCTTGAAAAAGTGCCCGGCGCAATGTTCTTCTTGGGCGCGTCACATGAGGGTGACGACTGGCGATCCTGCTGCGGTCTGCACTCCAACCGCATGGTCCTAGACGACAGCGTCATGGCCCGCGGAGCCGCCCTCCACGCCGCAATAGCCGAGCGATATTTGTCCGAAGGCTTTGCGTAACTCTCTCATCACGCAAAGCCGCGACAGCTATTTCCCCGCCGCCTTCTCGACCCCGCGCATGACGCGTAGGGCGTTGCCTTGGGCGATTTTGGCGAGATCGCTCTTCGAATAGCCACGACGTACCAATTCTGCGAACAAAGCGGGATAGGTCGATACGTTTTCGAGGCCCACGGGCAGTTCATCGACACCGCCAAAGTCGCCACCAATGCCGATATGGTCAATGCCTGCAACTTTGCGGATATGGTCGATATGGTCAGCGACTTGCGCCAATGTTGCTTTGGGCTGTGGGTTTGCGGCAATCCATGCGTCAACGACGGCTTTCTCGCCGACAGGGTTGCCGGAAAACTCGGTTTTCGCACGCCCTGCCACCGCCGACCGTTCAAATTCCCATTGGCGGCGCTCGGGCGAGGTAAAGCCCGGGACAAATGTAACCATCACCACGCCGCCATTTTGCGGCAAACGCTTCAACACGGAGTCCGGCACGTTACGCGGATGCGGTGTGATGGCGCGGGCATTGCTGTGCGTGAACAGCACGGGCGCGGTGGTTTTATCCAACACGTCATGCATCGTTGCCTCTGACACATGGCTGATGTCCGCAATCATCCCCAGCCGGTTCATTTCCGCCAGCACGTCAAAACCAAATGGCGACAGACCATCATGCTTTGGCGCATCGGTCGCGCTGTCGGCCCAATCGGTCGTCAGGCTGTGCGTGATGGTCATATAGCGTGCGCCAAGCGCATAAGTTTGCCGCAGGATCTCAAGCGAGTCGCCGATGGAATGTCCGCCCTCCATGCCAATCATCGACGCGATCTTGCCTGCCTTCATCGCGCGCTCCACCTCAGCGGCGGTCGATGCGTAGGCAAAGCTCTCTGGATAACGCGCTATCATCTGCCGCACGACGTCAATCTGCGCGATGGTGCGTGTTACCGCCTCATGCTTTGGCAGCGCGGCATCAACATATACCGACCAAAATTGTCCGCCGAGGAAACCGGCGCGCGCATTGCGGATATCGGTGTGCGTTTTGGCAAGAACATCGGCCGGTAGTGCCGCGAGGTTGAATTTCGAGAAATCCCGCTCGAACAGTTCCGCAATCTGGTGCGGCGTATCATTATGTCCGTCGATGATAGGGGACTTTGCCAGTACCTCCCGCGCGGTTTCTTCAGGGGTTGCGGCATATGCCGGCGAGAGCGCAACCAAGGCAAAAAGCGGGAGTAGTTTTTTCATGGAACCAACACGGTATCAACCGCCTCCTTTAGCGTTTCGGGATAATCGAGCGTGAAATGCAGCCCCCGGCTTTCATGCCGTGACAAAGCGGACTGAATGATAAGCGCCGCGACCTCAACCAGGTTGCGCAGTTCAATCAGGTCAGGCGTCACGCGGAAATGGCTATAATAATCGGCAACTTCGCTGCGCAGCAAATCGATACGGTGCTGTGCGCGCTCCAGCCGCTTGGTCGTGCGAACGATACCTACAAAGTTCCACATGAATTGGCGGATTTCGCGCCAGCATTGCGCAATCACAACTTCTTCGTCGCTGTCCGTCACACGGCTTTCGTCCCACGCGCGGATGGGCGGTGGTGGCGGCAGGCTATCCCAATGGGCATCGATATGGCGCGCACAGGCGTCACCAAAGACGAAGCATTCCAGCAGCGAATTCGACGCAAGACGGTTTGCACCATGAAGTCCGCTTTGCGTCACTTCGCCAGCCGCATACAGCCCCGGCGCATCGGTTCGGCCATCAAGGTCAACCAGAACACCGCCGCAAGTATAATGCTGGGCTGGCACCACGGGAATGGGCTCGCGCGTGATGTCGATGCCAAGCCCCATCAGCTTTTCATAAATGTTCGGAAAATGCCCCTTCACAAAATCTGCAGGCTTGTGGCTGATATCCAAATGGACATATTCCAGCCCGTCACGCTTAATCTCCGCATCATTGGCGCGGGCCACGATATCGCGCGGGGCCAACTCTGCGCGTTCATCATAATCGGGCATGTAACGATGCCCGGTTTTGGGATTTTTCAATATGCCGCCCTCGCCGCGCACCGCCTCAGTAATCAGGAAGTTTTTGACCTCAAGATTGTATAGGCAGGTCGGGTGGAATTGCATGAATTCCATATTCGATACGCGGCAGCCAGCGCGCCACGCCATCGCAATGCCATCGCCCGTCGCCCCGCGTGGTGCGGTGGAGTAGAGATAAGTGCGTCCGGCGCCGCCGCTAGCCAAGATCGTAGCGCGCGCGGTAAACGCTTCCACCTGCCCTGTCTTGCGGTTGAGCGCATAGACACCATGGACGCGGCCTGAGGTTGAAAACCGTTCCTGATGGCGGCCCGATATCAAATCAACGGCGACCATATCGGGCACCAGCACGATATTGGGATGCGCCCTCGCGGCGGCCTCCAATGCCTGCTGCACTGCCCATCCGGTGGCGTCATCGACATGGACGATGCGGCGATGGCTGTGGCCGCCCTCACGCGTCAGGTGCCAGTCATTGCCCTCAAGATTAAACGGCACGCCCAGCTTCGCCAGCCGCTCAATGGCGACAGGCGCATTTTCGACAACAAATTCGACGGTCGCACGGTTGTTCAGCCCGGCACCCGCGACCATTGTATCTTCGATATGGCTTTCGAAATTATCGCCGGGCTCCAGCACGGCGGCGATGCCCCCTTGGGCCCAGGCTGTCGCGCCATCGGATATCGCGCCCTTTGCCAAGACGGCGACTTTTCGGCTTGTTGCCAGCTGCAGCGCAGCGGTTAATCCCGCCGCACCTGATCCGATGATGAGGACGTCGACGTCCATTTATGCACTGCTTGTCAGACGCAGGAAGACGTCTTCAAGGTCAGCTTCCTTGGTTGTCACGTCCAATATCCCAAGGCCCAGTCCCTGAATGGTCGTCAACACTTCGCCCGCGTTCATCCGGTCTTTGTTATAGGTAATCTCGATTGTGCGCTCATTCACCAATTCGGATTTTTCAAATGCCTCATGGGTCGGCGCGGCGGTGACATCCCGATCCAGCGTCAGAACAACGGCCTTTTCCCGGGCCATGCCGACCAGATCGCGCGTTGGCTTGTTGGCGATCAGCTGCCCATGGTTGATGATGGCGATGCGGTCACATAATTGTTCGGCTTCTTCAAGATAATGGGTTGTTAGGACGACGGTCACGCCCTGCTTGTTCAGTTCAAGCACATAATCCCACAATTGTTGGCGCAGCTCGATATCGACACCAGCCGTGGGCTCATCGAGCACGATAACAGGCGGTGCATGAACCATGGCTTTGGCCACCAGCAACCGTCTTTTCATGCCGCCCGACAATGTGCGGGCATAGGCATCCGCCTTGTCCTCCAACCGGACCGCCTTGAGCAGCTCCATCGTCCGCCGCTTGGACTTGGGCACGCCATATAGGCCCGCCTGCAGTTCAAGCGCTTCTTTGGGTGTAAAGAAGGGATCGAACATGATTTCCTGCGGGACAATACCGATTGATGCCTTGGCATTGCGTGGGTTTTCATCGATATCAAAACCCCAAATCGATGCGGAGCCGGAGCTTTTCATCACCATACCGGCCAATATGTTGATCAATGTGGATTTGCCCGCACCATTCGGCCCCAGAAGCCCGAAAATAGATCCCTGAGCGACGTCAAAACTGACATCACTCAGCGCCTGTTTACCGCTGGCATATTTTTTGGAGAGATTCTTGATCGAGATAGCTTGTTCAGACATGAGCATGCGATAGCGAACCCAGCCCTGCTAAGCAATCACGGGAAATGACAGATTGCGGGCGTAGCATGAAATGCACGCAATGCATTGATGCGGCTATTTGCGCAGTGCCACGCTTGAGGTTGGCGCAAACCAAGCACCCGGCGTGTATTCAGGAAACTGGTCGATCACGCTCAATTACTTCTGACCCGTTGCAGCCCCGCAGCGGTTTTGCTACGCGCCGCGCATGAACAACACTCCTGAAACGATCCGAGTCCGTGAACCGCGCGTTGCTTGCGACGGCAGCGGCGATATCCCTGCCGCACTGGGGCATCCCCGCGTCTGGCTTCAGATTGATGAAAAAGGCTATGTCGATTGCGGCTATTGCGACCGTCATTTTGTGTTGGTCGGCGGCCCTGCGGATAACGGCAAAGACTAAAACCCCCCGTTAAACCCATATGTCTTGCGCTGGCGCTGGCACCATATGCACCGGCCGGGCCGAAAAAACCGCCTTATGTGGCGGCGGAAAGATCCTGAAGCCGCAGACGGTCTTGAATGGCCACCGTCCGGCGGTCTGGTAAGTTGATGACACCGTCGGCTTTCAACAGCGATAATTGCCGGCTGACCGTTTCAATGGTTAAGCCAAGAACATCGCCCATCTGTTGGCGATCGAGGGGCAATTCAAAGCTATCCAAGGCGCTTTTGTCCGCCGAACAGCCAGTTTCACCAAGGCGCGCAGACATTTCCAGCAGCAAGGTCGCAATGCGTTCCGTCGCGGTCTTCTTCCCCAACAGCAACATCCATTCATGGGCACGATCAAGTTCAGTCAACGTCCGCCGCAGCAGCTTATGCTCCAGTTCCGGATGCTGCCGCGCGAAGCTGTCAAAAGTGGAACGGGGGAAAATGCATAATTCTGCGTCTGTAAGCGCCGTGACGCTGTAGGGGTTTTGCTGACCAAAGGGGCGGCCGATAAAGTCAGAGGCGAAGACAAGGCCGACAATTTGTTCGCGTCCATCCGAAATGCTCATGGACACTTTAAGGACGCCTTCGATGACATTGGCGACGACAACCGAATCATCGCCTTCCCAAACAACCGTCTGTCCCCTTGTCACGCGCTGCTTGCGGCCAAGCTGCCCCAACGCATCAAGTTCATCGGGTTCGAGGCCGGCGCAAATTGCACGGTTCCGTACAACGCATTGGGAGCAGTCCTTCATAACCCAAGCTTAGCCCTCGCCAGAGCGACGGGCAAGCTCATGATACCGTCTGGCCTATCGCATGTGTGGGGGGATGGTAGCGAAGGAGGGACTTGAACCCCCGACCTATGGATTATGATTCCACCGCTCTAACCAGCTGAGCTACTTCGCCATCCAAGCGTGAATCCCAGCGTTTGCGGGGAAGCACGCGGCGCTATAAGCGTGGGGGTTGCATGGGTCAAGGGCTGCGAAAGGTTATTCAGCCCCGAAATGCCCATCTGCCAATCTGTTCCCACGGGCCGCCGCGATAATGATAAGCAGCGAGGCCGTAAATCGACAAAGATCGAGGCTGAAAATTGCTGGAAAGCGTTTCATACAGCGCTTTTGCAATAGCGGGTTCGACCTTGTTCTGGACGGTGATGTGCAGCCGCGGACGCGCTTGATCCTGCGGAATGAGTAGTCCGCGAAACCCTTCGGCCAATGCATCGCGAATCGAGAGAAGTTCGGGGCTTTCAACGCGATAAGCAACGCCGCCGCCCATCTGCATAAGGTCGCTTAAACGGGCCTTCGGAGTAGCGCATTCAGCCGCAAGAGCCGCCAAGCGGGCTTTGACCTCGGCAATATGGCTTGGAGGCAAATGGTGGAACAGCGTAATATGCGCATCGACCATGTTGCGGTCGGCAGGATAATGTGTGCGCCGCAAGCCATTGGCCCACGCCTGATCCGCTTTGCCCATTTCGGCGGTGATGATGATGGGTGCGGTCATTGGTTGGCTTTAACCGTACGGGCACTTTACCGCTACCACGCAGTTGTCATCCCCAACTTGATTGGGGATCCATGGCCTAACTTGTCGGTTCAAGAGGAGCGAATAAACCATGGATTCCCGCATACGCGGGAATGACACTGGATAGGCATTGCAAAGCCAGACACAAAAAAGCCGCCCAGTCTTGCGACGGGGCGGCTTTTTGTTTTTTAGGTGCGAAAGCTTAGGCTTCGTCAGCCTCGGCCGACAAACCACCGGCAGCTTCAGCCGCAGCCTTGGCAGCAGCTTGCTCTTCGCGGCGCTTTGCGTTTGCAGCGGCTTCAGCTGCATCCGCAGCATCGGCAGCAACTTCGGCCTCAACCTGTGCTTCAATGGCTTCTGCAGCGATCTCGGCCTGTTCAGCTTCGAACATCTGCTCAAGAACGTTGACGCCGTCCTTCTGCAGCTCGGCTTCGTCGTCCGAACGGGCCACATTGACCTGAACCGTAACCGAAACTTCGGGGTGCAGAACAACCTTCACGTCAAATACGCCAAGCGTTTTGATCGGGCGTTCGAGAACGATCATCGACTTGGTAACCTTGGCGTCCTGGGCAGCCAGACCGTCAACGATGTCCTTAACCGAAACCGAACCATAAAGCTGGCCAGTTTGCGAAGCCGCACGGATCAGAACGATCTGCTTGCCTTCGACGCCGCCAGAAGCCTTTTGCGCTTCTTCACGACGGGTTGCGTTGTCGCTTTCAATTTTCGCGCGGTTGGCTTCGAAAACCTTGCGGTTTGCGTCGTTCGCACGGAGCGCTTTTTTGTTTGGCAACAGGAAGTTACGGGCATAGCCGTCCTTCACAGTGACAACGTCACCGATTGCACCAAGCTTTTCAA
>NZ_JBILOS010000079.1:0-9257 GCF_044374345.1 Sphingorhabdus sp. | reverse complement strand
AGCCATCTCGACGGGTCGAAACATATGCTGTCGCCCGAACGCTCGATGGAAATCCAGCGGCTTTTGGGCTCCGACATTGTCATGGCGTTTGACGAATGCCCCGCCAATGGCGTGAGCCGCGACGAAGCGATCAAGTCGATGGAATTGTCGATGCGCTGGGCCAAGCGTTCACGCGACGGGTTCGACAGCGGCGGTGAACATGCCGCGCGCGCGGCCTTATTTGGCATTCAACAAGGGTCATTGGACGAAGAATTGCGCAAACGGTCTGCCGATGCGCTGATCGACATTGGTTTTGATGGCTATGCCGTGGGCGGCCTTGCGGTGGGTGAAGGGCAAGAGGCGATGTTTGGTTGCCTCGATTATGCGCCCGACCAATTGCCCGCCGACCGGCCACGTTATCTGATGGGTGTGGGCAAGCCCGACGACTTGGTGGGCGCGGTTGAGCGCGGCATCGACATGTTCGATTGCGTCCTGCCCACCCGCTCTGGCCGCAACGGGCAAGCCTTTACCCATCACGGCCCCATCAACATTCGCAATGCGAAATTTGCCGAAGACCAAGGGCCGATTGACGACCAATGCACCTGCCCGGTGTGCGCAACATGGACCCGCGCCTATGTCCATCACCTGATCCGGTCGGGCGAGATTTTGGGCGCGATGCTGATGACGCAGCATAATCTGCATTATTACCAAATGCTGATGGCTGGAATGCGCGCGGCGATATCGCAAGGACGGTTCGCGACATTCGCCTCCGATTTCCGGCGGGATTATGTCCGCGGAAAAGATCAGGGTTGAAACCATGACGCGCGTCGCAGCAGCCATCGCACGCGCACAGGCCAACAGTCCGTTTCTTGCCGGATTGATGGACCGCAACCCCGAATTGATGGCGATGGTCGCAGCGGGCGAATTTGACGCGGCGCTTGTGCAATCCCTTGCCCGAACGGCGGACAATATCGGCACCGCTTTGCGCCAACAGCGGCAGGGCGTCGCGCTTGTCACCGCGATTGCCGACCTCGCCGGCGTTTGGGACCTCAGCCGCGTCACAGGCATTCTTTCCGACTTTGCCGACCATGCGCTCGACCAAGCCATATCTGCCGCCATCGAAGAACGCGTGCCCGGCGCGCCCAATCAAGGCTTTGCCGTCATTGCGCTGGGCAAACATGGCGGACGCGAGCTGAATTATTCGTCGGACATTGACCCGATTTTCCTGTTCGATCCCAAAACCCTGCCCCACCGCGAACGTGACGATGTGGCAGAGGCTGCGGTGCGCTATGGCCGCCGCGTCATCGAACTTTTGTCCGCATTGGATGGCGACGGATATGTCTTTCGCGTCGACATGCGGCTGCGGCCATCGCCGGAGGTGAGCCCGATCGCCCTGCCCGTCGAAGCGGCCATCGGCTATTATGAATCGAGCGCGCTGGCGTGGGAGCAAGCGGCGTTCATCCGGTCGCGGGTCTGCGCGGGCGACCGCGCGCTCGGCGCATATTTCCTAAACGCCATTCAGCCGTTTATCTGGCGCAAATCGCTCGATTTCGGGCAATTGAAGAACATCACCGCAATGACTGCGCAAATCCGGGACCATTATGCCAAGGGTCAGAAAATGGGCCTTGGGTTCGACCTGAAACGTGGTCATGGCGGGATTCGCGAATGTGAATTTTTCGCGCAGGCGCATCAGCTGATCCATGGTGGACGCGATCCTGTGCTGCGTGTGCCCGACACCCGCGAGGCGCTGACACGGTTGGCGGCGGCTGGGCCGATTAGCCCGCAAGAGGCGGAGACATTATCATCGGCCTATGAACAATTGCGGACATTTGAACATCGTCTGCAAATGCACAGCGACCGGCAAACGCACGAGATACCGCAGAACCGCGAAACCGCCGATGCCGTCGCGCGCTTGCATGGGCTGTCGGACGCCGACGCGTTGATTGACGCGATCCGCCCAGTCACGGAACAAGTCGCGGCGATTTACGACCGGATGGTGGACGCAGGCGGCAGCGAAGGGCCGCGCATGGCCGACGAAGGCCTGCCGCTCGAAGAACAATTGACCGATCTTGGCTATACCGACCCCGCCGCCATCATGCAGCGCATGGCCCGGTGGCGCAGCGGCAAGATTCGCGCGATCCGCAGCGCATCGGCGCGTGACGCATTTGAGGCCGTCCTGCCCGCGATCATGAAAGCATTGGCGCTGGCCCCCGATTCCGACCGTGCCATCGCGCGGTTCGAAAATATGATCGAGGCGATACCCAGTGCCATCAACGTCTTCCGCTTGCTGGAGGCGCGGCCCGGGCTGTTGCATTTGGTCGCCAATATATTGAGCTACGCGCCGACGCTGGCCGACGATCTTGGCCGGCAGAGCCGCTATCTGGACGCGTTGATTGACACGAGCGCGATGAACTTGCCCGGCGACATGGCCGCTTTGCACGACGCAATGGCGCGCCGGATTGGCGATGCCGATTATCAATCCATGCTCGACATAGTCCGCGATTATGTTGGCGAAAAACGCTTTGCACTGGGCGTGCAGTTGATTGAGGGCCGAAGCGACGCAAGCGACATCGCGCGCAGCTACGCCCATTTGGCGGAGGCCGCGTTGCAGACGCTGACCGCCGCGACGGTCGCCGAATTTGAAAAAGCGCATGGCCGCATTGACGGCGGCGAGCTGGTCATTTTGGCATTGGGCCGATTGGGCGGAGAGGCGCTGACGCATGCGTCGGACCTTGATCTGATCTTATTGTTCACCGGCAACAATCTCGCCGAATCCAATGGGCCGCGTGCCTTGGGCGCGACGCAATATTTCAACCGGCTGGCGCAGCGCGTGATTGCCGCGATGTCGGTGCCCACCGCATCGGGCGCTTTATATGAGGTCGACACAAGGCTTCGGCCATCGGGCGCGGACGGGTTGCTCTGCGCGTCGGTGAAAAGCTTTGACCAATATCAGCGCGAAAATGCGTGGACATGGGAGCATATGGCACTGACGCGGGCACGCGTGCTGTTCGGCTCCGCCGATGCCCGTGCGCAGGTGGGCGCTATTGTCGCGGATGTGTTGCATGGCCAACGCGACCCCGAAAAGCTGCGGTCGGACATCGCCAGCATGCGCAAGGATATGGCGGCGCATAAGCCGCCCAAGGGCGAACTGGATGTGAAGCTGTTGCCCGGCGGCTTGGTCGATATGGAGTTCATTATTCACCGGCTTCAGTTGGAAACACATGATGGGTTAGTGCCGCAGCTTGGCCCTGCCATTGATGCGCTGGTGACAGCCGGGCATCTGCCCGCAGAATTTGCCACGGCCTATGCCTTGTTCGCGCGGCTGTTGGTCATGGTACGCCTCGTCGCGCCCGATTGCGCCACCCCGCCATTGGCCGCGCAGGCGTTGATTGCCGGCAGCCTTGGCTTTGCCGATTGGGATGGCCTGATGGCGGCGATTAGGGATTATCGCGGGGTTGTCATGCACGAATGGCAGCGGCTATTTGGACCACGCGATTTTTGAAAAGGAACCCAACATGACCGATACCAACGACACCCTGCCCGACGTCACGGTTGCGGATAGCGCAGGAAATGCGGTCAATCTGGCGGCGCTGAAAGGCCCGCTGGTGCTCTATTTCTATCCCAAGGCGGATACGCCCGGTTGCACCAACGAAGCCAAGGATTTCACCGCACTGTCGGCGGATTTCGCCGCGCTCCATTGCCCCGTCTACGGCATGTCCAAGGACAAGCCCGCCAAGCTTGCCAAATTTGCGGCGAAATATGAACTCAATGTCACGTTGCTGTCCGACGAAGCCAGCGATGCCACCGAGCAAATGGGCGCTTGGGTCGAAAAATCGATGTACGGCAAAAGCTATATGGGCATTGACCGGTCAACCTATCTGGTCGGCAAAGACGGCAAGGTTGCGCAGGTCTGGCGCAAGGTAAAGGTCAAGGACCATGCCGCAGAGGTTTTGGCCGCGGCCAAAGCGCTGGGCTGAGCGCAGCAAGGCATATTATAAAACCGTAGCCCTGAGCCTGTCGAAGGGCGGTTACCTTTCTCTCAAATCCGTCATGCTGAACTTGTTTCAGCATCTTACTTCTTCAATCCGTCTGGAATTAAGACCCTGAAACAAGTTCAGGGTGACGGGAGTTGGAACGGACGGTTTACCGTCCAACCCTCATCCTGCCTCAGGGCTGCGGTCAGTTGAAGCGGGTAGCGTGCGACCAACGGACGAATCGAAACGCCAACCGATTCGGTGACCGGTCGGACGTTCCATCGCCCCAATAATCACGAAATTTCGCGGGTCTTGGCGGGAACAAACGGGTGTATGACGCGTTGTTCCGAACGCCAGATATTGCCCAAGCCAGTTTGGAAATTGTCGGGAAACCGCCACTTTAGTGAACCGTTGAACGCGCCATTCAACGACTCAACGCATTTGAGCGGCGGTTTGTCCCGCGATTATGACCGGCATGTTGCATTCGTTTGAGCCATCGGACACCACCATTTTCGTAATGGGGGGCAGATCCCCTGTCTTGGTCAAACTTCTGAACTGCGTAAAAGCGCGGGTCGCATCAAAAGGTAAAGTCTCATTATGGTATCCAGCGCTTTGGCACATTGCCAATCACTGATCCTTAAAGCTGTACCTGCTTTGGTAATGGTCGCCGCTTTCACAGCAGCAACACCATCATTCGCCAACTCAGCCGCCGCGTCGTCAGATACGTTCCGTATTTCACCAGAAGATTTGCGCGCGAGCCAGAGCGCACTTGGCGTGTCGGACCCTGAATTCCGCGCGTTGAACGACAGCTGGGGCCGCATCAACGGCACCGCAACCAAGGTTGCAGTTGCCGTTCCATCGATCAACCCAGTGGACATCATGAAATTCTCCAGTGGCTTTGGTTATCGCAACGCACCGACGCGTGGCGCCAGCCGCAACCACAAGGGCATCGATATTCCCGGCGCCATCGGCACACCGATTTACGCTACAGCAGATGGCTTCATCGGCCGCGCGGAATGGGTTGGCGGTTACGGCAAATTGGTCGAAATCAACCATGGCAACGCGGTGCAGACACGTTACGGCCATTTGTCGGCGATGAATGTTACGCCAGGTCAGCGCATCCGCAAGGGCGACATTCTGGGCTATATGGGCTCAACTGGCCGCTCGACCGGAAGCCACCTGCATTATGAAGTCCGCATTGCCGGTGAAGCGATCAACCCGGTGGCATTCCTGTCGCCCGTGAAATCTGATCCAAGCAACGCAAAAATCTTGCTTGCTGCAAAAACTGTTGATAGCACTGCCATCGGCGGCCCTGCTGACGGCGAGTAAGCAGACAGGCCAAACGCATCACCTTTGGGAGAGGGTGTAATCTTGGGGGCTGGCGCGGAATACTGCGCCGCCCCTTTTCTTTAACTGCTGCATGGCCTACATATCCTCTATGAGCGAAATTGAAGCCATTTCCATGACCGCCAATGCCGCGCGCCGCGTGGCCGAGATTGCAACCAAGCTTGGAAAAGATCCGGTGCTGCGGTTGTCGGTGGAAGGTGGCGGCTGTTCCGGCTTTCAATATCGTTTCGGCCTTGCCGACAGCGTTGAGGCGGATGACATCACCGCACAAGGCGAAGGCGCGTCTTTGGTCGTCGATCCCGTCAGCCTTGATCTGGTGCGTGGCTCTGCGGTGGATTTCGTCGAATCGCTTGGCGGCAAAAGCTTCAAGGTGACCAATCCACAAGCGCAGGCCGGTTGTGGCTGCGGCTCCAGCTTTTCGGTTTGATGCAATAGCCATGCGCGGCTAGGGTCGCGGGCATGCGTATTGCGACTTACAATATCAACGGCGTCAAAGCGCGCCTTCCCCGCCTGCTCGAATGGCTGGAAGAAACCCAACCCGACATTGCCTGCCTGCAAGAGGTCAAGTCGCAGGACGAAGGCTTTCCGGTCGAAGAATTTGAACGTGCTGGCTATGGCGCCATCTGGCACGGGCAAAAATCCTTCAACGGCGTTGCCATCCTCGCCAAGGGCACGCAGCCTGTCGAAGCGCAGCGCACCTTGCCCGGCGACCCCGAAGACGAACATGCCCGTTATCTGGAGGCGGATGTTTTCGGCATACGCGTTGCCAGCATTTATTTGCCCAATGGCAATCCGCTGCCCGGGCCGAAATTCGACTATAAGCTTGCGTGGATGAAACGCTTGTACGACCGCGCCGCCGAATTGTTGGCGGCGGAAATCCCTGCCGTGCTGGCGGGCGACTATAATGTCATTCCGCACACGCATGATATCTGGGCGCCAGCCGCGATGTTGGACGATGCCTTGCGCCAACCCGAAAGCATCGCGGCGTACCGTGCGCTTTTGGGCCAAGGCTGGACCGACGCGCTGGCGACGCATTATCCGCAAGGCGGCATTTGGACATTCTGGGATTTTCAGGCCGGCGCATGGCAACGCGACCATGGCTTTCGCATTGACCATCTTTTGCTCAGCCCCGTTGTCGCCGACCGCTTGGCATACTGCGGCGTGGATAAGGACCATCGCGGCCGTGAAAAGGCCAGCGATCACGCGCCGACTTGGGTGGAGCTGACGGATTAAAATAGATATTGTAGCAGTCGCTACATTTTGGTATCAGATTCCCACTATTATGGGGAGTTTGTCATGACCTTGTTTCGCCTTTTCCTCGTTGCCGTCATGGCCATCGTCGGCGCCTATACCAGTGTCACTATCGCCAATCATGGCATGGGCCTGTATCCGATATTTTTCGGTGACATTGCGGAGATGGCGTGGCCCGGGCAGTTCAATCTCGACTTTTTATTCTTTCTAATGTTTTCGGGATTCTGGGTCGCATGGCGTCACGAATTTACCGTGGCCGGGCTCATATTGGGATTTGCGGCCTTTAACCTTGGCGCGCCATTTTTGGCCGCCTATCTGCTCGTGCACAGCTATCGGACGAAGGGTGACGTTGCGGCCATGTTGCTCGGACCAAAGCGGGCAGAACGCGCGCGCTAAAGCGCTAAACGGCCTTGGCGTTTATATCGTCAAGGCCGATGCTTTTCAGGAACAGCATCCCTTCGATGCTGACCAGAAGCCGCGCGGCATCAATGTCGCGCTGCGCCTCGCTGTCCGATTGCAGCTGCGCCTTGCCCCATTCCAGAAATCCGCGGCCAATCTGTTCGCCCACCGCGCGGTAAAACGGGTCGCCCATCGCCGCGCGTGCCGCGACGTCAAGCCAGATCCGCATATAGGGCCACAGCGCATCTTCAAAAACGATACCCGCCAATTTGCGGCGCAGCGCATCCACGGGCAATGGTTCGGCGGCGGTGTGCGTGCTGATCATCTCCACCAGCTGCGCCGAAATCTGTTCCAACACCGCGGTGATGATTTCGGATTTGTCCTTGAAATAATATAGCAGCATCCGGTCGCTGGTGCCCGCAGCCTTGGCCAACGGACGCAGGCTCGACGCCGAAAGCCCTTGCGCAAGGACATAGGCGGTCAATCGCTCGATGATATCGGCGCGTTTGGTGTCAGGTTTTATCACCGCGACACTATAGCGCACCGAAACAGGTCAGGGCAAAGGGCAAAGTCACCGGGGTAACTGGACAGCGGCGGCGGCAATCACTATCGGCTGGCCATGCCTGAATCCAAAACACACGCCCACCCTTCCGATTCTATCCTGATCATCGATTTCGGGTCACAAGTGACTCAATTGATTGCCCGCCGCGTGCGCGAAGCCGGGGTCTATTCGGAGATTGCGCCATTCAATTCCGCCGAAGCCGCATTCGCACGCATGAAGCCCAAGGGCATCATATTGTCGGGCGGCCCCGCATCGACGACCAAAGCCGATTCGCCGCGCGCGCCGCAATGTGTTTTCGACAGCGGCCTGCCTATCCTTGGCATCTGCTATGGCCAACAAACCATGATGATGCAGCTGGGCGGCCATGTGAGCGAAGGCGACGGCGGCGAATTTGGCCGTGCGTTTATTGAGGTCGAAAAACCCTGCGCATTGTTTGACGGATTATGGGCGACCGGCGACAAGCATCAGGTGTGGATGAGCCATGGCGACAAGGTCACCAGCCTTGCCCCCGGCTTTGAAGTTGTCGCCACCAGCGACGGCGCGCCTTTTGCTTTTATCGCCGACGAAGCGCGGCAATATTATGGCATCCAATTCCACCCCGAAGTCGTGCACACCCCCGATGGCGCGAAATTGATCTCCAACTTCGTGCACAAAATCTGCGGTCTTGCCGGCGATTGGACGATGGCGGAATTCCGCGCGACGAAGATTGCCGAAATCCGCGCGCAAGTAGGGTCAGGCCGCGTCATTTGCGGGCTTTCGGGCGGTGTCGACAGCTCGGTTGCGGCGATCCTCATTCACGAAGCGATCGGCGCGCAACTCACCTGCGTCTTTGTCGACCATGGCCTGCTGCGCATGAATGAACGCGAACAGGTCGAAACCTTGTTCCGCGACCATTATAACATCCCGCTCGTCGTGGTGGACGCCGAAGAACGCTTCATGGCTGGCCTCGCGGGCGTCACCGACCCCGAAAAGAAACGCAAATTCATCGGCGGCGAATTCATCAACGTGTTTGAAGAAGAAGCGAAGAAAATCGGCGGCGCTGATTTCTTGGCGCAAGGCACGCTTTACCCTGACGTGATCGAAAGCGTCAGCTTCACCGGCGGACCTTCGGTCACGATCAAAAGCCACCATAATGTCGGCGGCTTGCCCGCACGGATGAACATGCAATTGGTCGAACCCTTGCGCGAACTGTTCAAGGATGAAGTGCGCGCCTTGGGCCGCGAATTGGGCCTGAATGACCAATTTGTCGGCCGCCACCCCTTCCCCGGCCCCGGCCTTGCCATCCGCATTCCGGGCGAAGTGACCAAGGAACGGTGCGACGTGTTGCGCAAGGCGGACGCCGTCTATCTCGAAGAAATCCGCAATGCAGGCCTATATGACGCGATTTGGCAGGCCTTTGCTGTGCTGCTGCCCGTCCGCACCGTCGGCGTGATGGGCGATGGCCGCACCTATGACAATGTCTGCGCCTTGCGCGCGGTGACGTCGACCGACGGCATGACCGCCGACATCTACCCGTTCGAAAGCGCCTTCCTCAGCCGTGTGTCGACGCGCATCATCAACGAAGTCAAAGGCATCAACCGCGTGGTCTATGATTATACATCAAAGCCACCGGGAACCATTGAGTGGGAATAAGGCTGAAACAGCCATGACCATCACCTACGAACCCGAACGCAACCGGTTCAACATGCCGACGGAGGCGGGCGATGCTTATGTCACCATCCGCTGGGACGGAGATGTCATGATAT
>NZ_JBILOS010000063.1:0-12836 GCF_044374345.1 Sphingorhabdus sp. | reverse complement strand
ATAGTGCGCATGGGTTCTGGCCGTTGCCCCCGTCCAGAAAATTTTTTCGTCCACGCCCCGGCTCCATCCGTAAGATGGATATGTTGCTAGCGATGGAAGCGTAAACGCTGGTGTCCAGACAGGGTTAATTGCGCATTAAGGCTATAAACCCGTTTTTCCGTCCATAATAGCAAGCTATTTCGCGCGATGCCCTTGCCGACAACCCGCAGGAGTGCTAGCGCGTAGATACAGGGAATTTCATCTGATCTTCCCGCCAATCCGCCTTCGGTTCTTTTCCGTTCGGCACATTAACAGGTTGACGCTGCATGAGGCATGATATTTCCACCAACGCCGCCCGCACAGGGACTGGCGCATGGGCTGGAAATCAAGCGCGCGCGATACACGCCCGCCATGCACAAGCAGCAGACGCAATTCTTACATTCCCACCATATCGCTTTGCCGACAGGAGCGCTTCGCGTCCCGTCTGGCATTGCATCAACAATAAAGCGAGCGGCCTTTGGCTGACAACCGGGCGCCATGCTCGCTGGAGTAATATCAATGACAACGCGTATGCTAATCGATGCGCGGCACCGGGAGGAAACCCGGGTCGCAGTCGTCACAGGAAACCAGATTGAGGAATTTGATTTTGAATCGGCCGAGCACAAGCAGCTCAAAGGCAATATCTACCTCGCAAAAGTAACAAGAGTTGAACCTTCGCTTCAGGCGGCGTTCGTAGACTATGGTGGCAATCGCCACGGCTTTTTGGCGTTTGCCGAAATTCACCCCGATTATTACCAGATTCCGCGCGAAGACCGCGAGCGTTTGTTGGCTGAAGAAGCCGAAGCCGCCGCTGAAGAAGCTGCGCTGCGTGAGCAGGAAGAGGAAGAAAGCGACGAGCCTTCGGACATCATGCAGGGTTCTGCAGAGCGCGAAGACGACGTCACTGACCTGATTGAAGTCGATAGCGACGACAGTGTCGACACCATCGACATGACCGAGGGCGAAGAACCCGACCTTGGCAGCAATGGCGACGATGCGTCAGACGAAGGCGAAGGCGAGCGCGGCGAAAACGGCCGTAACAACCGCCGTCGTCGTGGCCGTGGCGGCCGCAATGGCGAAACCCGCACACCAAAGGCCAGCGACGAAGTCCGTGCAAAGCGCATGAACTTGCGTCGCCGTTACAAAATTCAGGACGTCATTCATCGCCGTCAGGTTTTGCTGGTACAGGTTGTAAAGGAAGAGCGCGGCAATAAGGGCGCGGCTCTAACGACATATCTCAGCCTTGCCGGCCGTTATTGCGTCTTGATGCCAAATACGTCGCACGGCGGCGGCATTAGCCGTAAAATCCACAGCGCGGCTGACCGTAAGCGTTTGAAGTCGATTATTTCGGACCTGACGTTGCCATCCACCATGGGTTGCATCATCCGCACCGCTGGCCTTGCGCGCACGAAGCCTGAAATCAAGCGCGACTTTGATTATCTCGCGCGGCTTTGGGACGAAATCCGTGAGCGTACGCTTCGTGGTGCAGCACCGATGCTCATCCACACCGACAGTGACCTCATCAAGCGTGCCATTCGTGATATCTATAACAAGGATATCGACGAGGTCTTCGTTGAAGGGCCTGATGGATATAAAGCCGCCAAGGACTTCATGAAGTTGCTGATGCCAAGCCACGCAAAACGCGTGCAGCATTATGCAGACCCGGTTCCGCTGTTCCAGCGTTACCATGTCGAAGACCAGCTGAACGCAATGTATCAGCCCATCGTCCAGTTGAAGTCAGGTGGCTATATCGTCATCAACCCGACCGAAGCTTTGGTATCAATCGACATCAACTCAGGCCGTTCAACCAAAGAACATGGCATCGAGCAAACCGCGCTTTCCACCAATTTGGAAGCGGCACGCGAGATTGCCCGTCAATTGCGCCTGCGCGACATGGCTGGCCTTGTCGTCATCGACTTCATCGACATGGAGCATCATTCGAACGCCCGCAAAGTCGAGCGCGCGATGAAGGAAGCGTTGAAGCACGACCGTGCCCGTATTCAAGTCGGCCGTATTTCCAGCTTTGGTTTGATGGAAATGAGCCGTCAGCGTTTGCGCACCGGCGTGCTCGAAGCATCCACCCGCGAATGTCCGCATTGTGAAGGCACGGGCCTTGTCCGCACGGCATCGTCTGCTGCTTTGTCAGCCCTGCGTCTCATCGAAGATGAAGCAGCCAAGGGCAATGGCAGCCAGATCGTTCTGCAGGCGAGCCAGGAAGCGACAATCTACTGCCTCAACAACAAGCGTGCCGAACTGGCCGCGATTGAAGAGCGCTACCACGTCCGCGTGCTAATTGTGCCCAATGGCGAAACCGAAGGTGCAAAGCTTGCCGTATCCAGCTCCGGACCACGTCCAGAGCGGCCAGCCGCACTGCCACCGATTATCGACATCGAAGAAGATGATATCGAAGACGAAATCGACGATTTCGACGATGAAGCCGAAGAAGCTGAGCGCGAACCACGCCGTGCGCGTGCAGAGCGTCCACGCGAAGAAGGCGAAGGTGGTGAGGGCCGCAAGCGTAAACGGCGTCGTGGACGTCGTGGTGGCAAGGGCCGTGATCGCGATGGCCGTCCGGAATCCGAAGATGCTGTTGCTGGTGAAAGTGACGCTGCAGATCGTTCAGAAGGCGAAAACACCGCTGAAACGGACAAGACTGACGTCGAAGGCGAAACCAAGCCAAGGGCCCGTCGTGGTCGTCGTGGCGGCAGAGGCCGTGATCGCGACCGTGAAACGGGTGCAGTTGAAGCAACAACAGAAGCGCCAGCCGTAGCCGCAACTGAAGTTGCGGAAGCGCCTGTCGAAGCACCCGCAAAGCCAAAGCGTGCAAGCCGCGCAAAGCCAAAGGCTGAAAAGGTTGTTGTTGAAGCCGATGCACCGGAAGCGAAAGCCACTGAAGCAGCAAGCGCGGCCGAAGAAGCACCCGCTGCCAAAGCAAAGGCACCCGCAAAGCCACGCAGCCGTGCAAAAGCACCGGTCGCTGAAGCGGTAGCCGAAGAAGCCGCGGAGGCACCCAAGGCGAAAGCCAAAGCGCCACGTAAGAAAGCAGCGGCCAAAGATATTGCACAGGATGTAACATCAACAACCGAAGCGGGTGGAACCGACGATGGCCCACCCCGTTCAGGTTGGTGGCAACGCACGTTCGGTTAAACCCGATTTAATGTTTCCACATAGCCCCGCCGGTCATGGACTGGCGGGGTTTTGTTTTGCCCAACTTCTTCATTGCGCGTTCATCCAGTTCGCGCCATTCACTGCATATGAACAATTCTGTATTTCGTGCCCTGCGAACAGCATTGGTGCTGTTTCTTGCCATATGGATATCCGTGCGCCCGGTTATGGCGCAGTCCATTTTGCGCGATGCTGAAACCGAAGCTTTTTTCAAAGAAATTTCCGCGCCATTGATTACCGCGGCGGGGCTTGACCCGAACAATGTCGACATCATCCTGATCAATGACAAATCCGTCAACGCATTCGTCGCGGGCGGGCAAGCGGTCTATCTGCACAGTGGATTGATTGACGCCGCGACCACCGCAAACGAAGTGCAAGGCGTGATTGCGCACGAGCTTGGGCATGTCGTCGGCGGCCATGCCGTGCGCTTCGACGAAGGCGCTTCGGTCGCGAGCGGCATCAGCATTGCCAGCTTGATACTTGCCGCTGCGGCCATGGCGGCTGGCGCGGGCGAAGCTGGCATGGGCATATTGTCCGCGGGCCAGCAAGCCGCGATGGGCAAGTTCCTTGCCTATAGCCGTGGACAAGAAGGCACAGCCGATGCGTCTGGCGCGCAATATCTCTCTACCGCAGGCATTTCGGGCCGTGGCTCCATCAGCTTTTTCAAAAAGCTACAGAATTTCGAATTCCGCCTCGGCATCCCGCAAGAGGACAGCTATGGCCGCACCCACCCCTTGTCGGGCGAACGTATTTCGGTGCTGCAGGACAAATATTCCGCCGATCCGGCGTGGGATGCGCCGCTAAATCCGAAGTGGGAGAGTGATTTCAAACGGATCAAGGCAAAGCTGACGGGCTATCTGTCTGACCCAGCGGCAACGATGCGCGATTATCCCGAAAGCGACAAAAGTGTGCCTGCCCGCTATGCCCGTGCCTATGCGTGGCATAAGTCCGCCTATCCGCAAAAAGCGTTGGATGAATCATCGGCGCTCGTCGCGTCCGCCCCCGAAGATCCCTATTTCCTTGAATTGCATGGGCAAATATTGCTCGAATCCGGCCGCCCAGCAGACGCGATTATACCGTTACGCAAAGCGGTGAGCCTGACGGGCAATCAGCCGCTGATCGCCGCCATATTCGGGCATGCGTTGATTGCCACCGAGGATAAGACAAAACTTGATGAGGCGGCTCAGGTGCTGAAGGCTGCCGTCACCAAAGATAATCAAAATCCTTTTGCCTGGTACCAATTGGGTGTCGTTTACGAACAAAAGGGTGATAGCGCGCGCGCGGCTCTCGCCAGTGCGGAGCGTTATTTGATGGAAGGTGCGCCGCAATTGGCCTTGCCTAACGCACAGACCGCAATGGCCGGGCTTCCCGAATATTCCCCCGATTGGATCCGCGCTCAGGACATCAGCATGGTTGCCGAAGCAAAGCTTGCGCAGCTGAAAAAGCGGAAGCGCTGAATTGGCTGGCAACTGAGTGCGACGAGAGCTAATCGGGCCGCTATGAGCAACCAAATAACGACGCGTACGCCGCTTATCCTCATTCTTTCCGCTACACTTTTGCTGGCTGCGATCGGCGCTTATCTGTTTTGGCCAAAAGATAGCATGTCCGTGCAAGAACCAGCAGGCGCTGCAGCAGAGGAGGCCGCCAAGGCTGCCGCAGCCGCGGGCATGAACGCCAACGACCGCAAAGCGACCGAGGCAATTGTACGCGCATATATATTGGAAAATCCGGAGATTATTACAGAAGCCATTGGCGTCTTGCAAAAGCGTGAGGCAACGCAGCGCCTCAGCGCCGTGGGCGCTAAGCTGACCGAGCCCTTCCCCGGGGCGGAGTTCGGGAATCCCAATGGCGATGTCACGATCGTCGAGTTTACCGATTATAATTGCGGATATTGCCGCTCCAGCGTTGCAGATGTGCAAAAGCTTATCGATAGCGACAGCAATATCCGCGTGGTCATCCGCGAGCTACCGATCCTCAGCGCGACCAGCCGCGATGCAGCCTTATGGGCACTCGCAGCCGCCAAGCAAGGCAAGTATAAGGCATTTCATGACGCGCTGTTCAGCGGTGGCCGCCCCGATGCCCAAAGCATCCGTGCCGCCGCTTTAAAAGCAGGGATGAACCCCGCCGCTGCCGAAAAATTTGCGCGCTCGCGTGAAGCGATTGCCGAGGTCGAAAGCAACCTTGCGATCATGCAACAAGTTGGCTTTGGTGGCACCCCAACCTTCATTATCGGCGACCAGATATTGGAAGGTGCGGTTGGCTTTGATGCCCTGAAAGCCGCAGTCGCGAAAGCGCGTAAAGCGGGTTAAGCTTTCTTTCCCTGCGCGATCACATACCATTCCACCGATCCTTTGCGGCTTGCCGGAGGCTTGGCGTGTTTGACCGTGGTGAAGTTGTTTTTCAATATGCTCAGCATCACCGGGTCGGTCCCCCCCGCAAACACTTTCGCGACAAAATCGCCACCGGGTTGCAAAACCTGAATAGCAAAATCGACGGCCGCTTCGACCAGACCCATTGTGCGTAAATGGTCGGTCTGTTTGTGGCCAACGGTGTTGGCCGCCATATCTGACAAGATGAGGTCCGGCGCGCAGCCGAGTTCGGCAATCAGCCTATCCGGCGCGCTGTCGTGCATGAAATCCATTTGCAGCAACACAACACCTTCCAGCGGGTCGACCGGCAACAGATCGATACCCACAATGGCTGCCTTTGGCTGTTGCCTGCGCACCACTTGTGCCCAGCCGCCCGGCGCGACGCCCAAATCCACCACGGCTTTCTTGCCGCGCAAGATGTGAAACTTCTCGTCCAACTCGACCAGCTTATACGCCGCGCGGCTGCGATAGCCCTCGCCCTGCGCGCGCTTCACATATGGGTCGTTCAACTGCCGCTCAAGCCAACGGGTTGATCCAGCGGTGCGCCGCTTGGCCGTCTTGACCTTCTGTTTACCGGCCAGTGTCCGGCCGGAGTTCTTACCACCGAATAAATTGTCTGCCATTTTCAGTTCCGCCGATTTCTGCGTTTTGCATCGCTCGCCATCAGCGCACGCAAAATGCCCTCGCGAATGCCGCGATCCGCAACGCCCAGCCGCTCACCGGGCCATATATCAAAAATAGCCTCAAGGATGGCGCAACCGGCAACGACCAAGTCCGCGCGCTCATGCCCAATGGTCGGAAATTCAGCGCGCCCCTCTATAGTGCGGCCGGCAAGCTCGCGGCTAATTTCGCGCATCGCGGCGGTCGGCAAATACAACCCGTCCACAGCGCGGCGGTCATAACTGTTCAGTTTCAAATAGACGCTGGCAAGCGTGGTGACCGTTCCCGAAGTCCCCAAAAGCCTCCGGTCCCCGCCATCCTCCGGCAAACGTGCGGCAAACGCGGCAAAGCTTGCCATCACCTTTGCGCGCATCGCTGCGTAAATGGCGTTCAACTGCTCAGGCGTCTCTGCCTCGGCCCGTTCGCTTTCGGTCAAAGAAACCACGCCCCATGGAACGCTTACCCAGTCCAATATTTCGGGAACAAGGCCACTGGTTGATACCAGCACAAGCTCGGTCGATCCGCCGCCAATGTCGAATATTAACGCTGGGCCCTCCCCTTGCTCAAGCAAGGCATGACATCCCATGACGGCAAGGCGCGCCTCTTCCTGTGGGCTGATGATGTCGAGATGAATACCTGTCTCGCGCTTCACGCGTTCAATGAACTGCGCGCCATTGACGGCCTGACGGCATGCCTCAGTGGCGACGGACCTTGCCAGAACGACATTACGTTTTCTCAACTTCTCGGCGCATACCGAAAGCGCCTCAACCGCGCGGTCCATGGCCTCATCGCTCATCCGGCCCGTCGCGGTCAGCCCCTCGCCTAACCTTACAACCCGCGAAAATGCATCGACGACGGTGAAATCCTCTCCGCCAGCCCGCGCGATCAGCAATCGGCAGTTGTTCGTTCCAAGGTCGAGCGCGGCATATGCTGTCCGATCAAGCCAGTTACGCCGCAAAGCTGCGTTATCCGCAGGAACAAAGTCCTTGGCAGGTTTCGGAGGCGTGTTGGATGTGTGTGCACGCGCTGCGCCCTCAGCCGAAGCTTGCTGCAGTTTTGCAGCCTTGGGTGCCGCATTCTTGCGACGGGGCGGCTTTTTTCGTTTACGCCCGCGTCCCTGTTGCGGCGATGGCGCGACATTCTCGCCCATAGCCGTACACTCACTTCTTATTTTCTATCCGGGCAGATGTGCTGCCGGTACCTGACACCTTGATAGGCGCTGCACGTTAAAAATTCAACATTTTTGAATATCGGCACAACCGGCCAAATTCAGCGACTTGACCGTGCACGGGCTCCAGCATATAGGCCCGCCTTCTATTCCCCGGTCGTCTAACGGTAAGACTACGGACTCTGACTCCGTCTATTGAGGTTCGAATCCTTACCGGGGAACCAACCGCACGCGTCATCAAGATGTCGCTTGGTTTCGTTTCCACCAAATGTCAGACACGCGATGAAGCTGCGGCTCGCTCCGAAGCTTTACGAGATGGACGTTGCGCGTTCCTATTTGACGCGCGTGCCCGGCCAACGTTACGGTCAACAACATGGCACTTGGAACGCATGATTTCGTATCTGATTCGCGCAATGACGCGATCCTCATCAACGTTAATGGTCAGCTCACGCCCCGTGCGCAGGCAATGGTCTCTGTCTTTGACAGCGGCTTCATGCTGGGTGACGGGGTTTGGGAGGGTATCCGCGTTCACGCCGGACGTATGGCCTTTTTGGATCAGCATCTTGACCGTTTGTGGGAAGGCGCAAAGGCGATTGCCATGGACATCGGCATTTCCCGCGCGGAAATGAAGGAACGCCTCTATGCCACCATCGACGCGAACCAGATGGACAAATGCCATATCCGGCTGATGGTCACGCGTGGGATCCGTTCAACGCCGTACCAAGATCCACGTGTGGTCGTTTCACCTGCGACCATTGTCATTATTGCCGAATATAAAGACCCGCTTCCCGCAACGGTTGATCGCGGCCTGTCATTGTTTACCGTCCACGTCCGTCGCGGTGATCCGGCGGTGCAGGATCCCAAGCTTAATTCGCATAGCAAACTCAATTGCATCACCGCGTGCATTCAGGCGGCGCAAGCGGGCGCAGATGAAGCCTTGATGCTCGACCCGCACGGCTTTGTTGCCACATGCAATTCCACGCATTTCTTCATCGTCCGCAAGGGCGAGGTGTGGACCTCCACCGGTGATTATTGCCTCGCCGGCATCACGCGCGCCAACGTCATCCGCATCTGCCGGGAGAATGATATTCCTGTGTTCGAACGCAACTTCTCCATGACCGATGTCTATGGTGCCGATGAAGCTTTTGTCACCGGAACCTTTGCCGGGGTTGTTCCTGCACACACCATCGATGGCCGTGTCTTGACCGATGGAAAGGGTCCCGTCGTCGAACGTCTGCAAAATCTCTACCGCGCCTTCATCGAACGCGACATCGCGGGCCAGAGCCGACCTTGACGCAGCGGATATGCATGTGGTCGGGACCACGAAACATCTCGACGGCTATGATGCGCAGCTTTTCGTCGCGCGCGGATTGCGCGGTCAGTGACGAACCCTTTTACGGCTGTTTCCTTGCACATAGCGGGGAGCCGCACCCCATGGCAGCAGACGTCATCGCAGATATGGATTGCGACTGGTCCAGCGTAGCCGCCCGCTTGTCCGGTCCCGCACCGGGCGGTGCGCCCTTATGGTATCAAAAGCAGATGACCCACCATATGGTCGGCCCAATCCAACCCGATGATTTGACCAACTGCCGCCACGCCTTTCTGGTTCGCGAACCGGCATATATGGTCGCCAGCTACCGCGTTAAGCGAGAAAGCGTGAACGTCGAAGATCTTGGTTACGCAACCCAGCGTGCGTTCTTTGATCGTATCGCCGACCGGACCGGCTATGCCCCACCCGTCGTCGACAGCGCGGACATTCTGAAAAATCCTGCAAAGACGCTAGCTTTGCTGTGCGATGCACTCAACATCGCATGGGATCCTGCCATGTTGTCATGGCCCGCTGGCATCCACCCGGATGACGGCATTTGGGCAAGCCATTGGTATGACGCGGTTGCGGCCAGCACCGGCTTCCAAAAACCAGATACACGTCCGCTCAACCTCGATGATGAAGCCCGCGCCGTCGCAGATGCCTGCATGGCCGACTATGAACATCTGGCCCAACACCGCATTGTTGCACCTTGATTTTTGGCCGCGCGCGTCTTGCAACGGCAACAGCAGCGCACGCAGCGGCGGAACAATCGGATCATTCATCCACATGCTGTCAGCGTCCCCGCCCATATATTGGCATTGATAATGTCAATATAGCCCATTACACATAATGCCGGACCATGAGCGAAGGAACGACTGCCATGTATATCATCAACGGCGCACTCGGATCGCCCTATTCGATGAAAATGCGCGCGCTTATGCGGTATCGGCGTATCCCGCATCTGTGGGTGCATGGTGCCGATTCACGCGATGCACTCAGCAAAGTGAAGGCCCCTGTCATTCCCGTGATGGAATATCCCGATGGGACATTTCACAATGATTCAACGCCGTTGATCTATGATCTGGAAACGCGGCATTCCGAACGCTCGGTCATCCCGGCCGATCCGGCGCATGCCTTTATCGCGCATTTGATTGAAGATTTCGCCGATGAGTGGGTGACAAAAGCGATGTTCGGTTATCGCTGGCTGGAGGAGGTAGACCAGATCCAGATGAGCCGCTGGCTCGCTTTTGATGCCATGAAGGGCGGCGGCCTTGCGACCAGCCAGGGCTATGCCGAACAGTTCCGCGCGCGCCAGGTCGGCCGCATGGCGATTGTCGGCTGCGCCGCCGAAAACTTCCCGTTGATCGAGGCGTCAACCCGCGCAATTCTGGGTGCGCTCGAGGCGCATGTGGTGGACCAACATTGCCTGTTCGGTTCGCAGCCCAGCATGGCGGAGTTCGGGATGTACGGCCAATTGTCTCAGCTTGGCGTTGACCCCACAGCGCAGGCGATGATGCGCGAAGATTTCCCTTACAGCTTCCGCTGGCTGCTCCATATTGACGATATGTCGGGAATAACGGGCGAATGGGATACGGCGGATGCACCCTTTGCGCCCATTATCACCGCTTGGTTGCAACAGGTGGGCGAAATCTACATGCCCTTCCTGCTCGCCAACGCCGCGGCGATTGCGGCAGGCGAAGATAGCTTCCACATCACCGCAATGGGCCTGCCCTACACACAGGGTGTTTTCAAATATCAGGTGAAGTGCCTCGCCGATTTGCGCGCACGCTATGCCGCGTTGGATGCACATGCGCGGGGGCGCATTGATCCGCTGCTCGCGCAGACGGGCTGCCTTGAGGCGTTGCGGAACCAATGAAGCTGAAAGGACCGGCAACCCTGTTGACGGCGCTGGCGTTGCTCAGCCCGGCCACGCTTGGCGCACAGTCTGCGCCCACAAAAGCCCCAAATATCGTCATCCTATTGGCCGATGATTGGGGCTTTAGCGATGTCGGCGCCTTCGGCGGAGAGATCGCGACGCCAAATATCGACGCGCTTGCCGCCAAGGGCGTGCGTTTTTCGAACTTCCATGTGGCAGGGTCCTGCTCACCAACGCGCGCGATGCTGCAAACCGGCGTGATCAACCACCGCGCGGGTCTGGGCAATATGCCGGAGACAATTCCACCGGAACATCTCGGCAAACCGGGTTATGAGGCGCATCTGAACAACCGCGTCGTGACCATTGCGGACCAGCTGCGCGCAGGCGGCTACAGCACTTATCTGACCGGGAAATGGCATCTGGGCCATACGCCCGATACCTTGCCGACAGCACGCGGCTATGACCACGCGCTCGCGCTGGCGCAATCGGGCGCGGACAATTTTGAAGATAAGCCCAATCTGCTGATTTATGACAAGACCGAGTGGAGTGACGATGGAAAGCCGGCCAAGCTGCCGAAGCGCTTTTACTCCTCAACGCTGATTGTCGACAGGATGATCGGCTATATCGATCGCGGCAGGGCGAGCGGAAAACCGTTTCTGGCGTCCGTCAATTTCATCGCCAACCATATCCCGGTGCAGGCACGCGATGCGGACATTGCGGCTTATGCCGGGCGCTACAATGCGGGCTGGACCGCGCTACGCAAAGAGCGCCGCGCCGCAGCGATTGCCAAAGGTGTAATGCCGGAAGGTGTTGCGATGGTGACCATGGGTACCAGTGGTGATTGGTCGAAATTGTCGGCAGAGCAAAAGCGGCAACGTGCGGGTGCAATGGCCGCTTATGCTGGCATGGGCACGGCGATGGACCGGGAAATCGGTCGGTTAGTGACGCATCTGAAGGCCATCGGTGCATATGAAAACACCATCTTCGTGTTTCTGTCGGACAATGGCGCGGAAGCGACTGACCCCATGAACATGGGCGCATTTACGCGCTGGAACGCCAAGCTTCTCTATGATCAAAGCATCGCCCAACAGGGACGCCCGGGTTCGCTGACCGCACAAGGTGCGGGATTTGCCAGCGCATCGGCATCGCCCCTGCGTGGATATAAGTTTACCGCGAACGAAGGTGGCCTGCGTGTCCCCATGATCATCGCCTGGCCGGGTAACCGGGCGATTAAGGGCGGCACCATTACATCGGGTTTTGCGCATGTCACCGATATGCCGCTGACTTTGCTGAAGCTCGCAGGCGTCACGCCGCAGCAAGGCCGTTTTTCGGGACGCCGCGTCGAGCCCATGATTGGGATGGACCTGACACCGATGCTCACAGGGGCTGCATCGTCCGTCCATCCGGCGGACAAGCCATTGGGGTATGAATTGTCCGGCAACGCCGTGTTGTTCAAAGGCGATTATAAGCTCGTCAAAAACCTACCGCCCTACGGCGATGGCCGCTGGCGGCTGTACAACATTACCACCGACCCCGGCGAGACCAACGATCTGTCCGGTTCCGACCCGCAACGTTTTGCGGATATGCAATCCGATTACGCCGCCTTTGCCAAGGCAAACAACGTACTGCCCATGCCAGACGGTTACACCGCGCCCAAACAGATATTCGCAAATGCGCTGCGCACCTTGCTGATACCGCGGCTTATCGCGTTATGGCCGGTGGGCGGGCTAGTATTGATAGCAACAGCGACTTTAGTCTGGTGGCGCAGACGGCGGCGAAGGGCAGTTTAACCACTCGACCTTCGCCTAGGCAGCGATGAAATTGCGGATCAGCGCGACCAGTTGTTCCGGCTGATCTTCCTGACAGAAATGGCTGGCGTCTATCCGGCAATGCGGTTGCCCCTTGGCACCCGGAATACGGCGCTGAATTTCCGTATCGAGATGACCGAGCACCTTGTCCTGATTGCCAAAGCAGGTGAGCACCGGTTTGTCGAAGCGTTCAAGCTGTGCCCACGCGGCGACGTTTTCCGCAACCGACAGATGGTGAGGGGTCACAGGCACGAGCACAGGAAACTGGCGCGCGGCGGCCTTGAAATTCTCATCGGGGAACGGTGCATCATAAGCGGCGATCTCGGCGCTGGTCAGTGCGCGGTTACAGCCGCCGTCAACGATCCGGCCGCTTTTGAATTCGGGCGTGGCCTGGCTGAATGCGCGCCAGCCATCGAAACCGGGACCAATATTCTCGCCAACGGGTAGATAGGTGTTTGAAATC
>NZ_JBILOS010000036.1:0-20104 GCF_044374345.1 Sphingorhabdus sp. | reverse complement strand
GGAAAAGCCGCAACCAACCGCAGTCCGATCAACCCGCCCCAATCCTGACAGAATAATGTGATGTTGTTGAGATCAAGCTGCGTCAGCCAGTCGCTCATCCACGCGACATGGCGTTCATAGCTATAATCGTCACGGCTGGCCGGCTTGTCAGACTTGCCAAAGCCAATCAAATCCGGTGCCAGCACGCGGTGCCCCGCGGCGGCGAGCGGTGGTACAAATTTGCGGTAGAGATAAGACCAAGTCGGCTCGCCATGCAGCAGCAGGATCGGCGCAGCGTCGCGGGGGCCTTCATCGACATAATGCAACCGCAAGGCTGGCGTGCCCTGCGTTTCAACCTCAACATAATGTGCCGCAAACGGATAGTCCGGAAGGTCGGCGAAAGCGGCCTCGGGCGTGCGCAGGACCTGCATGACTATCGCACTTTCAGGATGCAGTCGACAAAGCCTTGCGGATCATTTTCCTGAATGAAGTGACCGCCCTTCAACGTGCAATGCGGCTGCCCGGCAGTACCGGGAACGCGGCCGATGAAACGGCTCTCGCCCCCGCGCGTGACGGGATCGCCGTCGCTGAAGCAGCACAGGAATGGCTTGTTCCATTTCTCAAACACTTCCCACGCACGTTTCTGGTCGGGGATCGCGACATTGTTCTCGAACGGAACGAAGCTCGGGAATATCCGCGCACCGGCCTTGTAGCGGCTGTCCGGGAACGGCGCATCATAAGCGGCGATCTCAGCCGCGCTGAGCGCGCGCTTTGCCCCGGCGTTGACGATCCTGCCGATGGGGAAAAACGGGCTCCATTTGGAAAAGGCGCGCCAGATAGCAAAAGCGCGCGGTGGCGGGCCGCCTTCGGGCAAGCCGCCATTGGACAGCACAACACTGGCAAAGCGATCCGGCATTTCCGCGACAAGGCGCAGCCCGATCAGCGATCCCCAATCCTGACAGACCAGCGTCATATTGTTCAGGTCAAGCGCCTCAATCCACTGGCGCATCCAGCCAACATGGCGTGCATAGCTATAGTCGGTTTTTTTCGTAGGCTTGTCCGATTTGCCAAAGCCGATCAGGTCAGGCGCGACAACGCGAAAGCCCGCCGCGACGACCGGACCGATCATGTGACGGTACAGATAGCTCCAGCTTGGCTCCCCATGCATCATCAGCACCACCGGCGCATCGCGTGGCCCTTCATCCACATAATGCACACGCAATGGCGTGCCGTCCGAGGGATCGGTAATCTCCACATAATTTGGCGCAAACGGGAAATCGTCGATTGCGGCAAAGGCGCTATCGGGTGTGCGTAGGACTTTCATGGATTCATCCCTAAAATTGGTGATATTGGCACTTACGGTGTCATATTATCAATGGCGGGTCAAGACGCTGGCCCAGCCTTCTTCGTATCAACCAACCGAAACCCGATATGGTCGGTGCCTAATCCGCGTTCCTGAAACTGGCGCGCGGCGGGACGATAGCGCGCGCAATAATTGGCCGCGCAGAGATAGGATCCGCCTTTTATGATATTAACCGGTTCGCTGGCATCGGCGCGCGATCCGCTGCTGCGCGTCCATTCCCAGACATTGCCGATCATATCGTACAGACCGTATCCGTTCGGTTTGAAACAACCCACCGGCGCGCGACCGACATAGCCGTCGGTATTCAGGTTTTTGACCGGGAAGACGCCTTGGTAATAATTCGCTTGCGCCTGGCCCTTCGCATCAACCGGTTCCGGCAAGGCCACCGCGCCGCCGCGTGCAGCATATTCCCACTGCGCCTCGCTCGGCAATTCCTTGCCCGCCCAACGCGCATAGGCCTCTGCGTCCTGATAGGCGATCTGGACAACGGGTTCGTTGTCGCGACCAACGATGGACTCTTTCGGGCCGGAGGGATTTCGCCAGTGCGCCCCCACTACCCAGCGCCACCAACGCGGGTCGTCGTCCGAGGGGATATTGAACACGGCAGAACCCGGGACCAGCATTTCTGGCGGCGCACCGGGCAGCTTGGGCGGATCGCGCTCCGATATGGTTTTGTAACCGGTCGCTTTTACAAAGGCCGCGAATTGGGCGTTGGTCACTTCATGTGTGTCGATCCAGAACCCCTCAACAGCCACCGTCTGCGGCGGACCTTCCTCTGCATAATGCGGATCGTCCCCCATCACAAAGCTGCCACCCGGGACCCAGACCATTTCATTGTCTGGCAAGCCGGTGCATATTGTTTCGGGCGGCACATCTGCATCGCCGCAGCCAGACAACAGCAGCAGCAGACCGAGAACGAGACCAAAGCGCTGCATCATTCCTCTGGCATGCCGGACATGGCATCGCTCAGCAAACGCCGCACGACAGCCTTGGCATCCTCAAAAGGCAGTTCCTGATCATGCCTTAACAATCGCCATGTCTGGAAACTCAATATGACGTTGAGACTGCGGGTACCCGCCACATCGGCCTTCACCGCCGCCGGCAAATGCGCCTCGGTCGTGGCGGATTCGAGCTGCAGCATCCGGCGATAATCCTGCATCAAATAGGGCGATTGAAATCGTTTGAGATTGGCCGAAATCCGGTAAGGCAGGATGGTTTCGAAAACCACTGCCCGCCGGTCAGCGATGTCGAACAGCTTTTCCTTCCAGCTAGCGCCGATGGGCGGTTCGAGGATGATGGGCATCACCTGCGCCGCAATCACCTCCCCCATTTCGCGGTACAGCTCGTCCATATCGTCAAAATGTCGGAAAACCGAGCGGAGCCCAACACCAGCGACCTCCGCAACACGCGCGGCGCTGGGTGCAACATCGCCCTTGCCGACCAAATCGACCATCGCCGCGACTATCTTCGATCGGCTCGACCGGCTGCGTTCCCGCCGGCCATCGGCCAGCGGCGCTTCTGCGCGTGATGTCATTTTGTGCGATGCGTTGGTCATGCGGGCATGTTTTGCGGCAAACGGCCGCTGGCGCAAGCGACAAAAGCGATTGCAAATATATTTTGGCACAATTAATGCCAATAATATTCCGCCGCTTCGTTGCGGGACGCAAAAGATAACTGGGTGAAGGAAAAGACAAGGATGTCAAAAGCAGTCTTCATTTTGGCGGCGCCCGCGCTGCTGCTGTCAACTGCACCGCTGGCGGCGCAAGACAATGTGCGCCAAGCGTGCATGCCCGATATCCGTAAATACTGCTCCGCAGAGTTGGCGACTTTTAGCCGCGAAAACGTCCGCGCCTGCCTTATCAAAAATATCAAAAAGACGTCACCCGCCTGCCAAGAGGCAGCAAAAGCGCGGCGCGATGCCGAGCGCGCCAAAAAGAAGGTTAGTTAGAGCCATGACAGCATGGATAATCTGGGGAACCGCGTTGCTCGCTTATGGGCTATTTCGGCTCTGGTATGACAATTGGTCAGGCCCACTGAAACCTGCCGAAATTGATGCGTTTCTTGCGCAAATGGCGGGGCGTTTCGAAGGCACTGGAAATAGCCAGCAGGTTATGCGGGCGTTCCTTGAAGCCGATGACGGCCGCGAGTTTGTCATGCTCAATCTGGTTAAAGCGCAGATGGAGCAAGTTGAGGACCCCAAAACCGGGCAAATGGTTCAAGGCTTTGATCTGCTGAAGCGCTATTCGCAACGCTTCATGCCGGCTCTGTTCCGCAATGGCGGCCATCCCGGCATGGTCGGACGCAAGGTTGGCGGATATATTGATGCTTGGAATACCGAGGCGGATCCCGATTGGACGATCTTTGGCCTCATGCGTTACCGCAGCCGCCGCGACATGATAAAACTGGTGATGGACCCCGCGTTTATGGAGGGCCATCCCGATAAGCTGCTGGGTACGCTTGCGACATTTTCATTCCCGACGCAGCGGGTCGTGTCGTTCTACGTCAGCCCGCGCGTTACGGTTGCCCTCATCTTGGCGCTTGCTGCGGCGCTTGCACATCTCACCGTCCTGACGGTTAACGGATGAACGCTTTCCTGCCACCCAGTACAAATATCCATTATCGTGGATCACGTTATTCTGCGTGGTTTTTGGCATTATATGGCATTGGCTGGATCGTGCCGGGGATGATCCACAGCTTCCTGCCTGATGGCGGTGCGGGCGTGATTGCAGGGCTTGACCTCAGCCACAATCCAACGATGATTTTCGGCATGTTTGCCTGGGCGGGCGCGACGCAGATTGCGCACGGCATCGTCACCCTCTTGGTCGCACTGCGCTATCGCGCGCTCGTGCCGCTGTTCCTTTTGGTGTCTCTGATCGAGCGCGTGTTGCTGAGCTGGTCGGGCTGGATAAAGCATGTGCCCGTCAGCGGCCATCACCCGCCCGAACATTATGCCAGCCTGATTTCGCTACCGATAATATTATTGTTTCTGTGGCTATCCGTGCGGCGATCAAGCAAAACCCAACCGGAGAGCCCAAAATGAAAAAATGGACATGGATCGGGGCATTGGCGCTGTTGATCGGCGCGGGCTATTTGGGTTTTCAGCAATATAAAATCTACATTCCCGGTATCATCAGCGAATGGCGCGAACCGATTGGCGAAAACCGTCCCATTGCATGGGCACAGGGTCCTGCGGTCGCACCCTCTGGCCAACGTCCGCCCAACGTCATCCTGATTGTGGCAGACGATTTGGGCGTGAATGACATTTCGTTGTACGGTGGCGGGGTTGCCGGTGGCGCGGTGCCGACCCCCAATATCGATTCCATTGCCAAACAGGGCGTCAGCTTTGCCAATGGCTATGCCGCGAACGCCACCTGCTCGCCTTCGCGCGCAGCGTTGATGACGGGGCGTTATCCGACACGGTTCGGTTTTGAATTTACCTCTATTCCAGCGGCATTTGCCTCAAATCTGGCGCATAATGGAGGGAACTCACCCTATCCAACCATCTATCATGAAGAACTGAACCGCGACCTGCCGGCCTATGCCGATATGGGTGTGCCCAATGCGGAAATCATGTTGCCCGAAATACTGAAAGCGCAGGGCTATCACAATATCCACATCGGCAAATGGCATCTGGGTGAAGCCAAACCATTGCGGCCCACGTCACAGGGCTTTGACGAAAGCCTGGGCATGCGCGCGGGCGGCGATTTGTTTATGGCCGAAGACGACCCGCAGGTCGTCAATGCAAAGCTGCCATGGGACCCGATAGACCGCTTTTTATGGGCGAACCTGCCCTATGCGGTCTATTGGGGGAACAGTGCGCGCTTCCGGCCCAAAGGCCACCTGACCGACTATTTCACCGACAATGCGCTGGCCGCAATTGACGCGAACAAGAACCGGCCCTTCTTCATGTACCTCGCCTATAATGCGCCGCATACGCCGCTACAGGCGCTAAAATCAGACTATGACGCGCTGCCGCAGATTAAGGACCATACCCAGCGCGTCTATGGCGCGATGATGCGTCAGCTTGACCGGCGGATTGGCGACGTGCTGCAAAAGTTGAAGGACACCGGGCTCGACGACAACACGCTTGTTATCTTTACCAGCGACAATGGCGGGGCGTGGTATACTGGTATCAAGGATCACAACACGCCCTATCGCGGCTATAAAGGTACCTTCTTCGAAGGCGGCATTCATGTACCAATGATGATGCGCTGGCCGGGTAAGATTGCGCCGGGGACGGTTCGCAACGATGTCGCGCAGCACCTTGATATGTTCGCAACCATTGCCGCGGCAACGGGTGCGCGCATCCCCACCGATCGCAAAATGGACAGCTTCAACCTGCTTGGTACCGGACCAAAACGCGAAGTGACCTTCTGGCGTTCGGGGCATTACCGCGTGGTGCGCGCAGGCGACTGGAAATTGCAGGTTTCCGAACGTCCCAACAAGGTGTGGCTGTTCAACCTCGCCACCGATCCCACCGAGCAAGTCAACTTGGCGGCCAAGGATCCGGCGCGCGTCGCGGAACTGCGCAAGTTAATTGAGGCGCAAAATGCCGGTTTGCCCAAGCCCCTTTGGCCCGGCTTGCTTGAAGGCGCGATCCGGATCGATGTTCCGTTGAATGCCGCATGGAAAAAAGATCAGGAATATGTCTATTGGGCCAACTGATCACGCGCTGATGTTGGCCGAAACTCAGCCTATCCCGGCCTGTGTCGCAAAAGCGTTTTTCAATGCATCCAGCACAGGGGCAGGCCCACCATTTTTGAGCGTGATTGCGCTTACGTCATAGCGTGCCGCATAGCTTGGGTGCATCGGCACGACCGTCAGGTTGAGCGCACGTGCATCCCTATGGGCGAACGAGGCAGGCAATAATGTAATCATGTCGCTTTCGGCAACCAACGCCAAGCACGAGACGAGACTGAGAACGCGGTAATGCGGGAAGCCGGCGTTGCGATATTTTTCTTCTATGTCGGTTGGAATGGCAGAGCGGTAGATTTTCCCATAGCCCGGAATGGCCCATTTATATCGCAACATCTCATCAATGCTAAAGTCGCGGTGCAACGCGGGATGATCCTGACGCATAACCGCGACATAGGGCTCGTCGATTATCCTGCTTATCTGAAACAACCGCTTTTCGGGAATGGCGCTGACGGTCGTTGAATGGAAAAGCAGCAAGTCCGCTTCCCGTTGGCGCAACCGTGCTGCGGCCATGTCGAGAGGAAGGGTTTCCGCCGTCACGCGGATGTTCGGATGTGACTTGTAAAATGCAGCAAGTGCTGGCGCCAATGATGCTTCGATCACCGCAGGCCCCGCAATCAGCCGAAGATGTCGGCTTCCGGTTAAGACCTCATCGCCAATTTGGTCTGCTAGCGCCAAAAGTTCCTCAGCCCTTTGCGCAAGACGGTTGCCTGCATCGGTGGGGACGACGCTGCGCGTGGTCCGGTTGAACAATTCAGCGCCCAATTCTTGTTCAAGCAGCTGCACCGATTTTGTCAGTGCCGAATGCGTCATGCCAAGCTCGCTGGCGGCGCGGCTGAAACTCTTGTGGCGATAAACCGCGACGAACCGGGACAGTCTGTTCAAATTTATATTCATGTTCCAATAATTACATAATATGTATTTATTATTCAATTTTTTAAATCACCGACCAGACTATTCCTCCTATTAATCGCGGGGGAGAATTTTGTGACAGTTACTCAGCTCATCAACCAAAATTGGGTCATCATATCGCTTACTGTTTTTGGGCTGGGCATTTTGTTTGAACTGGGTGCCATTCGCTTCCTCAAACGTAAGGGCAACGTCCCGGCAAAAGACTCCTTGCTGTCCATATTTCTGGGGCTCGCAAGTGACCCGGTAAATGCCATCTTTGCGTTCATCACCACCGCTGCTTTATTTGCAGCGGCGCCCTTTGCCATTGGCGAAATACCGATCACATGGGGATCGTTCTTATTGTGCTTCGTGCTCGATGATCTGCGATTTTACGTGCACCATCGCATATGCCACCGCGTCCGTTGGGGCTGGGCCATGCATGTGGTCCATCATTCATCCACCAATTTCAACATGCCCATTGCGCTGCGCCAAAGTTGGATGAAGCACTTTACCGGAACGATGATGCTCAAAATTCCGCTGATTTTAATCGGCTTTGATCCGGTATTGGTTGTTTTTTGCGGGATCCTTAACGCAACCTACCAATTCTTCCTCCACACCGAAACCGTGGACCGTTTGCCACGGTGGTTTGAATATATCTTCAATACGCCGAGCCACCACAGGGTGCACCATGGCCGCAATCCAGAATATCTGGATGCGAATTTCGCCGGTACGTTGATCATCTGGGATCGTATGTTTGGCACATTTGTCGAGGAAGATCGCGCCGTCCCGGTGGACTATGGCTTGGTCAAAAATCTTGAGACGTTTAATCCATTCACAATTTTAACCCACGAATATGTCGGGATAGTGCAGGATGCGTCGCAGCGCGGGCTGAGCCTGTGGCAGCGGTTTTGTTACATTTTTGCGCCGCCAGGGTGGAGCCATGATGGCTCACGATTGACATCCGAAGACATTAAACGGGAGGCTGGTTTGCTCCCCAATAGCAATACGTCAGAATCCGTGACGAGCGTCTGATGCCCGCCCATTACGCATTATCCGACGCCGCCATTGTGTTGGTCACGATTTTTGCTGGCAATGCGCTTTGGCGAAATGGCCGACATTTACCGGCATTTGCAATGGCCTGCTTTGGCGTTACGGCCTTCATCGGCGTGGTGCGTTTTGGGGCTGGTTTGCAGGATGCGCTCGCCGCTTTGCATGCGGGTGCGTCTCAATTGTTGGGCCTTGCGGGTGCCGTGGCCATATTATCCAGCTATCTGTTCCGCCCCGCGGATAGACACACAATATCGATAATCGCACTCACCCTGTGCGCCGCGACCGCGATCTTTTTGTTCGCGCAACCGCTGCTCGGCCCTGTTTTCCTATTGGCGTTAGTGCTCGTATTTCTTGCCTCAATCGTGCGACCCGGCCCGTCGGGGCGGACGTGGCTTGTGCCAATTGGTTGCGCCGTGATGCTTGCAAATACGTTGTTCATTCGGCGCGCGGCGTGGCTTGATGAGGCTGTGGCCTGGCACATATATCATGTGCTCATAGCCTTGGCGCTGGCTGCACTCGCCAAAGGTTTGATGTCCACCGAACGGGACGTGAACTAATCCATGAGCCATTGCTTTTTAGCTCCAAACCTCAGACGGGTTCAAGCGGCCTCGGTTGCTATGGCATCGGCCAGTGGCAGTTCGATAATGAACCGTGCGCCTTTACGGCTCGATTTGGCGCGCAAAACGCCGCCCATGTCGCGGATGATGCCATAGCTTATCGATAGTCCAAGCCCAGTGCCTTGCTTGGGTGGCTTAGTCGTAAAGAAGGGCTCGAATATCTTGGGCAAGACATCTGGGGGGATACCGGGGCCGTTGTCCGCCACAGTGATCACCGCCGATCGGTCATTGCGATCAATGGTGATTTTTATTTCACCTTCTGCGCTATCGCCGGCATCATGCCGACTATGAATGGCATCATTAGCATTGATGAACAGGTTCAAAAGAACCTGCTCCAGCATCACGGGCAACGCCCGGACGTAGATGTCGGATGCTTTCACTTCGGTAACCAGTTGTGTCCCATCGAGCTCCATCTGTGGTTCGGCCATTAAGATGGCCGCTTCAACCGTATGTTGAATATTGATCGCGGACGGTGCTTCCTTCGACGTCCGGCCAAATATCCGCATTTGCAGCAATATGGCAGAGGCACGTTCGACCTGCGCCAGAACATTTTCAAGCTTGGGAATGAACTTTTCCGCGTCCAAGCGCCCCCGCACCGCGTTTTCACGCAGGTTTGATGCTGCCATTTTGATAAAGTTCAACGGCTGGTTTAACTCATGCGCGGTACCAGAAATCATCCGGCCAAGGCTTGCCATCTTGTCCGATTGCAAAAGCTGATCCTCAGATGCCTTCCGTTCGGAAATATCCATGATGATGCCAACGGCTTCTTGCTCTGCACCCTGCGCCGTGGGCTCCACAGATAGCGTGTCATATACCCAGACATAGTGGCCATTTTTGTGCCGGAGGCGATATTCAGCCGCATACACTTTTCCCGGCTCCAAATGTCTAAACGCATCCATGCAATACTCATAGTCGTCCGGATGAATGGAGCTGCTCCACCATTTTTCCGCCAAACCTTCTGCCGTCGAATAGCCCAGCATTTGTTCAAGTGACCGGCTGATATAGGTCATGTCCGTCCCTTCGCCATTCGCGACGTCAACGGCATAGACGATGATCGGAGCATGCTGCGCGATGCTGTTCAGCCGGCGTTGATAGCTAGCCAGCGCTCCACGCTCACGACCAAACGAAGCAGCTGCCATCGCTATCGTTCCCGAAATCTCGCTAACTTCCTCAATAAATATGTGGTCGGACGCAGTTTGTGCTCTCCCAAACTGCGTAAGGTCTGCGGCTGCCTGCGACACACGCCGCAACACATTCGAGGCCTTCAAACTCATATGCGATGCCACCAGCCCAATCAGAAAAACGAACGTGATGACCGCAAGAAAATGCAGCAGTTGTACCGCGCGCGCTTTCAGAACCGCCGGTTCAAGCGGAAGCACTGAAGCGACCTGCCATTGCGGTAGAGCAGCGATGGGGTTCAGACGAACGATTTGCGTGTCACGCAGATCGGACGTGATTGCACGATCATAATCGACGTCACTTAAAAGAACGGGTTTTGTAAAAGCCGTCGCCTGCTGACTTTGGGACATGGAACCGACAAGAGTGCGCACATGTGCGGTGACATGCGTCAGCGCGAATGTCCCTTGGGCAGGACTGATGAAAAAGATATTGTCCATGCCGTGCTGGCCGGGTTTTTCGACAAGATCATGCAAGGTTTTCGGACGTAATATGGCGACAATATCGTCCGCTTGGCCGTTTCGAACATGCGGAACGACCAATGCAAAATCGACATTCGATCGCGCTGGCCCAAGATTTAACGCGACCAAGCGCGCCCGCTTGTCCGTTGAAGGCGATAGATCGGCTTTGGCCGACGTTGCTCCGATAACCGAGCCGCCTTCCGCCGATACAAACTCCGCCAGGCTTTGATTGGGGGCCAAGAAAGCAATTTTCTGAAATTCAGCCGCAAATTCCTTCGGCAAACGCGCCTCGGACTGGCCGCGGGGCAGCTCACCATTATCTGCATAGCCGCGCAGCAGCATAGTTCGTGAATCGACCCATGCACTCAACTTCGCGTCCGCGACGCGCATACGCGTTTCAACATTTCGGTTAACCTCTTCCATCGCGGCACGTTCACGCGACGGCCTCTCCAGCGCCATATACACCGTCGCCGGGATCAGCACCGTTCCCATGAATAACATGACCGTAAAGCATTCAACCATGAGCTTTGGCCAATGCCCGAATTTTCCGAACGGATTTCGGCTCAAAATGGCAACATAGATGATCTCACCAATAACAACGTTCAATATTCCGTTGGCGATTTGCTTTGCGACCACGAGGGCAACCGACAGCTGATCCAGTTTCAGGATGCCGCCATAGAATAAGAACAATAACGGCGCGCCTGCCACTATCCAGTAAAGAACGACGCTGCGTACTGGCGATGAGCGGGGCGCAACAAGGGCGATAAACACCGCTTCGCATGCCGACACGATCCAACCCCATGGGTGGTTCCACAAGATGATCGACCCGATGCTTGACACCGAAACCGCAAGTACCAGCGACTGCGGAGCCAACACGCGTATAAACACATATACCAGCGCGTTGCCGAGTAAAAAGTTCGTGCCCCAGCCAAGCTTGAGCTCGAAAATATTCAGAAAAAGCCCTGTAGCACCGAGCAATAGGGCCATCAGAAATTCTGTTTTGGGAATATCCCGGATCGCCGGGAATCCGGTCCAGCGGCGGCTCAACACGCCAATACCGTGCGGATAGCCGCGACCAATGCGTCCGTGTCCGCTGGCTTCAGAAAGATGGGAATGTCTGCCAAATCATCGCCTAGCTGCGTGCTGGCGTCGCCCGTCAGAATCATGAAGTTAACATGACGTCCTTCCGGAAGGGCAGCGCGCACGCCATTAATCATGCTGATGCCATCCAGATGCGCCATGCGCAGGTCGGTGATGACAACCGCAATATCCGGCATTTCCAGAATCATAGCCATGCCTTGTACGGGATCAGCACAGGTGAAGGTTCTAAACCCCGCGAGTTCGAAAAACTCCTGATATTCGGGCAGAATTTCGTGCTCGTCATCGATAAGCAAAATGCTTGAGGACGAGAGAAATGGTTGGGCACCAACCCCTTTCAGCAGTGAATTCATGAAGCATCCCAACTATGCATATTCTGCTAGTGGATATGCATAGCTGATTTCAACCTGTATTACATCTAAAAGCAGGCATCGCAGCGCAACTGCCCCTCACATTTTAGGATTTCCTTTGTTTACCCGTTGATATTCGGAGAAAACACCCGACCGATGCCGAAACGCCACATGATCACATTCGAATAGACTTGCCCTGGACGGAGAACAATTGACGCAAAAGAGGGTTGGTTGAGTGCGTCCGGAAACATTTGCGGCTCAAGCGCAATCGCATCGCCGACCCGATAGCTTTTGCTTGCCTTGCCCGCTGTCGTTCCGTCAAAGAAATTGCCAGAATAAAACTGCAGCCCCGGCTGGTTGGACAGCAACGTCATCGTCCGACCGGACACTGGATCTTTCAAATATGCCATCAATCGGGGTTCGCCCGCGACCGCCTCATCAACCACCCAATTATGGTCATATCCGCCGCCATGGGTCAGTTGAATGTCGGCGTTGCTGCGGACATATCTACTGATGGGCATGGGCTCACGAAAATCAAATGGCGTTGCAACAACGCTGCGGCGTTCTCCCGTAGGGATCAGCGTCGCGTCAACCGGCAGAAATTGTTCGGCGTCGATCGTCAGCACATGGTCCATCGCATCATAGGCAGCCCCCTCGCCCCCCAAATTCCAATAAGCATGGTTCGTCAGGTTCACGCAGGTCGGCGCGTCGGTGACGGCTTCGTAATGCACCGACAGCGCATTGTCGGGGTGCAATTGATAGGTTGCGGTAACGGTCAATTTGCCCGGATATCCCTGATCACCATCGGGGCTAATATGCGACAGCGTCACCGATAACGCCTCTTCATCACAATCCGTGATCGTCCAGTTCATCTTGTCGAACCCGACATCGCCGCCGTGCAGCGAATGCGTGCCGTCATTGGCGGGAACGCTGTAAACCTTGCCATCAAGTTCAAAACGCGCACCGGCGATACGGTTGGCGACCCGGCCGACGGTCGCGCCGAAATATTGCCGCTGCGCGACATATTCCGCAATCTCGGCATAGCCCGTTGTGACGTCCGCAAAGTGACCGTTGGCGTCGGGCACACAGACCGATTGGATAGACGCACCGTAGCTGATAATCCGGACCGACATGCCGGCGGCATTGGTCAGCGTCACCGCGTGGACAGCTTCACCACTGGCCAGCGTTCCAAAAATGTCACGCTGTAAGCTGGGTTGGGTCACGCCGTTTTCCTGTGCATGTCGTGGGCAATCGATAGCGACCCGTGTTTACATTATTGCGGGATTACACAGCCTGGCCGTTTTCGGCGGCGTTATCGTAGCGTATTTCAAGATACCGGCCACGCACCGCCAATTTGTCGAGTTCACCGCGCGAAATCTGCCCCGTCATCGTTTCGATTTCGCGGTCAATGGTCTTCAGGCCATCGACCAGCTGCTGCGCGGGTGTCTTTCCGGCATGCTCTTTGTGCCGAAGGCTATCAGGAATGCGCTTATAGCCGTTAATCAGCTCGGGCAGATGTTCCCCCACAAGTTTCCGGACTTCACGGGCCGCAGGGTCATTATCGTCAAGCGTTTGCAGTTGCGGCGCAAGCTGGTCCAAGCGAAGCCCGATATCTTGCATCAACGACACCGCAGGCGCGGGCAATGCAGGGCGCTGCGCCTCAAGCCAAATCTCTGTTTTTCCCGCCAATGTGCCCAGATCGGTGATCTTCAGGCTCTCCGCCGTGGGCATCGGCATTTGCGGAAAGCGCATCAGGACATAGGCTACGGTTGTCACCAGCAGGGCGGTGATCATCACGCCCCAAAAACCGATGCCGCCAATAATGCCGCCGATGATGCCTGCGCCAATTAATACAGCACCAACCGCCATTGTGGCCTTGCTGACTTTGCTCCAGAAATGTGCGCGGCGCAGCGCCTGCGACTTTGTCCCGATGGGGGCAAAGCGGACATTGCGCAGCGACCGTGCCGCGCCGTTAAGGATGTCGTCGGAATTGGATGCAGGGCTATTCATATTGTACCTTGATGTGCAAACCGTAGTGCTGAGCCTGTCGAAGTACGTCCAGCCGACAAGCGCCCTTCGACGGGCTCAGGGCTACGGTAATATATCGTCATTATGCCTCAAGTGACAGCAAACCGCTGTCCTGCACAGACTGGGTTGCCTGCGCCTGCCCTTCGGCCCGCGCGATATAGCCCTTGGACTTTTCGACTTCCTTCTCAAGCGCTTCGGACGTTTGCTTCATGCTGTCGAGCGCCTTCATCTTGAAAGTGTCGATGGCGTCCATCGTGTCGTAGATATTCTGGAACGCACGGCTCAACGTTTCCAACGGGATGGTGGCGCCGGCGGCTTGTTCATGAATACGGCCCGTATTGTCGCGCAGCAACTGACCGGTGCTGTCGATGATGTTCGCGGTCGTCGTGTTGAGCGCGGTAATCTGGTCCAAAACGAGCCGCTGGTTGGTCATCGCCTGCGCCACGGTAACCGCCGTGCGCAATGCGCCAACGGTGGTGGTCGATGCGCGGTCGACACCTTTGACCAGTTCGACATTGTTCTTTTTGACCAGATCGAGCGCGAGATAACCCTGCACCGTCACCGCCATTTGCGTCAGCAAATCTTGCGTACGTTGGCGCACATAGAACAACGCGCTTTCCTTTATCGCACGCGCTTTGGCAGGGTCGGACAGTTCAAGATCAGCGGCTTTTTCTTCCAATTTCGTGTCCAACTGCTTGGACATGACAATCATCTGTTCCAGCTTGCCCATGGCAACCCACAGATTCTGCCGCTCAACGTCGATCGCGGCATTATCCATCAACAGCTCGTCCTTGCCATTGCCAAGACGCGCGAGAACCGAACTGATATGCGTTTGCGAACTTTGATAGCTGTCGAAATAATTGCGCAGCTTGTTGCCGAATGGGATGATGCCAAACAGCTTTTGCTTGGTCATCAGATTGCCCTTTTTGGACGGGTCCAGATCTTCAACAACGCGGCGCAATTCGGCGAGATCCGCGCCGACGCCGGAACTTTCATCCATGCGGCGAATGGGCTTGTCGAGGAAACGGTTCGACTGTGCCGATGCTTCCATAATTTCCTTGCGGCCCATGTTGGTCAATTGGTCCACGCGCTTGCCGAATTCCGGGCTGTTCACATCCTGCGCGACCAAGTCAGCGACATAGGCTTCAACGCGCTGCGCAAGCTTGCTTTGCTGTTCATCGGTCACCGGAACCAAGCCCATCGCCTGTTGCGGCGCGACGGTTGGCACGGGGTCGGGCGGAGTCAGCTTCAGCTCTGGTACGGTTTGGGTAACGGTTTCAGTCGACATCGCTAAATCCCTCAGTAATTCTATAGAACAACAGATGGAGCGCGTGCCTGACCATTTCAAGCACTTAGCGCCAAAGCTGTATTATTTTTCTAATACAGCGCCACCTTGTTCCTTCAAAGCAGCTTCGACCAGCGGCGATAATCCTTCGACAACCCGCGACACCCCTTTCGCATTGGGGTGGATGTTATCGGGCAGCATCAGCGCGCCATCGGTCACTACGCCTTCGAGGAAAAATGGATATAAAGGCGCGTCATATTGCTTCGCGAGTTGTGGGAATATCGCATTGAACGCATTGCCATAATCTTGACCCAGGTTCGGCGCCGCTAACATGCCAGTCAGAAGAACGGGAATGTCGCGCCGCTTAAGCTCGTCCAGCATCGCGACCATATTTGCCTTGGTTTCTGCAGGCTTGATACCGCGCAACATATCGTTCCCGCCAAGGCCAAGCACAACCAGATCCGGCTTGCGCTCCAGATTATCCAGCACAAATGCCAGCCGCGTTTTTCCCGCCGCTGTTGTGTCGCCTGATACGCCAGCATTGTGAACCCGGGCATTTATGCCATCGGCCTGCAACGCCGCCTGCAATTGCGGCGCGAGCCCTTCATTGGGGGCAAGCCTGTAGCCTGCGTAAAGGCTGTCCCCAAAGGCCACGACCAGCCGGTCATATGCCTGAACCTTCGCCGTTTCCTGCGCTTGCGCCTTATTTTCCGCTACAGGGTTAGACCCGCATGCAACCAGCCCTTGGATTGCGACAATAAGCGCACCATATAGCCAAAAACCTCTATTCATAAGGATGCTTCCTTGCACGCTCCGGTTAACATGAAAACGGATATGGCAATCCGTGCGGCAAATGTCACCCTCAGCCTTGGTTCCAACGATGCCGAGGTGTCGATTTTACGCGGCGTCGACCTTGAGGTGCCGTATGACAGCAGCGTTGCATTGCTTGGCCCATCGGGCTCGGGCAAGTCCTCACTCATGGCGGTGCTCGCGGGGCTTGAGCAAGCCACTGGCGGCACTGTTCTGGTCGACGGCCTCGACTTTACGAAACTGGATGAAGACGCGCTGGCACGCGCACGGCGCGGGCGTATCGGCATTGTGCTGCAGGCGTTTCATTTGTTGCCAACGATGACCGCGCTCGAAAATGTCGCCATCCCGATGGAACTGGCGGGGATGGATGATCCATTCGGCCGCGCAAAGGCCGAGTTGGAAGCGGTCGGCCTTGGGCATCGGTTGACCCATTATCCATCGCAACTGTCGGGCGGCGAGCAGCAACGCGTTGCCATCGCCCGCGCCATGGCCGCTGGCCCCAAAATCATATTTGCCGACGAGCCGACGGGCAATCTCGACGGATCGACCGGCACGTCGATTGTCGATCTGTTATTCGCCCGCCGTGCAGCATTGGGGGCAACGCTGCTGATTATCACGCATGACCCGGAACTCGCACGCAAATGTGACCGTGTGATTGTGATGCAAGACGGCCATGTGGTGGAGCGTGTGGGTTGAGCCTACCCCTCGCCGCCATTTGGCGCATATCGCGCCGTGATCTGTCCGCACGCATTCGCGGGTTGCGGCTGCTTGCGATTTGCCTGTTTCTGGGCGTCGCAACATTGGCGGCTATTGGCAGCCTGACGGCCGGGATTTCGGACGAGCTTTCACGCCGCGGCCAGACGATCCTGGGCGGGGATATTGAGATTGGCATTGCACAACGCGAGGCGAACGCCGCGGAAATGGCGGCGATGCGCAAGGCGGGTGCGGTTTCCGAAACCATCCGCTTGCGCGCAATGGCGATTGGTAACGATAGCCTGCTCGCGGAACTCAAGGCCATCGACAACGTCTATCCGCATTATGGCGCGCTCACATTGCGCGAGGGCGGTTCGGCCAAAGCTCCCGCAAAGGGTGAGATTTACATCGGGCCAACCTTGTCCGAACGGCTTGATATCGCAACGGGCGGCACCGTCCGTTTTGGCGAAGCAACGTTCAAGGTTGCCGGCATCATTGCGGAAGAACCCGACCGCTTGGGTGAAGGCTTCACTCTTGGGCCAGTCGCCATCATCAACATGGCGTCGCTGCCGGACACCGGACTCATCCAGCCGGGCAGCATGTATGAGAGCAAATATCGCATCAAGCTTGCCCCGCAAGAGGATGCGGCAGCCGTCGCCAAAGCGCTTGAGGCCCAATTCCCCTCCGCAGGCTGGGATATTACCGACCGGTCAAACGGCGCGCCGGGAACACGGCGCTTCATTGAGCGCATGGGGCAATTCCTGACTTTGGTCGGCCTCGCCGCATTGGTGATCGCCGGTATTGGCGTCGGCAATGGCGTCGGCAGCTATCTCGCCAGCAAACGCGCAAGCATCGCGACATTGAAGGTCACGGGCGCGGACAGCCAGACGATATTCCGCATTTATATGCTGCAAATTCTTGCGGTCGCATCTGTCGCGATATTGGTTGGTCTTGGCGTCGGCAGCGTCATGCCGATGGCGATTGGCTGGGTTGCAGGCGACATCCTGCCCGTTGCGCCGGGCTTCAATGTGCATCCGCTCCCCTTGGCGATCAGCGCTATCTACGGCTTGCTCATTGCGTTGGCCTTCGCCCTACCCCCGCTTGCGCGTGCCCGCACGGTGCCCGCAGCCGGGCTGTTCCGCGCGATCGTCGAAGGCAATAGCCGTATAGACCGCAAAAGCAGCATCTGGGTGGTTGGCGCGATTTCCGCAATCGTGGCGCTGGCGGTTGTCACAGCACGCGAGCCGATGTTCTCGCTTGCGTTCATTGGAGCGGCATTCGGCCTGTTGCTTTTGCTCACCGGCATCGCATTCCTGCTGCGCTTCGTTGCCATCCGCCTGCCCCGTCCAAAGGCCCCACTGCCCCGGTTGGCCCTCGCCAACTTGCATAGGCCAGGCGCGCAGACGCAGGCGCTCGTTGTCGCCTTGGGCCTTGGGCTGACCTTGTTCGTCACACTCGCGGCGATTCAGACCAGCATAAATAACGAAATCAAGAACAGCGTCCCCGAACGCGCACCAAGCTTTTTCGTGCTCGATATCCCGCGCGACGGCGCTGGCACGTTCACGCGTATGGTCAAGGACGCAGACCCTGCCGCCACGATCAACCTCATCCCCGCGCTGCGTGGCACGATCATCGAATATGGCGGCCAACGCGTCGATCAATTGGAAGAACTGCCGGAAGGCGCATGGGTGCTAAATGGCGACCGTGGCCTGACCTACAGCGCCGATATTCCAAAAGGCAGCGAGCTCGTAGAGGGCGAGTGGTGGCCAGCCGATTATAATGGACCAGCTTTGGTCAGCCTTGATGCCGAAATCGCTGAGGTCCTGAATGTTGGCATTGGCGATAGCCTGACCGTCAGTCTGCTTGGCGTCGAAGTTCCTGCCAAAATTGCGTCACTGCGCACGGTCAATTGGGAGAATTTCGGCCTCAATTATGTGATGGTCTTCTCACCCGGCAGCCTCGACGCCGCGCCGCACAATATGGTGGCGACCCTGACGGTGTCAAAGGACGCCGAGCGCGTCTTGGCCAAATCCTTACCGCCCGCCTTCCCCTCATCCTCCCTGATTGAGGTTGGCGAGGTGACGGCGCAAATCACCAATTTGCTCAGCCAAATGGCGCAAGCCATCGCGGCGGCCGCGTCCATCGCGATATTGGCGGGTATCGCTGTTCTCGTCGGTGCCATCGCCGCTGCGCGCCAATCACGTATCTATGACGCGGTGATTACCAAGATGCTGGGCGGCACACGCAGCCAGATATTGGGCGCACAGGCGATGGAATATGGCATCTTGGCCGTGGTGCTCGGATTGCTGTCCCTCGCGCTTGGCATGGGCGCCGCATATTATGTCGTCGTGCACATCTTCGATTTCAGCTTCGCGCCCGATTATGGCATATTAATGCTAACGTTGGTCGGGGGCGCTGGGCTGACATTCATACTCGGCATGGTCGGCTCATTGCCAATATTGGCCGCGCGTCCTTCGGAGGCGCTCAGGAGCCTCTAAATATTCACCGTAGAACTACGGTTTTTTGTCCGCAGCCAAATGCGTCGCCATAGGCGCCGACAATATCAACTGCGCCATATGGTACGCCAGCGTCGGTAACAGCACCATGCCAGCAATCGCTGGTGGAAATATCGTTGCGGCCAGCGGCGCGCCAATGGCGATGCTTTTCTGTCCGCCTGAAAACAGCATGGTAATCCGGTCACCGCGTGGCAGTTTCATGATCCCGCCCAGCACCCACGCGCCGCCAAAACCGATGACCAGCATGATCGAAAGCGCCACTGCCAACCACGCCAGTTCATCGCCGCGCACAATGCTCCAGATACCCGCAACCACTGCACCTGAAAATGCAACATAGACGGCAATCGCAATCGACACGCGGTCCATCCATGTCGCGAGCGATTTGTGCCCATCGACCCAAGGCTTGAACCAACGCTGCATCATCTGGCCAAGCGCAAAGGGCAGCAACAAGATCAGCGCAATCCGTCCCACCGCTTCACCCGACACGCTGCCTTCGCCCACATGCGCCAGCACAGCGAACAGCACGGGCGAAAGGACCACACCGACAAGGTTAATCAACGCGGCTGCCACCACCGATGCGGCAACATTGCCTTTGGCCAATGCGCAATAGGCAGCGGCCGACTGCACCGTTGATGGCAAAATGCCGGTGAACAATATTCCGAGCGCCAGCGTGGCCGGTAGGACATTGTCGAAAATATGCGACAGTATTAATCCGGCGGCGGACATTACCCCAAATACAAACAGGAAAATCGTGCCCTGCAGCCGCCAGTTGCGCACGCCGTTGACAACCTCTTGCCGCGGCAACCGGACACCATTCAGGAAAAAGAGCACGAAAATCGCCGCGGACGAGATCATGGCCGCAACATTGGCAGCCGCCCCACGCACGGGGAGGAAGCTTGCCAGCAATATCGTGCCAAGCAGCAAAAGAACGAAGCGGTCAGCAAAGATACGGGCAAACATGGCGATGCTTTGACCTGAACAATCGCCTATTGCAACACCAGCGATGTTGCGCCGCAACACATATTGGGTTAAGGGCCCGCGAGAATCTGGTGGCATGTGGCTACCATGAAGACCTTCCAAAAGGCCCATTTC